>DASSUO010000102.1:0-17626 GCA_035706925.1 Moraxellaceae bacterium
GAAGCCGCAGTAGAAGAAGATACCCTCCAGCACGCAGTAGAACGCGATCAGGTTGCGCAGCAGTGCCTTGTCGGTCTCCGGGGTGCCGGTCGTGAACGTGGGATCACCGAGGGCCTGCGTATACTTGAGGCCCCAGGCGGCCTTGCGGGCGACGCTCGGGACTTCACGGTACATGTTGAACACTTCACCGCCGTCCAGGCCCAGCGACTCGATGCAGTACTGGTAGGCATGCGTGTGGATGGCCTCTTCGAAGCTCTGGCGCAGGATGTACTGGCGGCACTCCGGGTTGGTGATCAGGCGGTAAATGGCCAGCACCAGATTGTTGGCCACCAGCGAGTCGGCCGTGGAGAAGAAGCCCAGCGAGCGCATCACGATGCGGCGTTCGTCATCGGACAGCTGCCCGTCCGCGGACTTCCACATGGACACGTCCTTGGTCATGTTCACTTCCTGGGGCATCCAGTGGTTCGCACAGCCGTCCAGGTACTTCTGCCAGGCCCACTCGTACTTGAAGGGCACCAGCTGGTTGAGGTCGGCGCGGCAATTGATCATGCGCTTGTCATCGACCTGCACACGGGCGGCGCCCATTTCGAGTTCTTCCAGTCCCGGTGCCACATCCATCTTCGCCAGCGAGGCGGCAGCGCGGACTTTGGCGTCTCCCTCGGCAATGGCGTCTTCCTGCTTCAGCTGGCTGAGGGCGCCGTCGATGACGGCGGCAGGGTGGGCGACGTTGCCAAGGGCTCCGGCCAGAGCGGTGGCAACAGGGGCAGCGGGAGCTGGAGCTGGCGCAGCAGATGCCACTGCTGGTGTCGCCGGAGTTGCTGCGTGCGGAATTGCTTGCGCAGCTCCTGTCGGCGCAGCCGGTGCTTTGGCAGAGGTCTTCTCGTCCTCATTGTAATCATCCCAGGAAATCATTTCGTCCTCGTGCTTTCTTTTTCGATGTCGCGCATCGTTACCTGAAAAACGACTGCATGCGCTGACATTGGCCGATTTGTGCTTGCGTTGTCGTCGCCTGATTGAGGTTGCCGGCTTGAGTTACCTCAAGCCGGCAACCTGCTTACTGGCACGCCTCGCAATCCGGGTTGTCGATGGAGCACGCCTTGGGCACGGGTGCTGCCACCGGCGCGGCTTCCATCACTTCCGTCACCGTTGCCTTTACCGCATTCAGCGCACCGTCCGAAATGGTGGACTTTTCTGCGGCGGTGGCACCAATGGCACGGAGGTAGTAGGTGGTCTTGAGACCACGGTACCAGGCCATGCGGTAGGTCACGTCCAGCTTTTTGCCAGAGGCATTGTTGATGTACAGGTTCAGCGACTGCGCCTGATCGATCCACTTCTGGCGACGCGAGGCGGCGTCCACCAGCCACTTCGGCTCCACTTCAAAGGCGGTCGCGTAGATCGCCTTGAGGTCGGCCGGGATGCGGTCCAGCTTTTGCACGGAGCCGTCGTAGTACTTGAGGTCGTTGACCATCACGTTGTCCCAGAGACCGCGTGATTTGAGCTCATTCACCAGGTAGGGGTTCACCACGGTGAACTCACCCGACAGGTTCGACTTCACGTACAGGTTCTGGTACGTCGGCTCGATGGACTGCGACACGCCGCAGATATTGGAGATCGTCGCCGTCGGGGCAATCGCCATCACGTTGGAGTTGCGCATGCCGACCGTCTGCACGCGGGTACGCACAGTGTTCCAGTCCATGGTGGTGGACAGGTTCACGTCGACGTAGTTTTCACCGCGCTGCTCGGCGATGTACTTCAGGGAGTCAATGGGCAGCACGCCCTTGCTCCACAGCGAGCCTTCATAGGTGGAGTAGCTGCCACGTTCCACCGACAGGTCAACAGAGGCGTCGATGGCGTAGTAGCTGATCACTTCCATCGAGGTGTCGGCAAACTTCACGGCGGCATCGGAGCCGTAGGCGATCTGCTGCACGTACAGCGCGTCCTGAAAGCCCATGATGCCGAGGCCGACCGGGCGGTGGCGCAGGTTGGACTTGCGCGCCTGCGGAACAGCGTAATAGTTGATGTCGATCACGTTGTCGAGCATGCGAACGGCGGTCTTCACCGTGGCCTTCAGCTTCTCGACGTCCAGGCCCGCGGCCGTCACGTGGTTGACCAGGTTGATGGAGCCGAGGTTGCAGACCGCGATTTCATCGATGCTGGTGTTCAGCGTGATTTCCGTGCACAGGTTGGACGAGTGCACCACACCCACATGCTGCTGCGGCGAGCGCAGGTTGCACACGTCCTTGAAGGTGATCCAGGGGTGGCCGGTCTCGAACAGCATCGAGAGCATCTTGCGCCAGAGGTCCTGGGCGCGCACGCGCTTGAACAGCCGGAGCTTGCCTTCGCGGGTCTTCTGTTCGTACTCGGCATAGCGCTTCTCGAAGGCCTGGCCATAGAGGTCATGCAGGTCCGGGGTATCGGCCGGCGAGAACAGGGTCCATTCGGCATCGTCGAACACGCGCTTCATGAACAGGTCGGGGACCCAGTTCGCGGTGTTCATGTCATGCGTACGGCGACGATCGTCACCGGTGTTCTTGCGCAACTCCAGGAACTCCTCGATGTCGAGGTGCCAGGTTTCCAGGTAGGCGCACACGGCGCCCTTGCGCTTGCCACCCTGGTTCACGGCGACGGCGGTGTCGTTGGCCACCTTCAGGAAAGGCACGACGCCCTGTGACTTGCCGTTGGTGCCCTTGATGTAGGTGCCGAGCGCGCGCACCGGGGTCCAGTCATTGCCCAGGCCGCCAGCCCACTTGGAGAGCATGGCGTTGTCGTGGATGGCGCCGAAGATGCCGTCGAGGTCATCGGGCACGGTGGTCAGGTAGCAGCTGGAAAGCTGCGGACGCAGGGTGCCGGAGTTGAACAGGGTCGGGGTGGACGCCATGTAGTCGAAGGTCGACATCAGGTTGTAGAACTCGATGGCGCGCGCTTCGCGATCCTTCTCGTTCATCGACAGGCCCATGGCCACGCGCATGAAGAACACCTGCGGCAGCTCGAAGCGGGTGTCGTTCGAGTGAATGAAATAGCGGTCGTACAGGGTCTGCAGGCCGAGATAGGTGAACTGGAAGTCACGCTCCGGCTTCAGTGCGGCACCCAGGCGGGCAATGTCGAAAGTGGCGAGTTCGGGAGCCAGCAGTTCCAGCTCGATGCCCTTGGCAATGTAGCGGCGCAGCGCTTCCGGATAGTGACGGACCATGTCGCCCTGGGTGGCGGACGCGGCAACACCGAGGAAGGACAGGGCCTCGGCACGCAGGTGGTCCATCAGCAGGCGAGCCGTGACGTAGGTGTAATTCGGCTCCTGCTCGATCATCACGCGGGCACACATCACCATCGTCGTGTTGATGTCGCTTTCCTTCACGCCGTCATAGAGGTTTTTCAGCGTGTCTTCGACGATGGCCTGGGCATCCACACCCTCCAGTCCCTGGCAGGCGGTGCTGACCAGGTCTTCCAGGCGGGCAATGTCCAGCGGCTTGCGGGCGCCGTCGTCTCCAGTCACGGTCAGCGTGGTCTGGGTCTTGGGGGCGGTCTTCTGGGCAGCTTCGCGGGCGCGGGCACGCTCCTCGCGGTAGAGCACGTAAGAGCGGGCAACCTTTTGTTCGCTGGAGCGCATCAGGGCCAGTTCCACCTGGTCCTGGATTTCCTCGATGTGCACGGTGCCGCCGGTGGGCATGCGGCGCCTGAAGGTGGCCGTCACCTGCGCCATCAGCTGCGCCACGGTCTCGTGAATACGCGAGCTGGCGGCCGCATTGCCACCTTCCACGGCCAGGAAGGCCTTGGTAATGGCGACGCTGATCTTGGACTCGTCGTAAGGCACGACGGTTCCATTGCGCTTGATGACGCGCAGTGTACCGGGGGCGGTGGCGAGTACGCTGGTGGCCTCGGAGCCGGCCGGAGTGGGGGCGACGGGGTTACCCGAAGAAGAAGTCGTTTCCGTGTACATGTGGCTTCCCGCTGGCAAGGTTGAAGGAGCGAAAAAAAAGAAACGAGAGCCGACCCTGCGTTGTGCCCGGTCAGTGAGGGAGTTCCATTGCGGAAGCGAACCACTACATCTAGGGGTATCGCTGTCCGCTGCGATCGGCCTTCAAGGCCCCGGAAATCCCTCTGGAACGGTGCTGGATGCGGTAAACCCTGGTACTTTCACCCGATATTGTTCTCGTAATGTCGGTGGCTGGTGAAAGTGTGCTGACGGCTCACAACGCAACATATGGTGTCGATTTCTCTCTGTTGCTACAAGATAAGCCGTTTATGCGTAACCCGCAAGTACGACGTCAGGGGATAAGTATGTGGATAAGTTGTGGGCCGGACGTGGGTAACTGCCGGGAGCCGACCCATCCGGCCTGTCGTGACGAGGCATCCGGTGTGGACACTATATATAGTGGTCAATCCGTGACCATCAGTCGCCCTGGCAGGAGGCGTCGTCAATCGCAATCTTCCCCTCGATTCACCCGGGATTGCCGGCGCCAGGGGCATGATCCCGCGGGCCTGTCTTGTAGTTATTTGGTTATCCCGCCTTGGGGATGGCGTTTACAATTCGTATGATCGCGTCAGTTACATTGTTGCCGGGCGCCACCGTTCTCCCTATCTACCTGTTTTCAAAGGATTTACCGGAATGACTCAGACGACTGAGAAGCTGCCGCGGGTGCTGATAGTGGAGGATGACGAGCGTCTTGCGTCCCTTACGCAGGAGTACCTTATCCGCAACGGCCTGGAGGTCGGGGTGGAGGCGGACGGTACCCGTGCGATCCGACGCATCATCGACGATCAGCCTGACATGGTCGTGCTGGACATCATGCTTCCGGGCAGCGACGGCTTGTCGGTCTGCCGCGAGGTCCGCGCCCAGGGATACAAGCAGCCCATCCTCATGCTTACGGCCCGTGCCGAAGACATGGACCAGGTGCTGGGGCTGGAGATGGGGGCTGACGACTATGTGTCCAAGCCGGCCCAGCCGCGTGTCTTGCTCGCCCGCATCCGCGCGCTCCTGCGCCGGTCCGACAAGGTGGCCGAAGAAGTACCGAGCTGCCTGGATTTCGGTGAGCTGGTCATCGATAACGGGGCCCGGTCGGTCATCCTGAACGGCACGCCGGTCGAGTTCACCAGCGCCGAATACGACTTGTTGTGGCTGCTGGCCTCCAATGCCGGCCGGATCCTCTCTCGCGAGGACATCTTCGAACGCCTGCGCGGCATTGAATACGATGGACAGGACCGCTCCATTGACGTCCGCATCTCGCGTATCCGCCCCAAGATCGGGGATGACCCCGAGAATCCGCGTCGCATCAAGACCGTGCGAAGCAAGGGGTACCTCTTCGTCAAGGAATCCGCCTGACGCCTTTTGAGCCCTCGCATGCCCAGCAGCATATTCGTACGAATCTATGGCGGTATCCTGCTGGTCATCGCGGCAGTGGCAATGCTTGCCTGGGGTTTCATCCAGACCATCAATGACCAGCGCGCCGACAGTTATCGCGAAAGCATGGCGACGGGCATTTTCCATCTGATTGCCCTCGGCATTTCGCGGCAGCAGGGGGAGGCGCGGACGGCATGGCTGGCCGAAGCCAGCAGGGTGATGGACAACGCCATCAGTATCGTCCCTGGCAACATTGAAAACTTCACCGACGATGAACGCGCCCACATGGCCGATGGCCGCGCCGTGTTCCGCTCCAACGAGCAGCAGAACTATGCCGACATCTATTCGCGCATTCCCGGCCGTGAAGAGGCCTATATCAAGACGCGAATGTCCAAGGTGTCTGAACAGCAGGCAAAGGCACTCGCGGTCTTTTTCCTCGAGGAGCTTGGCCATTATCCCGGTCACGAGGAGCAGCGTATCCAGGAGCTGCAGCGCTTCTTTCCCTATCCTGTCTTGCTGATGCCCCTGTCCAAGGCGGCACTGGACCGGGACCAGCAGGCCCGCATTCGCCGCAATGAGGTGGTGCTGGTGCTGAAGGAAGGCTCGGGGACCCGCAACTCGTCCCTGCGCATCGTGGCGCCGCTGCCGGATGCGGATCGCGTGCTGGTGATGGGGCCGCTCTACATCTTTGACTGGATGCCCATGCAGCTCGTCCTCATGGTGGCGGTTGCGGTGCTGTCCATCATCACCATCGCGGCTTATTTCATCATTCATCCTCTCGAGCGCAAGCTGAAAAAGATGGAGCTCGCCGTGCGCAACATCCGGGGGGGAGACCTGTCGGCGCGTGCACAGGTGCAGGGCTCCGATGAAGTCAGCCAGTTGGCTCACGCATTCAACGGAATGGCGGAGCATATCCAGCGTCTGATCGACTCACAGCGCGAGATGACACGTGCAGTCTCGCACGAGCTGCGGACACCGGTGGCGCGCCTGCGCTTCGGCATGGAAATGCTTGCCGATACCGAAGACGTTGAGGAGCGGCACGAGCGACTGCTCTTGCTGGATCAGGATGTCGATCAGTTGAATCTGCTGATCGACGAGATCCTGACCTACGCGAAACTGGAGCAGGGCACCCTTGCGCTCACGTGTGAGCCGGTGACGTTGCGTCCGTTGCTGGAGCGTGTGGGGCAGGAAACGCGCGCCCTGAATACACCCCACCGGATCGACGTCGTTGTCGAGCAGCCGGATGCCGAAGCAGAGGCAGAAGCGCGTTACCTCCACCGTATCCTGCAAAACCTGGCGGGCAATGCCGTTCGCTATGCGCGGTCAACCGTGCGCCTGTCGGCTGGCGTAAAAGGCAACTCCGCCTGGTTGCGGGTGGAGGATGATGGCCCGGGTATCCCGGAGAAAGATCGCGAGCGCATCTTCGAGCCCTTTGCCCGGCTGGATGACAGTCGCACACGCGCCTCGGGCGGATACGGGCTTGGCCTGTCCATCGTGCAGCGCATCGCGTTCTGGCATGGGGGCAGTGTCGAGGTCTCGCGTAGCGCGGAGCTCGGCGGTGCCAGCTTCACGTTCCGGTGGCCGGTACGGCAGAGCCTGAGGCACGCCCGACGGCAAAAGGGCGTCAGCGTCGATAACACTCCTTAACAGGGAGACACAGCTCCCCAACAGACTCTGGGCCGGACCACAGCCATTATGTCCCCATGCAGTGACGGCTTCGCCGCACTGGCAATCTCCTCGAACGGCAGTAAATCCTGGTTGTACCCCTGTTAAGCCCACATGATGTGGGCTTTTTTTTTGCCGCGTGACGGCCCAGGCCCCCCGAATGCTGAATGGCGGCGGGGCCGCTCGTCAGGGGCGGGGCCTGCCCCGCTTGTTGGCGCCCTTGAATTAAATGATAATTATTCTCATTGCCGGGGCGCGACCATGTACATTTGCATCTGCAAGGCGGTAACCGACAGTCAGATCCGCGAGGCGGTAGAGCGGGGGTGCTGTCGCATGCGCGACCTTCGGAATGATCTCGGTGTCACTACGCAATGCGGGCGTTGTGCCAATTCCTGTCGCGAAGTCATGGATAAGGCCCTGCAGCAGCAGGCATGCCAATTGTCCGGTGCGGCCTGATGCGCCTCGTCCGCCCGCTCGTTCCCGGCTCCCCCGGATTCTTCTGCTAAGCTGCCCTCGATGCTTCCGTTGCTCTCCACTCACAGCAGGAGGAACGGCTCATGAAAGGCGACACCCAGGTCATTACCTACCTCAACAAGGTGCTGGTGAACGAGCTGACCGCGATTAACCAGTACTTCCTTCATGCCCGCATGTACCGCGGCTGGGGACTGAGCAAACTCGGCGAACATGAGTACGCCGAGTCGCTCGATGAAATGAAGCATGCCGACCTGCTGATCGAGCGCATTCTCTTTCTGGAGGGATTGCCCAACCTTCAGGCAATGAACAAGCTGTACATCGGGGAAAATGTCGAGGAGATCCTGCGCTGCGATCTCAGGCTGGAACTCCAGGCCCATCCGGACCTCAAGCAGGCCATCGCGCATTGCGAGCAGGTGGGTGACTATGGTTCGCGTGACCTCTACAGCAGGATTCTGGCGGGCGAAGAAGAGCATATCGACTGGCTGGAAACGCAACTGGAGCTGGTTGGCCGGATCGGCATCGCGAACTATCAGCAGAGCATGACCTGACTCACGCAGGGCGGCAGGGACAAACGAGCTGGTTTTGAGATATTGACTGATCCGCGCGTGAGATATTTCGCACAAAAGGTGTAGGTAAAGTCTGAAAAGTCCCGGCTTCTAGAGCGGTATTTGAGTTATAACTTATTGAATTTAAATAAAAAGTGTTTTTGGTTTGCGGGCCGGAGGCGTCCTCGGGATCTGATCCGGCCCTTGAGGCAACCCCAGCCATTGATACTATTTACTCATGTCGCAGGACGCGACCGGACGAAAAGGACTCTTGCCAGGATGGCAAGCTAAAGGAAGAGAACAGGGATTGTGGGAATCAACGGGTAGGATGCCTGGGATTCCACCGAGGGGCGCATTAGCGCCCCTTTTTATTTTGGGCTTCGCATCCATTCCGGCTGTACCGGTTTTGCCGGTAATGTTCTCCGGCGACACCAGGAGGGGGCGTCAGAGGGAAGAGCGTCCGGGAGGTCGAAGGATGGCTCCTTGACGGGTTTTTCCGGTGCGCGCGCAAAAAAAAGGCAGCCCGTGGCTGCCTTTTTCGTCGGTGGGAGCTCAGCGCTCCAGCAATCCTTTCTTCCCGGGCTTGCCGTCCCATTCCTTGGCATCGGCAGGCGCCTCACCCTTTTGAGTGATGTTGGGCCACACCTCTGCGAGCTCAGCGTTGATCTGGATGAATTCCTTCTGGTCAGCCGGCAGCTCGTCTTCCGAGAAGATGGCATTGGCCGGGCATTCCGGTTCACACAGCGCACAGTCGATGCACTCGTCCGGATGGATCACGAGGAAATTCGGGCCTTCATAGAAGCAGTCCACCGGACAGACTTCCACGCAGTCCTGGTATTTGCACTTGATGCAGTTCTCGGTGACGACGAACGTCATGCTGGACCTACCTGATGGGGAGTCGAAAATCGGCCGCTAGTCTACTGGCCACCCCGGTTCGAGGCAATCAGACCGGTCGGACAGGATCATCGATAATCCTGCTGACTCAAATCAGGAAACCTGGCCGGTCAAACCAGCTTCTTCAGCGCGTAGAGCAGGTCCAGCGCTTCACGCGGGGTCAGCTGGTCGGGGTCGATTGCCGCGAGGCGTCGTTCCGCGGCACTCGGGCCACTGGCGAACAGGTCGTTCTGGACCGGGCGGTCAGGAGGTGAGGCGACGGGTGACAACTGTGCCCGCACCTCCTGATTCTCGAGTTGCGCCAGCTTGCGGCGAGCATTCTCGATGACGGGACCGGGGATGCCGGCAAGTTGTGCGACCTGCAGGCCGTAACTCTGGCTTGCAGGGCCTTCCTTCACGCTGTGCAGGAACAGGATGCGCTCGCCATGCTCAGCGGCGGCCAGATGCACATTCACCACTCCGTCATCCAGCTCTGGCAGCGTCGTGAGTTCGAAATAGTGAGTGGCAAAGAGGGTCAGCGCCCGGATTTCCCGCGCAAGATAGTCTGCGGCTGCCCATGCCAGCGACAGGCCGTCGAAGGTGCTGGTCCCGCGACCCACCTCGTCCATGAGGACGAGGCTGCAGGGCGTCGCGTTGTGCAGGATATTCGCCGTCTCGGTCATCTCCACCATGAACGTCGAACGGCCCCCGGCGAGGTCGTCCGATGAGCCGATGCGGGTGAAGATGCGGTCGACAGGACCGATGCGCGCGCTTGCTGCTGGAACAAAGCTGCCGACATGGGCAAGCAGCACGATCAGCGCAGTCTGGCGCATGAACGTGGACTTGCCCCCCATGTTGGGGCCCGTGATGACGAGCATGCGTCGCTCGGGTGACAGGCTCACCGAATTTGGCGTGAAAGGGCCGTCCAGCACCTTTTCGACAACAGGGTGGCGTCCTGAATCGATCTGGATGCCGGGTTCGACGACGAGCTCGGGACAGGCCAGCCCAAGCTGACACGCGCGCTCCGAGAAATTGGCGAGTACGTCGAGTTCAGCCAGGGCCTCGCCGCTTTGCTGCAAGGCGGCCAGGTGGCCGACCAACTGTTCCAGCAGGTCGTCGTACAGGGCCTTTTCACGCGCCAGCGCACGGGCAGAAGCCGACAGTGCCTTGTCTTCAAAGACCTTGAGTTCAGGCGTGATGAAGCGTTCGGCGTTCTTGAGCGTTTGACGCCGGATAAAATGGGCGGGTGCGTTTTCCGCCTGCGCACGGGTCAGTTCGATGTAGTAGCCGCTGACCCGGTTGTAGCCGATTTTCAGTGTGGCGATTCCCGTCGCTTCGCGTTCCTGCTGCTCAAGTTTCAGCAGGTAGTCGCCGGCATTGGCGCTGATGCCGCGCAGCTCGTCGAGATCGGCATCGTATCCTTCACGGATCACGCCGCCATCACGTATCACGAGGGGCGGCACATCGATGACGGCACGCGTCAGTACATCCACCAGTGCCGGGTATTCGCCGATGTGCTGTGCGAGATCGCGCAGGTGGACGCCTTCGAGGGAGCGCAACTGTGTCTGGATCAGGGGCAGGAGCGCCAGCGTATCCCGCAGGCGCGACAGGTCGCGGGGACGGGCCGACCGCAGCGCGATGCGCGAGAGGATGCGCTCCACGTCACCGACGTCGCGGAGTGCATCGCGAAGGGGCTCGAAGCGGTAGTTCTGTTGCAGCTCACCCACGGACTGCTGGCGACGGCGCAAGGTGTCATGGTCACGCAGCGGTCGATGCAGCCATCGCCGCAACAGGCGGCTGCCCATGGCGCTGGCGCAATTGTCGAGGACCCAGGCAAGCGAGTGGTCGAACTCGCCCGCCAGGTTTTGCGTGAGTTCGAGATTGCGGCGAGTGGCAGGATCCATTTGCAGCGTATCCAGGCCCGAGTCCACGCGAAGGCCGCGCAAATGCGGGAGTGCCGTACGCTGCGTTTCCCTGGCATAGGACAGTAGTGCGCCGGCGGCGGCAATGGCCTGGGGCATTCCTGTGCAGCCGAAGCCCAGCAGGTCATGCACCTGGAACTGGCTGCAGAGCGCACGTTCGGCGGCGTCGGCATCAAACTCCCAGGGCAGGCGCTTGCGCAGTCCGCGCCGGTCCTGCAGGAGCGGGAGCAAGGGGCTGTCCTCGGCAATCAGCAGTTCGGCAGGATTCAGTCGGGCCAGTTCGGCAATCAGTTCGCTCTCGGTGTCCACCGTCTGCACGGAGAAGCGCCCGCCGGCGAGATCCATGCTCGCCAGTCCGAGTTGCACGTCGTCCCGGGAGACCGCACAGAGCAACGTGTCCTGGCGCTCGTCGAGGAACGCTTCATCGCTGACCGTTCCCGGCGTGACGATGCGCATCACCTTGCGCTCCACCGGCCCCTTGCTGGTGGCGGGGTCGCCAACCTGCTCGCAGATCACTATCGACTCGCCGAGGCGCGTCAGCTTGCCAAGATAGGATTCGGCGGCGTGGAAGGGGACGCCGGCCATGGGAATCGGCTGGCCGGCCGATTTGCCGCGGGCCGTAAGCGTGATGTCCAGCAGTCTCGCCGCCCGGACGGCATCGTCGAAGAACAGCTCGTAGAAGTCGCCCATGCGGTAGAACACCAGTTCATGCGGGTGTTCGGCCTTGATGCGCAGGTACTGCTGCATCATGGGGGTGTGGTCGTTGAGGCTGTCAGGAGTCATGACGTGCGGCGGCGCATTGGGAAGCGGGGGATGATACGTAAGAGACGCCGCCCGCGGCCAGTGGGCGCGTGTCTCTCCGGTTTGTCGTATGGCCGTGCCGCGGGGACCGGGCTATCGTGTGCACACGCCATCGTCGTGCCGTTACTGGCCGCCCTCTCCGTGCTGATTCCTGAGGAGACTCCATGTCTGACCCCCTTACCGAACTCGCTGCCCGCATAGGCGAGGGATTGCGCGCCGGCGGGGCCTGGCTCGCCACTGCAGAGTCCTGCACGGGGGGGGGCATCGCCGAGGCCATCACGCGCGTCGCGGGCAGTTCCACCTGGTTCGACCGGGGCTGGGTCACGTACTCGAATGCAGCAAAGACCGAAGATCTCGGCGTCGAGGCGGCGCTTATCGCGGCGCAGGGGGCTGTGAGCGAGGCGGTGGCACGTGCCATGGCCGAAGGTGCGCGGCGGCGGGCCGGTACTGACTGGGCACTGGCGGTGACGGGCGTCGCCGGCCCCGGCGGCGGCACCGCAACCAAACCGGTGGGAACGGTCTGGATTGCCTGGGCCGGTCCCGGCGGCACCGTGAGTGAGTGCCATCATTTCAAGGGTGACCGCGACACAATTCGTCGCGCCACCGTGGAAACTTCCCTGCATCGGCTTCATGCACTGCTCATGCTTGCGCGTCCCGGAAAGGGCGTGTAACAATACTGTACGCATGGACAGCAATTCATTTTACGCAACGTACCCGTCACATTGATTCCTGGAGAGCTCGAGATGGATGAGAACAAACGCAAGGCGCTTACCGCCGCCCTTTCCCAGATTGAAAAGCAGTTCGGCAAGGGCTCCGTGATGCGCTTGGGCGACCACCCCGCCTCCGGAAGCATTCCCTCCATTTCGACGGGTTCTCTGGGTCTGGACATCGCCTTGGGCATTGGCGGGTTGCCGCGCGGCCGCATCGTCGAGATCTACGGTCCGGAATCTTCCGGTAAAACGACGCTGACCCTGCAGGTCATCGCGGCGTGTCAGCGTGCGGGTGGTACGGCTGCCTTTGTCGATGCCGAACATGCCCTTGATCCTTCCTATGCCGCCAAGCTGGGCGTGAGGGTGGAAGATCTGCTGGTGTCGCAGCCGGATACCGGTGAGCAGGCGCTGGAAATCACCGACATGCTGGTGCGCTCCGGTGCGGTCGATGTCATCGTCGTGGACTCGGTGGCCGCGCTCACGCCGCGCGCCGAAATCGAAGGCGAGATGGGGGACTCGCACATGGGGCTTCAGGCTCGTCTCATGTCCCAGGCCCTGCGCAAAATCACCGGCAACATCAAGCGCTCCAATACCCTCGTGATCTTCATCAACCAGATCCGCATGAAGATCGGCGTCATGTTTGGCAATCCGGAAACCACTACCGGCGGTAATGCACTCAAGTTCTATGCCTCCGTGCGCATGGATATCCGTCGTACCGGTGCGGTGAAGGAGGGTGAAGAAGTGGTGGGCTCCGAGACCCGCGTCAAGGTCGTCAAGAACAAGGTGGCGCCCCCCTTCAAGGAGGCGGAGTTCCAGATTCTTTATGGCCACGGCATCAATCGTCTGGGCGAAGTGGTGGATCTGGGTGTCAAACTGGGTCTCGTCGAGAAGTCGGGGGCCTGGTACGCCTATCAGGGCAGCAAGATCGGTCAGGGCAAGGGCAATGCCTGCAAGTTCCTGGATGAGAATCCGGCCATTGCCCAGGACATCGAAAAGCAGATCCGCGAGCAGCTGATCGGCGACGTTGCCCCGGTAGCAGCGGGGGATGACGACCTGGACGGATACGATGAAGCGGACGTCAACGCCTGAGTCCGTGCGGGCGGCGGAAAATGACTCCGTCGCCCCTCCCACCCCTGACTCTTTGCGGGGTAAGGCGCTTGCAATGCTGTCGCGACGGGAGCATTCACGGGTAGAGCTGGAGCGTAAATTGTCAGAGAGCGGCGGGACGTCGTCCGACGTCCATGCCATCCTGGACGAGCTTTCGGAGCGTCGGCTTCAGTCTGATGAGCGTTTTGCAGAGGTATTTGTCCGCAGCAGGGCAGAGAAGGGTTACGGCCCCCGCTCTATTGCGGTCGACTTGCGCACGCGCGGGCTGGATCCGGAGCAGGTGAGTGCCGCGTTGGCGGCTAGTGGCTATGACTGGTCGCAGCGGGCGGTCGAGGTCCGTCAGGGGCGATTCGGGCGTACGCTGCCCTCCGACCCCCGGGAAAAGGCCCGGCAGCTGCGCTTCCTCCAGTATCGGGGGTTCGGTGGTGCGGACTGCGCCATCGCGCTCCGGTGTGACGTCGCTGGCGACGACTGATCTCAGGGCATTCGGGCGGAATCCACGGAGTCACCGCCCCCATCATCTCATTAAGGGGGGCTTGGGCGTGTGCCTTGTCGGCGTCACGTCATTGTCGGCCGGTCCCGGTGTGTCCCTCCGGTCGTGGCACCCCCGTTTTTCCCCTACGAATCAGGCGCTTGTGCCGGTATAATGCCCGGTCTTTTGGCTACGCCCGGCGCTCGATCCGGGCGGCCTTGTCCGGAGCCCTGAATGAAAAGCGCCGCCATTCGCGAAGCCTTTCTCCGTTTCTTCGAAGAAAAGGGTCACACCCGTGTGGCCTCCAGCTCGCTCATTCCTGCCAATGATCCGACCCTGCTGTTCACCAATGCCGGGATGAACCAGTTCAAGGACTGCTTCCTCGGGCTGGACAAGCGCGCCTACACGCGTGCGGTGTCTTCGCAAAAATGCGTGCGCGCCGGCGGCAAGCACAATGATCTCGAGAACGTGGGATATACCGCGCGTCACCATACGTTTTTCGAGATGCTTGGCAACTTCAGCTTTGGCGACTATTTCAAGCGCGACGCCATCTCGTATGCCTGGGAATTCCTGACGTCGCCGGCATGGCTCGGCATTCCCACCGAAAAGCTGTGGGTGACGGTGTATGCCACCGATGACGAGGCTTATGCCATCTGGAAGGACGAGGTGGGTGTGCCCGCTGCACGCATCATCCGCATTGGTGACAACAAAGGCGCCAAGTACGCCTCCGACAATTTCTGGGCCATGGGCGACACCGGTCCCTGCGGTCCCTGCACGGAAATCTTTTACGACCACGGCCCTGAAATCGCCGGGGGTCCTCCTGGCTCTCCCGATGAAGACGGCGATCGTTACATCGAAATCTGGAACAACGTGTTCATGCAGTTCAACCGTACAGCGGACGGCGTGCTGCATCCTTTGCCGGCCCCCTCGGTGGATACCGGCATGGGGCTGGAACGCATTTCCGCCGTGATGCAGCACGTGCATGCGAATTATGAGATCGATCTCTTCCAGTCGCTCCTGAACGCGGCAGCGGCAGCAATCGGATGCAAGAATGAAGGTCAGGCTTCTCTCAAGGTGGTCGCTGACCACATTCGCTCCTGCGCCTTCCTGATTGCCGACGGCGTCACGCCCTCCAATGAAGGGCGTGGCTACGTTCTGCGCCGCATCATTCGTCGCGCCTGTCGTCATGGTAACAAGCTGGGTGCCACCGGCCCGTTCTTCCACCGGATTGTTCCGGCGCTGGCCAGGGAAATGGGCGAGGCCTATCCGGAACTGCGGATCCAGCAGTCGCACGTGGAGCGTACGTTGCGTGGAGAAGAAGAGCAGTTTGCCAAGACGCTGGAGCAGGGATTGAAGATCCTTGAGCAGGATTTGTCCGGTCTCAAGGGAGTCATCATTCCCGGTGAGACCGTTTTCCTGCTTTACGATACCTACGGGTTTCCGGTTGACTTGACCGCCGACATCGCACGCGAGCGCGGCCTGTCGGTGGACGAAGCCGGTTTCGAGAAGGCCATGTCGGCGCAGCGCGAGCGCTCGCGCGCGTCGTCGGCGTTCGATCTCGACTACAACACCCTGATCAAGGTGGATGGCGAAACCCGCTTCACCGGCTATGAAAGCACGGTTGGCAGTGGGCGCGTAGTGGCCCTGTTCCGCGGCGCTGACCAGGTCGAAGCGCTGCACGAAGGCGAGCAAGGTGTGGTGGTGCTCGATGTAACGCCTTTCTATGCCGAATCCGGCGGCCAGGCGGGCGATACCGGTTTCCTCGATGTCGGTGGCCACCGCTTCGAGGTGCGTGACACCCGCAAGGCCGGGGGAGCGCATCTTCACCATGGTGTGGTGACGCGCGGCAGCGTGCGCATCGGTGATCAGGTCGATGCCGAAGTGCAGGCCGACCTGCGTAATGCCACCCGCCGCAACCACTCTGCCACGCATCTCGTCCATGCCGCCCTGCGTCAGGTGCTGGGCTCCCATGTGCAGCAGAAGGGGTCGCTCGTCTGCGCTGACTATTTGCGGTTCGACTTCTCGCAACCGGAAGCCATCAAGCCTGAGCAACTGGCTGCCATCGAGCAGATCGTCAATGCAGAGGTATTGGCCAACACGCCGGTGGACACCGAGCTCATGGCCATCGAGGCGGCGCGTGCCAAGGGTGCCATGGCGCTGTTCGGCGAAAAATACGGTGACACCGTGCGTGTGCTCACCATGGGTACGCCGGGATTTTCCATCGAACTCTGCGGGGGCACACATGTGTCCCGGACCGGCGATATCGGCCTGTTCAAGATTGTGAGCGAAGGCGGTGTCGCTGCCGGCGTTCGCCGCATCGAAGCGAAAACGGGTCTGGGTGCGTTGGCGCATGTGGCGGCGGAAGAGGGCGCTCTTGCCGAGGTGGCCGCAGTGGTGCGTGCGCCGGTGGCTCAGGCGGCGGACAAGGTGCGAGCCCTGTCCGAGCGCAATCGTGAGCTCGAGAAGGAGCTGGAGCGACTCAAGATGAAGCTCGCTGCGTCGGCGGGGGACGATCTCCTGACGCAGGCTGTCGAAGTGGGCGGTGCCAAGGTGTTGGCGGCGCGTCTCGAGGGCGTCGATCCCAAGACGTTGCGCGATACCATGGACCAGTTGCGCAACAAGCTCGGATCCAGCGTCGTCGTCCTGGCGACCGTCGCCGACGGCAAGGTCAGCCTGGTGGCGGGCGTGAGCGCAGACCTGACCGCCAGGGTTAAAGCCGGCGAGTTGGTAGGTGCGCTTGCCGCGCAGGTGGGCGGCAAAGGGGGGGGGCGTCCTGACATGGCGCAGGCCGGGGGGACCGATGTGGCAAAACTTCCGGAAGCACTGGCATCGGTACAGGGGTGGGTGACGGGGCGCCTCTGAGCGTGCCAGGTCCTGCAGGTTGGCCCTCCGGCCGACTCGCGGGCGGGCAAGAAAGGTCCCTGCGGGCGTGATGACATTGCTCCCGGCCCGCATTCCGCGAGTGACCGTCGGCTGCTCGGGGAATCCGCAACAACGAATTTGAATGGTTAGCGCGAAGGCGCTGAAGGAAACAGACAGAAAATGGCACTGATCGTACAGAAATACGGTGGCACCTCGGTCGGCACGCCCGAACGCATCGAGGCAGTGGCCCAGCGCGTCAAGCGCTGGCGCGAAAAGGGTGACGATATTGTGGTCGTCGTGTCGGCCATGAGTGGCGAGACGAACCGGCTCATTGCCCTCGCCAAGGCCATTACGCCTGATCCCGATCCCCGGGAGCTCGATGTCATGGTGTCGACGGGTGAGCAGGTCACCATTGCGCTGCTCGCCATGGCGCTCAAGAAGATCGGCGTCGATGCCCGTTCGTATACCGGTAGCCAGGTGGCTATCCGTACAGACAGCGCCTTTACGAAGGCCCGCATCGAAGCCATTGATGATGCGAATATGCGCGGCGATCTGGCCAAGGGGCGCGTGGTAATCGTTGCCGGCTTCCAGGGCGTGGACTCCGACGGCAACATCACCACGCTGGGGCGTGGGGGGTCGGACACTACGGGCGTGGCGCTGGCCGCGGCGCTCAAGGCGGACGAGTGCCAGATCTATACCGACGTGGACGGTGTCTACACCACCGACCCGCGAGTAGTTCCGCAGGCGCGGCGCCTGGATCGCATTACGTTCGAGGAAATGCTGGAGATGGCGTCGCTGGGCTCCAAGGTCCTGCAGATCCGCTCCGTTGAATTTGCCGGCAAGTACAACGTGCCGCTGCG
>DASSUO010000103.1:0-9749 GCA_035706925.1 Moraxellaceae bacterium
CTTCACGAAGAATGTGACGGTGTGCCCGGCCCGGGCAAGATGCCGCCCGTATACCTGCCCGACTGCGCCCGCACCAACGATGAGTATGTTCATGTGGTTTCCCGTGACCCTCATTGCCCTGCCGATCCAATAGATTGATAGTTTGACAACTATCGAACTAATGCGCAGGATAGCGCCATCCCCACCCGCCCTTCAAGGAGGTTGTCATGCAAGGCTCCGCCACCCCCACTCTCGCTACCGTGATCACCGGCGCCTCCAGCGGCATCGGTGAAGCCCTGGCCCGGCAAATGGCGCAAGAAGAAAACCAGGCGCTCGTGCTGGTCGCCCGTCGCGCCGACAAGCTGGAGGCGCTCGCTGCCGACTTGCGCCAAAGGCACGCGCGTCGCGTCGAAGTGATCGCCCTGGACCTGGAGCAGCCGGGTTCCGCCGCACGCTTGATCGAGGCCGTCTCCGCTCTCGGCCTTGCCGTTGACACGCTCGTCAACAATGCCGGCTTTGGTATCAACGACCCCTTCGCCGACATGCCCCTGGATCGCATCCAGGGCATGATGCAGCTGAACATCGTGGCCCTTACCGAACTTTGTCACGCGGTTCTCCCCGGCATGCGGGCGCGACGCCAGGGCCGGATCATGAACATTGCATCTGTCGCAGCGTTCCAGGCCTGCCCGCGCTTTGCCGTCTACGGCGCAACGAAGAGCTATGTGCTGATGTTCACCGAAGCACTGGCGGCCGAAGAGAACCGGAACGGCATCCGCGTGACGGCGGTATGCCCCGGCGCCACCGACACGCCGTTCCATGACGTCGCCGGCAACAAGGGCACGCTCGCGGCCAAACTCATGGACTCTCCGGAAACCGTGGCGTCGTCGGGCCTCTGCGCCCTCAGGGCCGGGCGCCGCGTCGTCGTCACCGGGATACTGAACAAGCCGATGCCCCTGTTCGTGCGTCTCCTGCCCCGCGGGATCGTCACCTGGATGGCCGGCGTACTCGTCCAGCGCGAGAAAAAGGTGACCTGAGCCCAAGCCCTGCAAGACAAGGCCTGGGCCGGCGTCAGCGCCCTCAGGCCTCCTTGATTGCCTGGGCGACGGTGTAGGTCTTGCCCTGCTTGAGCTTGTCGTAATTGCCGAACACCTCGCGGAAGGTGCGCGAGATGAACTCGCGCAGACCGTTGATGGTGACCACCACGAAGCGACCCCCCGGCTTCAGGTGCGCATACGCGTCGAACAGGTAGAGGTAATGCTGTTCGTTGCCTACCTTGGCCGGCAGATTGGACACGATCAGGTCGAACTGCCGGTCCTTCGGCACCTGGTTGAAGCCGTTGGACAGCATCACGTCCGTGTTGCCCAGCCGGTTGATCTCGCAATTGCGCCTGGTGTAGTCCACGGCGACAAAATCCTTGTCAACCATCAGCGTGCGCCCCTGGGGCGCCAGCCTGGCCAGTGTCATGCCCAGCACGCCGTAGCCACAGCCCACATCCATGCAGTCGTCGCCGGGATTCACATCGATATGGTCCAGCAGCAGCCGTGATCCCTCATCGACCGTGCGCGGCGAGAAGATGCCCCAGGTGGTATGAAAGGTGAACTCACAGCCTTTCACGGCCTCGGAGAAGACGATGTCCTGGCGCCAGCGCGCCACGGTGGCCGCATCGGGGGCCGTAAATTTCTTTTCACTCATGCGGATTCCTCAGCGGCGCTGCTCACCCGCGGTGACAGGCGCTTTCAATGTCGGAGGGTGACGGCGCTCCCCGACGGGATTCAGATGTCGTAGTCGAGGATCAGCGGTGCGTGATCCGAGAACTTGCGGTCCTTGTAAATGCTCGTGGACCGGATACGGTCCTTCAGGTCGGGCGTGACGATGTGATAGTCGATGCGCCACCCGACATTCTTGGCGTAGGCCTGACCCCGATTGGACCACCAGGTGTACTGTTCCGCCTCCTGGTTCACCACGCGAAAGGCATCCACCCAGCCCACCTCGTCGAACAAGGTGGTCAGCCAGGCCCGCTCATGCGGCAGGAAGCCGGAGTTTTTCAGGTTGCCCTTCCAGTTCTTGATGTCGATTTCCTTGTGCGCGATGTTCCAGTCGCCACAAATGACCATGGAGCGCCCCGCCTTGCGCCATTTGCGCATCATGGGCATGAACTGCTCCAGGAAATGATCCTTGCGCGCCTGCGCCTCGTCGTTAGCCGAGCCCGACGGCAGATAGAGCGAGGCCACCGTAAGGTCGCCGAACTGGGCCTCGATCCAGCGGCCCTGTGTGTCGCAAAGCTCGAATCCCAGGCCGGTCCGCACCGCATCCGGCTTCACACGACTGAAAATGGCAGTGCCGCTGTAGCCCGGGCGCTCGGCGTCGAAGAAATAGTGATGCCAGCCGTCCGGCCGGTGCAGGAGGTCCAGCTGGTGCTCCTGGGCCTTGGTTTCCTGGATACAGAGAACGTCGATGCCTGCCGTGTCCAGCCACTCGAAAAAGCCCTTGCTCGCGGCGGAACGGATACCGTTGAGGTTGGCAGAAGCAATGCGCATGGGGAGTCCTTTCAGGAAGGCGGCCGGCCTGCAGGGCGCGGGGCGGAGGGATTGCCCTGCACTTCATGGCGGGGGGTATCGGGAGCCGCTATGATACCGACACTTTTTCTCCACCACACCCAATGTGCCCCATGCGTGACTACCAGCGGGAATTCATCGGCTTCGCCCTTCGCCTCGGCGTCCTGAAGTTCGGAAGCTTTACCCTCAAATCCGGCCGCCAGAGCCCCTATTTCTTCAATGCCGGCCTGTTCAATACCGGCGCCGGCCTGGCCGAGCTTGGCCGCTTCTATGCCGAGGCGATCCGCGACTCGGGCATTCCCTTCGATGTTCTGTTCGGGCCGGCCTACAAGGGCATTCCGCTCGTGGCCGCCGCGGCGATCCAGCTGGCCGACCGCTACGTCATCGACAAGCCCTGGTGCTTCAACCGCAAGGAGGCCAAGGACCATGGCGAAGGCGGCACGCTGGTGGGAGCCCCTCTGGCCGGCCGTGTCGTCATCATCGACGACGTGATCACCGCCGGCACGGCCATCCGTGAAGTCATGACGATCATCACACAGGCACAGGCGCAGGCCGTAGGAGTGTTCGTCGCCCTGGACCGGCAGGAACGCGGCAAGGGCGAATTGTCCGCCATCCAGGAGGTCGAGCGCGATTTCAGGATTCCCGTCATCTCCATCGTCACGCTCGAGCACCTGGTCAGCTACCTCGAGGAACAGCCCGGCATGGCGGAGCACCTTGACGCTGTGCGCCGTTACCGCGACGAATACGGCATCCATTGATCGCCAGGTGTCGGTCGCGCGTCTTCCGGCCGGCGCCCGGCTACTGCCCCGTCGGGTCAACGCCCGACCAACCGGATAAAGGCACGCCATGACTCTCGACATCGCCGTGGTGATGGACCCCATCGAGTCCATCAAGATCAAGAAGGACTCCACAATTGCCATCCTGTGGGCCGCGCAGGCGCGTGGCCACCGGCTGTGGTACCTGGAGCAGGGCGACCTTTTCATTCGTGACGGCGAAGCCTGGGGCGACATGGCGCCTCTCGACGTATTCGAAGACCCCGAGCGCTGGTTCCACCGCGGCGAGCGCCAGGCCCGCCGTCTCCGCGAAGTGGACGTGATCCTGATGCGCAAGGATCCCCCCTTCGACATGAACTTCGTCTACAGCACTTACCTTCTGGAAAAGGCGGAACAGGAAGGCGTGCTGGTGGTCAACCGACCGCAGTCCCTGCGCGACTGCAACGAAAAAGTCTTCGCCACGCAATTTCCCCACTGCATGGCCCCGACGCTCGTGTCCTCCGACATGGCACGCCTGCGCGCATTCGTGCACGAGCACCATGACGCCATCGTCAAACCGCTGGACGGAATGGGCGGCGCGGGCATCTTCCGCCTCACTGCCGGCGGCCCCAATATCGGCGCCACGCTGGAGACACTGACGGCCAATGGCAGCCGGCCGGTCATGGCCCAGCGTTACATTCCCGAGATCATTCACGGCGACAAACGCATCCTCATGATCAACGGCGAACCCGTGTCATGGTGTCTGGCGCGCATTCCCCAGGGCGATGAGGTCAGAGGCAACATCGCGGCAGGCGGACGCGGCGAAGCCAGGCCGCTGACAGAGCGTGACCGCTGGATCGCCGCCCAGGTCGGCCCCGAGTTGAAGAAGCGGGGGCTCGTCTTTGTCGGTCTCGACGTGATCGGGGACTACCTGACCGAAGTGAATGTCACGAGCCCGACCTGCATTCGCGAAATCGAGGCGGCCCACCCCGTGGGCATCGCCGACCATCTGATCGCCACCATCGAAACGATCCGCCACGGCAACGCCTGACCGCCGACCGCTGACCACCCAGGCGACTGGCAGTCATTGCACCGATCACCGCGGCACGACTCTCGCGAGAGAATATGACGACTCGTGCGTACCGGTGCCAGTCATCGTCGGCCTCCCCGCCGTCGACGCCGAAACCGGCAAAGACGGCAAGTCCGCTACTTGTGCCACTCACTGCTGACCTGTCATGAACCATCAGGACATCCTTACCACCGACATCCGCCGCACGTTGCCCCGCGCCCGCATCACGCCCACGCTCCTGCCTGATTGCCAGGGACTGCAGCTGTACTTGCTGGCTGACGACTTCCCTCAAGGCCCGCTCAGCGGTCCCGAAATGGAGGCGGCGCTCCATGAGCCGGCCTACTGGATCTTCTGCTGGGCGTCCGGCCTCGCGCTTGCGCGACGCCTGTTGCGCGAGCCCTCGCTGGTCCGCGGCAAGAAGGTACTGGATTTCGGCGCGGGCTCCGGGGTTGTGGCTTGCGCCGCCTCGCGGGCAGGCGCCCGCGAGGTAGTGGCCTGCGATATCGATCCGTCTTCCCTGCAGGCCTGTGCTGCAAACGCGGCGCTCAACACGGTGGATGTCCGTCTCGCCGGCGATTTCTTTGAACTGAGGGAGGAGTTCGACCTGGTGCTGGCCGCCGATGTGCTTTACGACCGCGCCAATCACACATTCCTCCGCACCTTCCTTGAACGCGCCCCCCATGTGCTCGTCGCCGACTCTCGCGTGAAAAATCTCCAGTTCCCGCCCTATGTCCTCTCGGGTGAAGAAGACGCCGGCACCCTCCCTGACCTGAACGAATTCGACGAGTTCCGGCGCGTCCGCTTTTACGAGGCCCACCGCTAACGCCATCAGTCTCCACACGTCGCTGGCGCACGTCGGCCTGCCGACCTCAGACAGCGGCTCAACTCCTATGGGTCGTTCGGCAGCATGCTCACTGCCCAACCCGTCCGGTCGTGGCCTTACCAAATGAGCCATGCCTTGCTACAAACGGGCAGGAATGATGACCGGTGCATGGACAAAGCCCACGACAGACAGGCAGACTTCCCCCTGGCCTGCAGACCACTCATAACAACCACGCATGTCCGCCTCCGCCGTTTCCAGCAACGACCGCCTCAGCTTCACGATCTTCGTGGCTTGCATGCTGCACGCCATCCTGATCTTCGGGGTCGTCTTCACGGCGCCGCACGTGAACATGCCGCACGTCATGGAAGTCACTCTTGCCCAGCACCGCAGCAAGGAGCCGGACAAGAGCGCAGACTTCCTGGCCGACGCCAACCAGCAGGGCAGCGGCACGCTTGCCAGCGCCGCACTGGTCACCAGTCCCCAGCAGTCACGGTTCCACGACCAGAACATCAACGACATCCAGCCGGTCGAGCGCCAGACGCTCACCCAGGCGGCCCAGTCCGAACAGCGGCAGGTCATTACCACCACCGCCCGTTCGACACATCAGGTGGATACCCGCAAGGCGCGTGAGCAACGTGATGCGCAGACAGAGTCGCGCGATGCCCAGCTCGCCATGGCCTGGCAGTCCGACGAGATCGCGAGCCTGCAAGCCCGCCTCGACGCCAAAAAGCAGGCCTACGCAAAGCGCCCCCGCGTCCGTGTCGTCTCCACGGTATCCACCCGCTACGATCGTGACGCAGCCTACGTGGATGCGTTCCGGTCCCGGGTTGAAGAAATCGGCAACAAGAACTATCCGGTCCAGGCCAAGCAGCGCAAGATATTCGGCAACGTCCGTCTCATGGTGGCCATCCTGCCGACGGGCCAGGTCAAGGACATCGTCACCCTGAAGTCCTCCGGCCACGCCATCCTGGATGAAGCAGCGCGCCAGAGCGTCCGCCTTGCAGCGCCATTCCAGCCCTTCCCGGCTGCGATCCGGCGCGATACGGACATCCTCCAGATCATCCGCACCTGGAAATTCGCAGAGCGCCTCTCGTCCGAGGGCTGATCGCGAATCCGGCACGCAATAAAAAAGCCGGCAATTGCCGGCTTTTCCCAGACGTCGGTTCAGTGCCGGTTTACCGTCACCAGCCCAGCGCCTGCTGCTGCAAGCGGATGAGGTCACCGATGCCCTTCTCGGCCAAGGCCAGCATCGCGTCGGCCTCGGCGCGCGAGAACGGCTTGCCCTCGGCCGTTCCCTGCACTTCCACGAAACCGCCCTGCTGTGTCATGACCACGTTCATGTCGGTCTCGCAGCCCGAGTCCTCCGGATAATCCAGGTCCAGCACCGGCACGCCTTCATACATGCCGACGGACACAGCGGCCACCAGTCCGAGGAGCGGGTCCTGTTTGATCAGCTTCTTTTCCAGCAGGTGGGTGAGGGCATCCACCAGCGCCACACATCCCCCGGTGATGGAGGCCGTGCGCGTTCCGCCATCCGCCTGGATCACGTCGCAGTCGATGGTAATGGTGTGCTCACCCAGTTTCTTCAGGTCGACGCAGGCGCGCAGACTGCGGCCAATCAGGCGCTGGATCTCCAGCGTACGCCCCCCCTGCTTGCCGCGCGCCGCTTCGCGGTCGCTACGGGTGTGGGTGGAGCGTGGCAGCATGCCGTACTCGGCCGTGATCCAGCCTTCGCCCTTGCCCTTGAGGAATCGCGGCACCGCCGTTTCCACGCTGGCCGTGCAGAGCACCTTGGTGTCACCGAACTCCACCAGCACCGAGCCTTCGGCATGCCGGGTGTAGCGACGGGTGATGGTAACGGGACGCAACTGGTCGGGAGCTCGGCCGGATGGACGCATGAAAGATTCTCACTGGATTGGCGGCCGGGAAGTATAGCGGCGACACACTGAGGCGAACATCGCGAATGGGGTACACTTGCCGCCATTCCCCAGGGAGACCCCTCATGATCCGCAGCATGACTGCCTTTGCCCGGGCTGAAGCCCGGGGTGATTTCGGCCTGATCGCCTGCGAACTCCGCTCCGTCAATCACCGCTTCCTGGAGCCCGGCTTTCGCCTGCCCGACGTGCTGCGCGACCTGGAGTTCCCCTTGCGCGAGCGGCTTCGCCAGACGCTGACCCGCGGCAAGGTCGATGTGCAGATCCGCTATGAAGCGGCCGACTCGCACGGGGCAGGCCTGGAGCTGGATCGCGAACTCGCCGCCCAGTATGTACGGGCCGCTGGCGAGATCGACCAGCTCGCGCGCCATGCCGCCCCGCTTAACGCCACTGACGTCCTGCGGCTGCCGGGCGTCGTCCGGACCCGCGAGCCCGACCTCGCCGCCCTGCACACGGCCGCGCTCAAGCTGTTCGATACCGCGCTGGAGCAGTTTGTCGCCATGCGCGAGCGCGAGGGTCGCGAACTGGCCCGCCTCATTGAAGAGCGCCTCGCCGCCATGGTCACCGAGACCGAAAAGGTAAGGGTGCGAATGCCCGCCATCATGGCCCATTACCGCGAGCGGCTTCTGAACCGTCTCGTCGACGTCCGCGCCGAGCTCAGCCCCGAGCGGCTGGAACAGGAAATGATATTGTTCGCGCAGAAAATTGACGTCGCGGAAGAGATGGACCGCCTCTGCGCCCATGTCGCGGAAATCCGCCGCGTCCTGGCGGAGGCCGGCCCGGTCGGTCGCCGGCTGGATTTCCTGATGCAGGAGCTCAACCGCGAGGCCAATACCCTCGGCTCCAAGTCGGTCAGCGCGGACAGCTCACTGTCCTCCGTGGAACTCAAGGTCCTGATCGAGCAGATGCGCGAGCAGATCCAGAACATCGAATGACGCGGCCCGCCTGCGGCCACCTCGCCTGAGAAGGGGAACCCTACATGTCCGGAAGCCTGTTCATCGTCGCCGCTGCCAGCGGTACCGGCAAGACCTCGTTGGTCAAGGCGCTGGTGGAATCCATGCCGAACCTCGGGGTGTCGGTGTCACACACGACCCGTACCATTCGCCCGGGGGAGCTGGACGGGGTGAATTATCACTTCACCGATCGCGAGGCCTTTGTCCGCATGATTGGCGAGGGCGCCTTCCTGGAGCATGCCGAGGTATTCGGCAACCTCTATGGCACCTCCAAGGACTGGGTCGTCTCCCAGCTTCAGCAAGACCGCGACGTCATCCTCGAGATCGACTGGCAAGGTGCCGCCCAGGTCCGCCGCTTGTTGCCGGAGGCTGTCAGCATCTTCATCCTGCCCCCGTCCCTTGAGGCCCTGCAGAGCCGACTGACCGGCCGCGGTCAGGACAGCGCCGAGGTCATTGCCCATCGCCTCCGTGAAGCGCAGGGCGATATCGCCCATTACGCCGAGTTCTCCTTCCTGGTCGTCAATGACGATTTCGATGCCGCCCTGGCCGACCTCCAGGCCGTCGTCCGCGCCAGCCGGCTCTCTTACCGCTCACAGTCCGTCCGCCAGGAAGGCCTGATCCGCCGCCTGCTCACCCCCTGACCCGGCCCAACCCCGCCGCCGCGACCAACTACCCCCCATCGCCGCATGACCCTTCGATCGACGGACTGCCCCGCCGTGAATGTCGACGGCCGCGGCTGACGCCGCTTCTGCGGCTTCTTTTGCGAATCGATGGCAGGCACCGCCAGCGGTGACGCGAAAGTCGCGGCCGTCCTGACGGCGGGCGTGGCTTGCGGCCTGCCGGGCCCTTGCGTAGACTCCGCTCCCTTGCCCGTACCACCGTTTTGAGGTTCCCCCATGGCCCGCGTCACCGTCGAAGACTGCCTGGATCAGCTGGACAACCGTTTCGAGCTCGTGCTGGTCGCTGCCAAGCGCGCCCGCCAGCTGGCGACCGGCGGCAAAGAGCCGGGCCTGCCCTGGGAAAACGACAAGCCGACCGTGATGGCCCTGCGCGAAATCGCCGCCGGCCAGGTCACTCGCGAAATCCTGACCCAAAAGCAGGAAGAAGAAGAGCCGTTCGACATGATCCAGCTCGACGCCATCCCCGCGCCGCGCCCTGTGATCGACGATACTGACGACGACCTCTGAGACAACGCTCACGACATTGGGGCCCAGGCACGCCAGAATTGGCGACAACCGCTTGACGCCCCGCGCCCGGGCGCCGGAGACTCAGCCCATGAGCAGCTCCGGCATCGACGCCCTATGCATCCGACTCGAAACCTACCTTACGCCTGACCAGATCGCGGATATCAGGCGCGCCTATTTCTATTCCGAAAAAGCGCACGAGGGGCAGTTCCGCCGCAACGGCGATCCCTACATCACCCACCCCCTTGCCGTCGCCAACATCCTCTGCGACATGCACATGGATTACCAGAGCATCATGGCGGCCATGCTGCATGATGTCATCGAAGATACGGGTATCAGCAAGGCGGACCTGACGACCGAATTCGGTCCGGAAGTCGCCGAGCTGGTGGACGGGGTCACCAAACTCACGCAGGTGCACTTCAACTCCAAGGCCGAGGCGCAGGCCGAGAACTTCCGCAAGATGATCCTGGCCATGACCCAGGATACCCGCGTGATCCTCG
>DASSUO010000104.1:0-6230 GCA_035706925.1 Moraxellaceae bacterium
AAAAAGGGCTGGAAATCGGCTATGTCCTCGATGGTGATGTGCCGCCGATGGTCCGGGGCGACTCCCTGCGCATCCGGCAGGTGCTGATCAATCTTGTCGGCAATGCCGTCAAATTCACCGAGCGCGGTGAAATCGCGATCCGGATGTCGTTCAGCAACCATGACCGGGAGGGCGGACACCTGCGCGTGGAGGTCAGCGACAGCGGTATCGGAATGGACGAAGTCACGGCGCATCATGTCTTCGAGTCCTTCGCGCAGGCGGACCCCTCCACCACGCGAAAATACGGGGGCACCGGCCTTGGCCTCACCATCAGCAAGCATCTCGTGGCCCTCATGCGGGGCGAGATCGGCGTCAACAGCGTCCCGGGTCGTGGCAGCACGTTCTGGTTCACGGTTCCTGTCGGTGTCGTGGTCGTGGCCTCGTTGCCTGCGCCGATGACGGGGGCTGCGTTGCTGCTGTCGCGTAGCCAGATCGTGCGGCAATTCGTCGAAGAGGCGTTGCGCAGTGAGGGCCTGGCCTGCCGCATGACCAGCAATGGCGCGGAGGCGCTCCAGCACCTTGAACGCGCCAGCGAACTGGCGCGGCCTTTTGCACTGGTGGTGCTCGACAGCGATGCGCTTCGTGGCGACGCCGAGCAGGTTCACACCCTGGGCGAGAAAGCCGGCGCGCCGGTATTGATGCTTGATCGTCCGCAGCCGGCTGGCGCGGCGGCGGCGGTCGGCGTGGCGGTGGCCAAGCCCCTCAGGCAGGCGTCTTTTCTGGGAACGGTCCGACCGCTGCTCGCGGGACATGTGCCCGGCCTGCCTCCGGCCCGCACCGAGCCGTTGCCGGTCGGCCCGGTGGCGCCGGGCCGGACGTTCCGGGTGCTTGTCGCGGAAGACAATCGCATCAACCAGATGGTGGCTGAGGCCATGCTCACGCGACTGGGATGCGAGAGTTACTTTGTTGCGAACGGAAGGGAAGCGGTGGCCGCCATGCGTGCGGGACACTTCGATCTGGTGCTGATGGATTGCAGCATGCCGGAAATGGACGGTTATGAGGCTGCACGGGTGATTCGCTGCGACGAGACGGATGGCCATGCGCGCACGCCCATCGTTGCCATGACGGCAAACGTCCAGACTGGTGATGAAGAGGCCTGTCTGGCCGCCGGCATGGATGACTATCTTGCCAAGCCGGTGACCCTGGTAAAGCTGAGACAGAAGCTGCACGACTGGCTGGTTGCCCCCGGGCCCGCCACCGGCGATGGCAGCGGCTGACGGAAGCGTCTGCCTGAGGGCAAGTACACGTTACACTTCTGCGTAGGGCCGGCGTTCCGCGTCGGTGTCAAAGGGTCAGGAAGGCCTCCCGCATGAAGAAAGCCCTTTCCTCTGTCTGCCTGCTGGCCTGCGTCCTGTCGGGCGGCTGCGCCAGTTCCGGTGGCGGCGCGACCAATGCCGTCCCGGTGCCTGATCACTGGCATGCGTCCGTGAGCCCGGAAGGCGGCGAGGTGTCGGCGGCCTCACCGGATGCGAAGGCGCTGGCGCAATGGTGGGCGCAATTCGGTGATCCGGTGCTGGATGCCCTGATCGGCGATGCCCTCGCGCACAATCTCGACCTTCGTACCGCAGAAGCCCAGTTGGCCGAAGCGCGCGCGCGTCATCTTGCGAGCGGGGCCGACCTCGGGCCCTCGCTCGACGCCAATGCCTCGGTGCAGCGGACGGCGGCCAGTCGTACCCTCGGCGGTGGCCCCTCGCGCAATCTCTACCGCGCCGGACTGGATGCCGGTTGGGAAGTCGACCTCTTCGGGCGCTTGCGCAGTAGTCATCGCGCCACGGCTGCCGATGTGGCCGCCAGCGTCGAGCAGTGGCGCGCCACCCGCGTATCGCTGGTCGCGGAAGTGGCCCTTGATTACATCGATTTGCGCACGGCACAGCGCCGCCTGGCGCTGGCGGAATCGACGCTGTCGGGCCGTGAGCAAAGCCTGGCACTGGCCAGTTGGCGGCAGCAGGCAGGCCTGGTGTCTGAACTTGATGTGGCGCAGGCGCGGACCGAGCGCGACAGCAGCCGTGCCACCTTGCCGGTGCTGCGCGCCACTGTCAGTTCTGCGCAGGATCAGCTCGCCGTCCTGCTGGGTGAGGCGCCCGGTGCGCTGGAGGCGCGTCTCACATTGCCGGTCGGCAATGGCGATGGGAACGTCCCCCGCATCGCCCACGATATTGCTGTTGCGATTCCGGCAGACACCTTGCGGCAACGTCCCGACGTTCGTGCGGCAGAACAGCGGCTGGCGGCACAGGCGGCTCGTCTCGATGCGGCCCGTGCGGCGCGCTATCCCGGCCTGCAGTTGTCCGGCTCCATCGGCTGGGAAGCGCTGACCGCCCAGGGGCTCGGTGCCAGCGGCAGCCTGGCCCGCTCACTGCTGGCCAGCCTGACCGCGCCCATCTTCGACAGCGGGCGCATCCATGCCGCCATCGGCATCGAGGACGCACGCCTCGAGCAGGCACGCCTCGCTTACCAGGCGGCGGTGCTCGTGGCACTGCAAGATGTCGAGAATGCGCTCGTGTCACTGTCCGCAGCGCGCGAGCGTGAGTCCCGTCTGGCCGACGCGACGGCTTCCGCGCAGGAGGCCTACACCATTGCACAGTTCCGCTATCAGGGTGGCCTCGTGGATTTCCTCGCCGTTCTCGATAGCGAGCGCACCCTGATTTCCCTGCAGGACCAGCTCGCCAGCGGTCGTGGCGACGTCGCCACCGCGCAAGTGCGCCTCTACAAGGCGCTGGGCGGTGGCTGGACGAACGAAACAGTGATGTCCGCTTCCGCAACCGCGGGGGCCAAGGAGTGAACATGTCGAGCGCCGCTTCGTTGCCGTCGCGCGTTCTATCGTGGGTGAGGGCGCATCCGCTCAGGATGGTAGTGCTCGCCGCACTCGGCCTTGCAATCTGGTCGATGTGGCCGGGCAGTGAAAAGGCGGGACCGTTGAACTTCCGTACCACCATAGCAACGGAAGGGCCGCTGGTGGTGAAGGTGTCGGCCACCGGTAATTTGCAGCCTACCAATCAGGTCGACGTCGGCTCCGAACTGTCAGGCATCGTCGAGAAAGTGTTCGTCGATGATAATGACCAGGTCCGCAAGGGACAGGTCCTCGCTGTCCTTGATCTCTCCAAGCTGAATGATGCGGTGTCGAAATCACGTGCGAACCTGGTGGCGGCGGAAGCTGCCGTCGCCCAGGCGGATGCGACAGCGGCCGAGTCCAGGGCGACCTGGCAGCGCCAGCAGCAGGTGGCAACGCTCTCCGGAGGCAAGGTTCCCTCGCAGAGCGAGCTGGATGTCGCCGAGGCGGCATGGAAGCGCGCAGAGGCGGGGGTGGCCAGTGCACGTGCCAGTGTCGTGCAGGCCCGTGCCGCCTTGCAGTCCGATGAAACCAATCTCTACAAGGCATCGCTCCGCTCCCCCATCAACGGCATTGTTCTGGCGCGCAAGGTCGAGCCCGGACAGACCGTGGCGGCCTCGTTCCAGGCCCCGGTGCTGTTCACCCTGGCCGAAGACCTCGCCCGCATGGAGCTGCAGGTGGATGTGGATGAAGCCGATGTCGGTCAGGTGAAGGTCGGTCAACAGGCGACCTTCACCGTCGATGCCTGGCCGGGGCGTGTCTTCCACGCCGTGATCACGCGCGTGGGCTATGGCTCGCAAACCAAGGAGGGCGTCGTTTCCTATTTGTCGGTGCTCAAGGTCGACAATGATGACCTCTCGCTGCGCCCGGGCATGACGGGTACCGCGGAAATCACGACACTGACCCGTGACAAGGCATTGCTCGTGCCCAACGCGGCCCTGCGGTTCACGCCGCCCGATGTCGCCGCTCCTGGCAAGAAGAACAGGGGCAGTGTGCTGGGCACATTGATGCCGCGTCCCTCCATGGGCGGGAATCGCCAGGTGCGCAAAAAGGACGGGACGGGTCCGCGCGTGTGGGTATTGCGTGACGGCGTGCCGGTTGCCGTTCCGGTAACGACCGGGGCCAGCGACGGTCGCGTCACCGAGATCACGGGCGGCGACCTGAAAGAGGGCATGGCGGTCATCACCGAAGCGGTGTCCGGTGGCAAGCCATGAGCGATCCGCTCCCGTTGATCCGCCTGCGCGGTGTCACCAAGACCTTCGGTGAAGGGCAGGCGGCATTTCAGGCACTGGCCGGCGTCGACCTCGATATCGATGAGGGCGAATTCGTCGCCATCATGGGGCCGAGCGGATCCGGCAAAAGCACAACGATGAACATCCTCGGTTGCCTCGACGTGCCCTCGACCGGTTCCTACCTGTTCAGCGGTCAGGCCGTTGAACAGCTCGACCGGAACGGCCGTGCGTTGCTGCGCCGCCAGCAGTTCGGCTTCGTCTTCCAGGGTTTTAACCTGTTGCCGCGTACCAGTGCGCTGGAAAATGTGGAATTGCCTCTCATATACCGGGGGACTCCCGGGGAGGCCCGCCATGCGACGGCGCGCGCGGCGCTGGCCGAAGTCGGCCTTGCCGGGTGGGAAGACCACACGCCCGCGGAACTGTCGGGCGGGCAACAGCAGCGTGTGGCCATCGCGCGCGCCATCGTCACGCGGCCGCGCGTCCTGCTCGCCGACGAGCCGACCGGCAATCTCGACACGCAAACCAGTGCGGAAATCATGACCTTGTTGCGACGGCTCAATCGGGAGCAGGGCATCACGGTCATGATGGTGACCCACGAGCCGGAAATGGCCGCCTACGCGGCGCGCATCGTGCACTTCAAGGACGGGCGCGTCGAACGTGACGAACGTAACGGCGTTCGTGAGGAGGCGCACTGATGTTCTGGAATACGCTATTGCTCGCCTGGCGCGCCATTCGCCGCAACCTGATGCGTTCCTTCCTCACCATCCTCGGGGTGGTGATCGGCGTGGCGGCCGTCATCACCATGGTCACGCTCGGCAACGGGGCCACGAAGTCGGTGCAGGAACAGATCGGCAGCATGGGCAGCAATCTGCTGATCGTGATGCCCGGGCAGCGCTTTGGCCCCGGGGCCGATCCGGCACCCAACTTCAAGGTATCCGATGTCGACGCCATCCGTGCGCAAATCGGCGGCGTACGGCTGATCGCCCCCATCACCAATCGCGCGGTAACGGCGGTGTACCAGGCGAATAACTGGAACACCACGGTTACCGGCACCACTTCAGACTATTTCGCGGCCGGCAACTGGACGCTGGATTCGGGCCGCGTTTTCACCGAGGCGGAAGAAAAGGCCGGAAAATCCGTGTGTGTCATCGGCGCCACCATCCGGGAGAACCTCTTCGGCGCACAGAACCCTGTCGGCAGCCTGATCCGGCTCAAGCAGTTCTCTTGCGAAGTCGTTGGCCTTCTTGCGGCCAAGGGGCAGTCGGCGATGGGCTCGGACCAGGATGACACGATCGTCATGCCCCTGCGTACCGTGCAGCGGCGACTGGTCGGCAACCAGGATGTCCGCCGCATGTCCGTCAGCGTGCGGGACGATGTCGGCATGGACGCGGTGAAGAAGGACCTGACGCTGTTGCTGCGCGAGCGCCGCAACATCACCGAGAATGAAGACGACAATTTCCGCATCATGGATACACGCCAGATCGCGGAAACCATGACCGGCACCACGAAGATCCTCACCATGCTGCTGGGTGCGGTGGCGGCAGTCAGCCTGCTGGTGGGCGGCATCGGCATCATGAACATCATGCTGGTGTCAGTCACCGAGCGCACACGTGAAATCGGCATTCGCCTTGCCATTGGCGCTCTGGAGCGCGAAGTGCTGCTGCAGTTCCTGATCGAGGCCGTGGTGCTGTCCAGTATTGGAGGCCTGCTCGGCATCGGTCTTGCGACGCTGGCCTCCATGGGTCTTTCCGGCGTCATGAGCGTGCCCTACAGCTTTTACCCAGGCATCAATCTGGTGTCCTTCGCTTTTTCCGCCGTGATCGGTGTGGTGTTCGGCTATTTTCCGGCGCGGCGTGCGGCCCACCTCAATCCCATCGAGGCCCTGCGTCACGAATAGCGCCGCCGGCTTGCGTCGCCCGACGCGTTGCCGGCACAGTATCGCCCGCCACAAGGATTGTTTTTGCCGGAGATCGCGCATGGCCTTACTCGACCTCGTTCCCGACCGCTTTGGCCGGCCCAAAGCCTGGCCCCGTCCGGCGCGGCAGCCGCTGCGCGGCACATTCAGGCCCAATCATGCCCTGGCGGCACTGAGCCGTCTGGCGCCCGTCCCGGGTACCGCCGGCCCTGAATCG
>DASSUO010000105.1:0-18228 GCA_035706925.1 Moraxellaceae bacterium
CCCCTGCTGACATCGGCCGATGTCGAACCGGTTCCGGTCGCTGCCGTCGCGCCCGAGCGCTGGGTCGACATTGCCGCACAGGCTGACGAGGAAACGGGCGATTACCTTTTTGACCTTGGCGCAGACCTGGTCGCCACACGGCTGCAATTGCGTTTGCCGCAACGCAACACGGTCGCCCCCGTCACATGGCAGGTCCGTCAACATCAGCGTGACGACTGGCAGGACGTAGTGCACGCCGTCGTCTATCGCCTTCAACGCGACAGCGGCGAAGTCAACAGCCCGGCGATTGCCATCAGCCGACAGGCAGGTCGCTATTGGCGCCTGCGAATCGATTCACGGGCCGGCGGAATTGGCGCCGGTACGCCGGTCCTGCATCTGGGGTGGGAGCCTCGCGAACTCGTTTTCCTGGCGCGCGGTGCCCCACCGTTTACCCTGGCGTATGGAAACCGTAACGCCGTGGCGGCCCAGTTGCCCCTGGCCAGTCTTCTGCCAGGTTATCAGCGGGGCATGGAGCGGACGCTGCCGGTGGCTCTCGCCGGCGATCCCCATGCATTGGGCGGCCATGATGCCCCTGCCGCAGGACAAGAAGACCAACCCCCGCCAGACTGGAAGCGCTGGTTACTCTGGGGAATTCTCCTGTGTGCCGTCGGCTTGCTGGCATTCATGGCCCTGGCACTGCTGCGCAAGTCGGCCCGCTCCTGAGCGCGACCGACTGCGCAATTTCCGGGATCACGGCAGGACGACGGAATTCATGGACGTTATGATGCCTTGCCTGCCTGTCCCCCGAATTCCGGATCCATTTCCTGCCCATGCGTGACGCTCCCGGCTCCAACCCCTTCCGGCCCGACATCGAAGGCTTGCGCGCACTGGCGGTTTTCCTCGTGGTGGCCTGTCACGCCGGCCTCCCCGGATTAGCCGGCGGGTATGTGGGCGTTGACGTCTTCTTTGTCATTTCAGGATTCCTGATTACCCGCTTGCTCCATGCCGAATGGCAGCAGAGCGGAACGATCGATGTCGCCTCCTTCTACGCACGACGCATCAGACGCCTCCTGCCCGCCTTTGCGCTGATGCTGGTCGTCACCCTGATTGGCATCCGGATCGTTTATCCGCCCGTGGAGCAACCCGACTGGTTCGCTTCAGGCTTTGCCGCGACGCTCTACTACAGCAATCTGCATTTCGCTGCGCAGGCCACTGACTACATGGCACCGGCGGCCCGACTCGATCCTTTCCTGCACACCTGGTCACTCGGTGTCGAGGAACAGTTTTATCTGGCGTGGCCGCTGCTCCTCCTGCTGGCAGGCCGATTCGCACAGCGCCGCCCGGATCAGTCGTCAACATTGCCGTGGGGGCTGCTGCTCGGGGGCGTCGGAATCCTCTCGCTCATCGCCGCGGTGTGGCTCACCCATACCCGGCAACCTGTTGCCTTCTTCATGCCGTTCACGCGCGCATGGGAATTCTGTGCCGGAGCGATGATCGGGCTCTACGGGACGCGGATCCTCACGCGCAAGGCAGTCGCTGCACACCCGACTGTCGTGGCGGGCGGCATGCTGGCGGGACTGGGAATGGTGGTCGGAGCCGCGCTGGGCTATTCACCGGAAACCCCCTTTCCGGGCCTTGCAGCGCTCCTGCCGGTGGGTGGCACCGCCCTCGTCATCCTGCTGGCTCCCGCCGCCGCCCGCTCTGTCGCCAACCGACTACTCTGTACGCCGGTCCTGCAGTCACTGGGTCGCGTGTCTTACGGATGGTATTTGTGGCACTGGCCACTCCTGGTCATCGGGCGAACACTGCATCCCGCACCCAGTCTCGGCATTGACCTCGTCCTGGCGATGACGGGACTGCTTCTGGCCCATGCATCCTTCAAGTGGATCGAGCATCCGGTACGCACAATGCCGCGCTTTCGCCGGGCCATCCCCGCGTTCGGCCTCGCCGTCGCAATCACGGGCGGCGGCGCGCTGATCCTCTTGGGCGCCAGCCACTCTGCCGAGACGCTATCCGACTCCCCTCCCTACAAGTCCATCATGGCGGCGCTGGACGACGCGCCGATCATCTATCACTACAAATGCGACAGCTGGGCTGATGATTCACTCCTGGTGGAATGTCAGGCGGGGGTGGCAACCAGCCCGCGCACCATGGTCCTGCTGGGTGACAGCCACGCCGGCCAGTGGTTCTCCGCCCTGAATGCCATCGCCCAGCGACAGGGCTGGCGGCTGGTGGTCATGACGAAATCGGCCTGTCCGATCATCGACAAGGACTATTTCTACGATCGTGTCGGCCGACTGTTCACCGAATGCCGGGAGTGGAAAGGAAAGGCCCTGCAGCGGATTCGCGAGATGCATCCGCAGCTGCTCGTCGTGTCCAGCTCGGAGCATTATCCCTTTTCGGCAGCAGAGTGGCGCGACGGGCTCGGGCGCCTGTTGCCGGCCCTTGCCGATGCCAGCGGTCATATGGTGGTCATTCGCGACACCCCGTCGCCCGATTTCAGTACGCCGGAGTGCCTGGCCCGCCACGAATGGAATCCCGTCCTTTCCCCTCGCAGCTGTACCTTTGATCCCGCTGCCTCCCTGTCACCCGCCGTTCTCGCCGCCTACCAGGCCGCACTGACGCGGCCCAACATGCGCTTTCTCGACATGACCCCGGCGATCTGCCGGGAGACCCCCTGCCAGGTCAGGACGGGAGAGGTCATCAAGTACCGGGATGCCAATCACCTGACGGATACCTTTGCAAAAATGCTGGCCGCGCCGATGGAGACATCACTATCGCATGGCGGCGTGTTCTGACGGCCAGGCCGATGTCCTGTCCGGCGACAACCGTTACGCCCGACCGGCCATCCCCCTATAATCGCGACCCCAAGCCCCCGATCCGAGCTGTTGCCCATGAGCATGGAACCCACCTTCAATCCCGCCGACATCGAACGCCAGTGCTACGACGACTGGGAAAAAGCGGGCTATTTCAAGCCGTCCGGTGTGGGCGCCCCCTACTGCATCATGATCCCGCCCCCCAATGTCACGGGATCACTGCATATGGGTCATGGCTTCAACAACACCATCATGGACACCCTGATCCGCTACCGCCGCATGCAAGGCCGCAATACCCTGTGGCAGCCCGGGACAGACCATGCCGGCATCGCCACCCAGATGGTGGTCGAACGCCAGCTCGCGGCGCAGAACCTGACCCGTCACGACCTCGGCCGCGAAACGTTTCTCGACAAGGTCTGGGAGTGGAAGGAGCAGTCCGGCGGCACGATTACCCGCCAGATTCGCCGCCTCGGCTCATCGGTCGACTGGTCGCGCGAGCGCTTCACCATGGACGAGGGTCTCTCCAACGCCGTAAAGGAGGCCTTCGTGCGCCTGCATGAAGACGGCCTCATCTACCGCGGCAAGCGACTGGTCAACTGGGATCCCAAGCTTCATACCGCCATTTCCGACCTCGAAGTGTTGAGCGAGGAAGAAAAGGGCTCCATGTGGCACTTCCGTTATCCGCTCGCGGACGGAAGCGGTCATCTGGTCGTCGCGACCACGCGTCCCGAGACGATGCTGGGTGACACTGCCGTAGCCGTGAATCCCGACGACGAACGTTACCAGGGCCTGATCGGCCGCAAGGTGCGCCTGCCCGTCACCGGCCGCCTCATCCCGGTCATTGCCGATGCCTACGTCGACAAGGAGTTCGGAACCGGCTGCGTCAAGATAACGCCGGCACACGACTTCAACGACTACGAGGTGGGCAAGCGCCACAACCTGCCACTGATCAACATCTTCGACCGGGATGCGAAGGTGAAGGCCACCTTCGACACCATCAGCTATGCGAATGAAGCAGGGACCGCCGAAGCGGCACCCGACGCATTTGCCGGACTGGACCGGATAGTCGCGCGCAAAAAGATCGTGGCGCAGGCCGAGGCCGAAGGCTGGCTGGAAAAGATCGATGCCCACACGCTCAAAGTGCCCCGCGGAGACCGCTCCGGCGTCGTCATCGAGCCCTGGCTCACGGACCAGTGGTATGTGAAGACCGCCCAGCTCGCACAGCCTGCCATCCGTGCCGTGGAAGACGGACGCATCAAATTCGTGCCGGAGCAGTACCAGAACATGTACTTCGCCTGGATGCGCGACATCCAGGACTGGTGTATCTCTCGCCAACTCTGGTGGGGTCACCGCATTCCTGCCTGGTACGACGACAACGGTCACATCTACGTGGGTCGCAGCGAAGAAGAAGTGCGTGCACGCCACCACATCGATGCCCAGGTTGCCTTGCGACAGGACGACGACGTACTCGACACCTGGTTCTCCTCGGCCCTGTGGACATTCTCGACACTGGGCTGGCCGGAACAGACACCGGAGCTCAAGACCTTCCACCCCACCGATGTGCTGGTCACCGGCTTCGACATCATTTTCTTCTGGGTGGCGCGCATGATCATGATGACCATGCATTTCGTGCGCGACGAAGCCGGCCGCCCGGAAGTCCCCTTCAAGATCGTGTATGTGCACGGCCTGGTGCGTGATTCCGAAGGCCAGAAGATGTCCAAGTCCAAGGGCAACGTACTGGACCCGCTCGACATCATCGACGGCATCGACCTTGAGTCGCTGGTGGGCAAGCGCACCACCGGCCTCATGAAGCCGCAGGATGCGCCCAAGATCGAGAAGGCGACGCGCAAGGAGTTCCCGGACGGCATCAAGTCCTTCGGCACCGATGCGCTGCGCTTTACGTTCGCCGCACTGGCAACCACGGGCCGCGATATCAAGTTCGACATGAACCGTGTCGAAGGCTACCGCAATTTCTGCAACAAGCTGTGGAATGCCAGCCGCTATGTGCTGACCAATTGCGAGGGCCAGGACGTCGGCCTCGGGGGCGAAGCAGTCGAGCTTTCCGTCGTGGACCGCTGGATCATCTCGCAACTGCAGCGGACCGAGCAGGCGGTCATCACCGCCCTCGAGGAATTCCGCTTCGACCTCGCCGCGCAGGCGCTTTACGAGTTCACCTGGAACGAGTACTGCGACTGGTATCTCGAGCTCACCAAACCGGTCCTGACCGGTGATGCAGTCAGCGCCGACGCCAAGCGCGGTACCCGTCGCACGCTGGTGCGCGTTCTCGAGACGCTGTTGCGCCTGATTCACCCCATCATGCCTTTCATCACCGAAGCCATCTGGCAACGGGTGAAATTGCTGGCGGGCAAAACGCCGGCCGCGAGTCTGATGATCGAGACATTTCCGGTGCCGGACACCGGCCGGATCGATCCGGCTGCCGAAGCGGACGTACAGTGGCTCAAAGACGTCATCATGGGTCTGCGCAACATCCGGGGCGAGCTTGGTGTATCCCCCGGCAAGGCGGTCAACATGGTGTTGCAGGGCGGCGCCGTCGCCGACCGCGAGCGGATCAGCCGCTTCGAAACCTTCCTGCGCGCACTGGCCCGCATCGAGGAGGTGCGCTGGCTGGTCGCGGACGAAGAGCCCCCGATGGCGGCGGCCGCACTGGTGGGTGAGCTCACCATTCTGGTTCCGTTGAAGGGGCTGGTCGATGTTCAGGCGGAAGTCACCCGACTCGGCAAGGAAATCGATCGCCTGCAGCAGGATGTTGCGCGTCTGGAAGGAAAGCTGGGCAATGATTCGTTCATTGCCAGGGCACCCGCCGACGTGGTCGCCAAGGAAAAGCAGAAGCTGGACGACAACCGCCAGGCGGTTCGCCAGCTGAGCGAGCAGATGCAGCGCATCAAGGCGCTCTGAAGGACACCATGAATCACACCGCCACGCAGCAGTTTCACGCCATCCTGTTTGCCGACGTCGCCGGCAGTACGCGCCTGTACGAGACCCTCGGCAATCGCGCTGCCAAGCAGGCCATCGATGCGCTCCTGGAACGCATGACGGCGGTGGTGCGGCACTACGACGGTGTGCTGGTGAAAACCATTGGCGATGAAATGCTTTGCCGGTTCGCCCTGGCGGAGCGCGCCGTCAGCGCGGCCATCGCCATGCAGGAAGCAATCACTGCCGACAACAGCGCACCGGTCCGGTTGCAGATGCGCATGGGGCTGCAATGGGGCCCCGTGATTCTCGACGCCGGCGACGTGTTTGGCGATGCCGTCAACGTTGGCGCCCGCATGAGTGCCATTGCACGCGCGGGCCAGATCATCACGACGCGGGAAACTGTCGCCATGCTGCCGGAGGCACTGGCACTCAAGACGCGCCTGTTTGACACGACTGCCGTGAAGGGAAAACAGGACGAGCTGGTGATCTACGAGGTCGTCTGGCAGGAAGAAGAAAATGCCACGTTGTTTGTGGCCACCACGATGCCGGGAAATGCACTGGCAGAGACCGCCGTCCCCATCCTTTTGCTTCGCTACCAGGACATGGAGCGCGAACTGGTCCTGGGCGGGGCGTTGGGAATCGGCCGCGCCGAGACCTGCGATCTGGTCGTCAACAGCCCGCTTGCATCGCGCCTGCATGCCCGGATTGAAAGCCGCCGCGGCAAGTTCGTGTTCATCGACCAGAGCACCAACGGCAGTTACGTCCGTTCAGAAGACGGCAATATTGTCTACCTGCGTCGGGAAGAGTTGCCCCTTTGGGGAAGTGGTGAAATCTCGCTGGGAGAGAACTTTGAAGGCGACCCGGCACACCTGCTGCACTTCAGGGTTTGATCGTCAGCCTTTAGCTTAAGGTGACTACCTGGGCAATCGCCTCGCGCTTTCAGGCCAAGCGTTTCCGCACCAGGAATAGTACGCGGCGAATCACATAGCCGAGTACGTAGCGCCCCGTAAAAAGCACCACGCCCAACAGGTAGAGCGGCGGAATGGGGTAATGCTTGCGAAACAGCGCCACTGCATCATTCCAGTTGCGGTGAGAGCGCGGCGATTTCAGCGTTTGAAGGAATGCAGACACACCCAGCACGGAGGGATCCTCGGCCAGGGTGGTGCTGGTGTTGTCCATATTGACCAGGGCCCGGGTCGCCGTATAGAGCCTGACTCCTTGTCGCCGCGCACGCAGGTAGAAGTCATGGTCGGCGCCATAATGCGGCAATCGCACCTCGTCAAATTCACCCACGGAGCGTAGCACCGCCGCGGGGATGAGGACGCCACGCCCCCCCACAATCAGGCGAACCGGAATGGCGCCCCGCTCCCGGAGTTCCGGTGTCAGCTGACAGTCGCCGCGAAGTGTAGGAAAGCCCAACAGGAAGCACGAGCCAGGCGCCAATACCAGGACCTTGCCACTCTGCCAGTCGCGCTGAACGGGCGCGATGATCGCCCCGGGTTTCTGTCCGGCTTGCCGGACCAGTTCACCCAGCGCATCCCGCTCAACGTAACAGTCATTATTGAGAAGAATGACGGCATCCGCACCATGATCCAGCGCATACCGGATGCCGCAATTCATTGCACCCGCCCACCACAGCTCCGCCGGGGCAGCCACCCTCACTACCGTCGGAAACTCCCGCATCAGCCCGATCCGGGTGTCTTCACTGGTCCCGTGATCAACCACGATCACGGTAAATTGCCGGAATTCACTGGCATCAAGCGCCTGCAGACATCGCCGCGTCCGGGCAAAGCCGTTGAAGTCGCTAATGACGATATGAAGAGTGTTCATGAATAAAAGGCCTTGCCAGTCGCCGCCACCGCAATCGGGCGGATCACGTAAGGTACCCTTGCAGGGCGGGACATCATGCCCCCTTCAGCGACTGCAATGCCAAAAGCAATCGGCTCGCAATACCAGACCAGGAATACTCTTCGGGAAACGGTATCAACTGGGGCCGGTCCAGTTGCCGCTCCAGCGCACGAGCCATGTCCGCCGGGTCCTGATCACAAAGTCCGGCAGCGGCCGCGCCCAGTACCTGCTCATGGCCGGCAACCCGCGTCGCAACAATCGGCTTCCCGCAGGCCAGATACTCGGCAAGCTTGCAGGCCCCGGTCATGTCGTTGAACGGCGTACTCAGATAGGGAATGGCGACCACGTCGCAACTGGCGATCAGGTGAGGAATTTCTGTCTGCGGCAGCTGTCCTTTATAGGTGATCCACGGCTCATTGACCTCGACCCCCTCGCGGTGTCCGGCAAGCAGCACTCGCAAACCGGGATACCGTTCGCGCAACTGCCGGCACGCCTCCAGCAGAAGCGGTCCGCGACTGGGCGTAATGGCACCGAAATAACCGATGACCGGGCCGCCTTCCCCTTTGCCGAAGGGAGTCCGCACATCCGCGAAAGGGTGGAATAGCGCCCGGTCAACGCCGTTCTCCACCAGTAGCCGGGAGGAATTGAGCGGCTCCAGCCGCCTCATGAGCGGGCCACTCGCACACAGCACCAGATCGGCCCGCCCTACTGCACGCAGGAACATCGCCTTCATTCCAGGCAGGCGATTTCCTGCGAACGAGGGATAGTAATCGTAGACGTCAAAGACAGAGCGGGAGCGCATCCATCGTGCCAGCAGCAGGCCCAGAAAGCCTATATGGCTGTCCCCCCCCGCCACTACCGCGTCGACTCGCCGCGCCGCAAGGCCGAGAAGCCGGAAAGGCAGCAGGGGAAGCGCCAGCGGGGCCGCGGGGAGAGTGACAAACTCGACACCGTCAAAGACGCGGGACTCGGACTTCAGGCTTCGGTAATCGAGTGCCACCACTTTGACGTCCTCGCCTTTCCGGGCGAGCTCAACCGGCAAGTGGTAAAAGCGGCCGAACCTGTCTTCGACGAGGTCCTTGTTGGTGTAGTAGCGCTTGCACAAAAAAAGGATCTTCACGCGACGCGTCCTGTATCGTCCCCATCGTCTGCCAGCACGGGCGTACGGGCGGAGTGAAAGGATACAACGGCAGCTTTCCGACCGGGATAGGGAGAGGAGGAGAGAACGGAAGATGGTGCCGCAAAGAGGAGTCGAACCTCCGACCTACTGATTACGAATCAGTTGCTCTACCAACTGAGCTATTGCGGCAACAGGGAAGAAAGCGGAACACTGCCGGGTCGGCAGCGGGCGGCATTGTAGCGATGAAGCCGCCCCCCATCAAGACTGCCCAATTTGCGCCATTGATCGATCGCAAACTGACAATTTTTGTCAGGTCCCGGGAGATTGCCCACCTCGCTCAAACCGGGCGCCCATTGTGAAAAAATCCTTTCCGGCAAAGGAGTTAGCAAATCCACACATGTACTTCATTGCTTTGGCACCGAACGTGCATTAGCCTTGCTCAGCGCTTTGCTGTCCGCAAATGCACGCTCGAGCGAAATAACAAAACAACCTCTTCGAGGAGAGTTTCCCCATGAAAGCTATGCAGAAGGGTTTCACCCTGATCGAACTGATGATCGTGGTTGCCATCATCGGTATCCTGGCCGCCGTGGCCATCCCCGCCTACCAGGACTACACGGTCCGTACCAAGGTTTCTGAAGGCCTGTCCCTCGCTTCTGGCGTGAAGACGACCGTTGCTGAAACCCGTCTGTCCGTCGGCACCTGGCGTACCGGTGGCAACAACTCCTACGGTCTGGCCCTGCCGGTCTCCATCACTGGTAACAACGTTGGTTCCATCAGCGTTGGCGCCGCTGGCGTGATCACGATCAACTACTTCAAGGATTCCAACATCAACGCCAAGACCATTACCCTGGTCCCGTCTGTCAACGAAGGCGGCATCAAGTGGTCCTGCACCGGTGGTACGGTGATCCCGAAGTACCGTCCGGCCAACTGCCGCCCGTAACGGCAGCTGTCTGAAAAAACGGCCCGCTCAGCGGGCCGTTTTTTTTGGGACATTTCCATGCGTCCGCACCCGGCGGCATAATGCGTCCCACTTTCAATGGCTGACCCCGACACCAGACTCGGCCCGCCATCCGTACAATCCTCCGCCATCCCTCTTCAGCGTCCCACTTCCGCCGCACCAGGAAATACGCTTGCGAACCACCCTCCGCGCCTCCTTTCCCTCCCTTCTGCCAGCACTTGGATTTTTCGCCCTGCTGGCACTGGCCATCTATGCGTTTTCGGCCGGGATCGGCGGTCGGTTCATCTTCGATGACGAGCCCAACCTTCAGCCCTGGCGTACGATCGGTGATATCCACAGCTACAGGGATGTGCTGGCATTCATTACGTCCGGCATCTACTTTCCGGGCCGACCGCTCAGCCTCCTGAGCTTCCTGATCGACGATCAAAGCTGGCCGGCCGACATTGCCGCACTGAAGCGAACCAATCTTGCGCTGCACCTGCTCAATGCCTGCCTGGTGATGTGGCTGTCCCTGACCGTGCTGGCAAAGCTGCTTCCGGCCCGTCCGGCCATCCCACGCGCCTGGCTTGCCTTGTTCATTACGGCGATCTGGACCCTGCATCCGCTGCAGGTCTCCAATGTCTCCTATGTGATCCAGCGCATGAACCTGCTCAGCACCTTTCTGACGCTGGCGGGACTGCTGCTGTACATGCGGGGACGAGAGCATCTGGAGACCCGCCCCTGGCGCGCTGTGCTGCAATGCGGCATTGCCATCGGCCTTTTCATGCCGCTCGCCGTTCTCGCGAAAGAAAACGGCCTGTTGCTGTGCGCATTCGTATTGCTGGTTGAGGGGTTTTGCTTCCCTCAATCGAAGTGGCGCCTGTGGTCTGCTTTGAAAGCGGTCGGTCTCTGGGGGCCGCTTCTCGCCCTCGTGGCCTACACGCTATACACCTACCGCGGGTTCACCGTGCCGTGGCCCAACCGTGACTTCAACGCCTGGGAGCGACTACTGACCCAGGGTCCTGTTCTGGCCGACTACCTGGACAAGCTATTGATACCGCGCCTGCACGGGGCCGGACTCTACTATGACAATTTCCCTGTATCGCGGTCGTTGCTGTCACCCACAACCCTTTTCGCCTGGCTGGGGCTGACCGCACTTCTTTTCCTCGCCTGGCGCTTGCGGCGACAGAATCCCCTGTTCAGTTTTGGCATTTTCTTCTACTTCACCGGGCACTTGATGGAGTCCACGGTTTTGCCGCTGGAGCTCTATTTCGAACACCGTAATTACCTGCCACAGCTCGGGCTCTGGATGGCGCTTGGCGCCGTTGTGGACCGGGCCCATCGGCCCCGGCTTCGTCATGTGCTGGCCGCCGGCGCGGTGATACTCACGCTGATGCTCGCGTGGATGTCACGCCACAACGCGGTGCTCTGGAGCAACCCCGACCTGCAAGCAGCCACCTGGTATCACGACAATCCTGGCTCCCAGCGGACCACGCTGTATTTTGCCAATTCCCTCGTCAAGCAGCGGCGCTTCACAGAATCCGCGGAGGTACTTGACCGGGGTCGCCGAGATTTGCCCGATTCACTCATCGTTGCCCTGGCGCAAAAGTACGTGGAGTGCTACCTGCTGGACCAGCCAACCAACTTTGACGACCTGGTTCCACTTGCACGCACGGCACGCTACGAAACGTCCAATGTCGAAATGCTGGAGACGCTATGGAAACTGGCAGATGATCCGCACCGTCCGGCGACAACGCTTCCCGGCCACTGTCGCTCGGCAACGATTGATGACCTTGCGGCCGTTTACACGGCCATGCTCGAGAACCCCCGCTTCCAGTCGGGGCGGATTGCCGCCATCCTGAATGCGAACCTTGGCGCATGGTCTGCCCGTCGTGGCCGGCTGGATGCCGCCATCGACCACTACGATCGCGCTTTTGCCGCAGACCCCAATCCGCTCTACCCGTTCGAACAGGCGATGCTGTTGCAGAGCGCCGGCTTGCCGGTACCTGCCCGGGAATATGTACAAAAAGGGCTTAAGAGTCTCACTCTGCGCATGCGCCTGCTGTACCCTGCCATGGAAGCCAACCTGACGAACCTCGATCGTGCCCTTCAAGAACTGTCTGCCCGCCATGGATGAGGCGCCTCAGGCGAGACTGGCGCTCGCATTGCTGCTGGCCGGTCTCATCCTGACTACCGCGCTCTATCTGCCCGGGATGTCCGGCCCCTGGTTGCTCGACGACTTCCAGAATCTGGGCACGTTCGTCAACTTCGCTCCCGGCAAAGCGCCCTATCTCGACCTGATATTTTCAAACCAGTCCGGCCCGCTGGGGCGCCCGGTTGCCACGGCAAGCTTTGCCCTCAATCACGTTCTGGGCCTGTTCAGCACCGAGGCGCTCAAGGCGACCAATCTCGGCCTGCACCTGATCAATGGAACGCTGCTTTTCCTCCTGTTCCGGACTTTGTTCCGTCACCGGGCGCCGACGTCACGCGTTTCTCCTGACCTCTTTGCCGCCATCCTCGCCGTCTGGTGGCTGCTATTGCCCATTCACCTGAGCAGCGTGCTCTACATCATCCAGCGCATGACGCTACTGAGTACGCTGTTCCAGATTGCGGCCTCGCTGGCTTACATTCATGGCCGAAAAAAACTGGCCGCGCAGTTTGCACCTGGCGCCACCTTTCTCGCCCTCTCCCTGCTCGTATTTTTCCCGCTGGCGCTGTTGGCCAAGGAATCCGCCCTCACATTTCTGGCCGGCATCGTTCTCATCGAGCTGTTCTTCTTCCAGCCCGAGCGCGCGCGCCCCTGGCTCAGCGGCCTGGCACTTGCCACGCTTGCCGTCCTGATTCTGACCGGCATCTATCCGGTCGAAAAACTGGCGGGCGGATTTATAGGTCGGGACTTCACCATCGCTGAACGTCTTCTCAGCGAGCCCAGAGCGTTATGGGCCTACACTCGTGTCATCTTCCTGCCCGCTGGCGCCGATATCGGCGTATTCCACGATGATTTTGCCGTATCAAGGAATTTACTCACGCCGCTCACCACGCTGCCGGCACTCATCGGGCTGCTGGCGATTGCCTTCCTTGCGTTGCGACAAGCGAATCGTCCACGCACCTGGGCCATTGCCTGCGGCGTCGGCATATTCCTGACGGGACACCTCCTTGAATCCACCGTTGTGCCGCTCGAGCTGTACTTCGATCATCGCAACTACTGGCCATGCAGCGGGCTCCTGCTCGCCGCGGCCATTGTTGCCGTGGAGTTCTGGCCGGGAAGCCGCCGCAGCCTGGCACTCTGCACCGCCCTCTATCTGGCGGCCATTGCCACAGTGACAGGCTTGCAAGCCTCCAATTGGGGAAACGAGAACCGCCTTCTCGAACTCGCCGCCCGTCATCATCCCGCGTCGGCCCGCGCCAACGACGTCTGGGTCGAGAACCTCATCGGACAAGGGCGCATCGACGATGCGATCACCGCCAGCGAAGACTTTGCCGCACACAATCCGGCCCTCGCATTGTCCGCCCACCTTCATACCATCTCGATTTACTGCCGCACGAACTCCGCCGTTCCGTCGTCGCTGATGCATACAACGGCCAACGCGCCCCCCTACTCCCTCATCGAGTCCGACCTGCTGGCGCTCAACCTGGACAACATCGTGTCCAGCCTCCGTCACGGCCGCTGCACGCACGAAAACTTCACTCTCCTGACGCCTGCGCTGGGCGCCTGGGACATGCGAATGCGCGCCTACTACAGGGAAAACCGGAAGTTGCCGTGGAAGGCGCGAATGAGTGTTGCCGAGTGGCTGATTACCATCGGTCAACATGAGATGGCCATCAGCCTGCTACGCGATATCTACAGTCAGGACAACCAGGGGGATATGGCGCCTGCCGGCATCCTGCTGTCATCGCTTCTGCTCCAGACCGGCCAACGGGCAGATGCAGCGACTGTCATCGCGCATCTGGCCGCGCCAGACCAGCGGAGGACACCGGACTCATTGCGCCCGACAATCCGTACGCTGAATGCCGCCATCACAACGAGGCCGCAAGGATGAATGTCCCTACCTCGCTGGAGCGAAAGACCCTGCTGCTCCTGATTGGCGGCCTGTTGCTGACCGCCCTTCTTTACCTTCCGGGACTGAACGGCCCCTGGTTGCTGGACGACTTCCAGAATCTTGCTCCCCTTCAGGATCATCCTGCGGGGAGCGTGCCCTATCGCGAGATCATCTTCTCCAATGCGTCGGGCCCGCTGGGCCGACCCGTCGCCATGGCCAGCTTTGCACTCAACCATGCCCTGGGCCTGTTCAGTACGCCGGCGCTGAAAGGGACCAACCTGGTCCTGCACCTCCTCAACGGGCTGCTGTTTTTCCTGGTATTCCGGACGTTGTTCCGGAGGCGCGCCCCATCACACCGGATCGCTCCAGACATGCTGGCGGCCATCATTGCCGTCTGGTGGCTGCTGCTGCCGATGCACCTCGGCACGGTGCTCTACATCGTCCAGCGCATGACGGTACTGAGCACCACGTTTGCCCTCGTCGCGCTTCTGGCCTATGTACACGGGCGTTCGATCCTTGCCCGACATCCGCGTCGTGGTGCGGTGTTTGTCGCGCTGACTTTTTTCCCCTTGCTCCCCTTGGCGGCACTGGCCAAGGAGTCCGCGCTGACGTTCATTCCCGCCCTGGTGATCATCGAGCTGTTCTGGTTCCGCCCGGCCCACGCCCGTGCCTGGGCCAGCGGACTCGCACTGTCCACCCTTGCATTGCTGCTACTGACACTACTGATCGCACCGACGGGGCTCCTGCACTCCTACATCGGTCGTGACTTCACCCTCCCGGAACGCCTGCTCAGCGAGCCCCGCGCCCTCTGGGCATATGGCAGCGCGCTCCTGATGCCGGGTGGAGCAAGCATCAGCGTCTTTCATGATGACTTCGCCACATCCCGATCACTGATATCGCCGTTATCCACGCTTCCCGCACTCGCCGGGCTCGTGCTTCTCACGGGCATCTGCCTGTACGTTGCCAATCGACCACGTGCCTGGGCCATTGCGGCGGGCCTCGCGCTTTTCCTGTGCGGACATTTGATCGAATCGACCATCGTGCCGCTCGAACTCTATTTCGAGCATCGCAACTACTGGTCGAGCGCCGGATTGTTGTTGGCGATCGCCACACTGGTCACCGAATTCTGGCCAGGCAATCGTCGATCGCTGGGCATCGTGGCGGGACTGTACCTCGCGATGATTGCCGGCATCGCCGCGATGCAGGCACGTATCTGGGGAGATGAAGGGCAACTTCTCGCCAATGCCGCGCGCTACCATCCGCACTCCATTGCCGCTCAGACCTCGTTCGGTGAATACCTGCTGCCGCGAAACCCTTTGCTCGCCCTGCAATCGGTGGCAGCTGCTGCGCAGGATGCGCCCGACATTGCCGACGTGCTGGGCCTTCAGCTCATTTCCATGCATTGCCGCCTGGGACTCACCTCTCCGCCCGCATTGATCCAGGCCACGGCGCAGGCACTCCTGCGCCCCCGCATCGCCTCGAAATCCATCGCCATCGGATTTGACCAGATCCTGCAAGACCGCCTCGAAGGCCGCTGCGGACAATCCGACTTTACGCCCCTTGTTCCCGCCCTCATCGCCTATGATGACGCGCTCGTCGCCCACTACGGACCATGGGTGGGCGATGCCTGGCCAATGCGCCGCGTGCTTGGCGACTGGTTGCTGTCCCTGAACGAGCCCCGGCGGGCGGTAGCGCTTCTGGCCAACGTCTGGCAAGGTGGCAACCATGCCGACATGCCACTGGCCGGCCTGAGCTATGCGCGTGCGCTGGCGGCCATCGGAGACCGCGCCCGCCTGGCCACGACGCTACAGGAACTCCGGGCGGTTACGGCCGACGCGCCGCCCGACTTCCAGGAAGAAATCAACCGATTGAGTCCCGCAGGAACTCCATGACAACCACTGCCTTCGACAATGTTTCCATCGTGCTGCCCGCCAAGAACGAGTCGGGCGGATTGCGCCTGGTGATCCCGGCACTGCAGCAGCACTGCCCCGGCGCCGAGCTCATCGTGGTCGACGACGGCTCCACCGACGATACGGCTGCGCTGTGCCGCGGACTGGGTGCACGCGTCGTGAGTCATCCTTACAGCAAGGGCAACGGAGCGGCGATCAAGAGCGGTGCGCGTGCAGCCACACGGGACATCCTGGTTTTCATGGATGCCGATGGCCAGCACAAGCCGGAGGACGTTCCACGCCTGCTCGCTCGCCTGGGTGAGGGTTTCGACATGGTGGTGGGCGCACGAAACATGGCCTCCCAGGCAGGAGCCCATCGCGCAGCCGCGAACTCGCTCTACAACTTCCTGGCCAGCTGGATGGTCGAGCAAAAAGTGGCTGACCTCACGTCCGGCTTCCGCGCCGTCAAGGCGAATCTGTTCCGGCAGTTCCTTTACCTGCTCCCCAACGGATTTTCCTATCCCACGACCATCACGATGAGTTTCTTTCGAGCCGGTTACTCCGTCGCCTATGAACCGATCGAAGCACCTCAGCGCATCGGCAAGAGTCACATCCGCCTGATGCGTGACGGCGTGCGCTTCTTCCTCATCATTTTCAAGATCGGCACGCTCTACTCCCCCCTCAAGCTCTTTCTGCCGATCAGCCTCGCCTTCTTCACTCTCGGCGTGAGCTACTACGGTTATACGTTCATGACCTATAACCGCTTCACCAACATGAGTGCACTGCTGCTGATCACATCCATTCTGGTATTCCTGATCGGACTGATTTCAGAGCAGATATCGTCGCTGAATTACAAGGATTCAGCCGAAAGCTAGCGGCCGGTCCCGGCGGGCTCGTACAACGTACGGTAACGCCCTGCGACGGCGGCCCAGGAATAGTTGTCGAGAATGTAGCGACGTCCTGATGCGGCAAGGGAGGCCGCCCTTGCCGGATCCGACAGCAATTGCCGGATGGCCGACGCCAGCGCTTCTGTATCCTTCGGGGGCACCATCAGCCCCGTTTGGCCATCCTTCACGAGATCCCGAATGGCCGGCAAATCGTGGGCCACGACCGGACATCCCGTGGCCAGCGATTCCGCTGCCACCAACCCCAGTCCTTCCTGATCCCCCGACTCCGCCACCACGGAAGGCATGACGAATACGGCAGCCTGGCGAAAAAACGCCGGCACTTCCGCGGGTGGGCGGGCGCCGACGAAACTCACGGCGCCCTGCAGGCCCAATGCCTGTGCCTGTGCTTCCAGCGTCCCCCGCAGCGGGCCGTCACCGACTATCGTCAGCCTTACGCCCGGAAATGCCGGGAGCACTTTCGCAAAGGCATCCAGCAAATAAGTCACGCCCTTCTTCTCGGCCAGACGCCCGACAAACAGCAAGCCGCCCCGTTCCTCGGTCGCCGCCGGGGGACTGAAGGCTCTTGTATCGACCCCCATGGACGCTACCACCACCCGCTCCTCAGGCATCCCGAGCCGAATGGCGATCTGGCGCATGTCCTCGCTGACCACGGCGAGCGCGTCTGCCTCTCGCATGGTCCACTGCAATAGCCGCCTACCGAGCCCGCCCATGTTTGCGTGCAAGTCCCCCCCGTGTGCCGTGAGAATCACGCGAACCTGCCTGAAGAACAGCTTTTTGAGGAGAACAGCGACCAGCCCTTGCGGAATGATCCAGTGGGCATGAATCACGCCGATACGCTCGCGACGGACCAGGCGGAATGCAGCCAGAAAAAGGCCCAGCAGATAAAAAGGCAGGACGGCCCACAACCAGGGCATGGACCGGACATTCGCCAGCATTCCCCCACCATAGGCCAGCCGCTCCATTCGCTCGGGGGCATAACGGAAGCGATGGCAGCGGATGCCCTCCAGCACGCTGTCCGTCGCCAGGCCCTCCGCGTGCGGCGCCAGCACCAGGGATTCCCACTGCTCCCCCTGCATGGCCTGGCAAAGGCGAAGGACAAAGGGTGGCGTGGTATCCCCCTCGAAACGGGGAAACGTCGATGCCATGACCAATACCCGCGACCGCTCCACCATTCCCATCTCCTTTTCTCCCCCACTACCGGAACTGAAACGAGCGTCCCGGTTGTGCGGGAGCATGCCAGAAAGAACGCTGCGATTCGCGGTGGATTCCGCATGCCGGCACCTTGTCCGAACCGCTTGGCGGTATTAAGGTAAGCCACTGACCAATAAAAGAAGAATGCGGTATTTCTATGTCAAACGGGGGCATCACGTTGTCCGGCCTGGCCAAGCGTCTGGTAGAGGCTGGCCTGCTTCAGGAGCCTGCCGCACAGCAGGCCATGCTGGGGGCGCAGAAGGAGCAGCAGCCCCTCATCGCCTACATGCTGGCAAACAAGATTCTCAAGCCGTCCGTTGCCGCCATGGCCGTGGCCCAGGAATTCGGCGACTCCCTGTTCGACCTCGATGCACTGGATCCTGAATCGATCCCGACCGCCAACATCGACGAGAAGCTCATCCGCAAGCACAACGTGCTGCCGATGTTCCGCCGCGGCAACCGCCTCTTCCTGGCGGTGAGCGACCCCAGCCGCCTCGATGCCATCGACGCCATCCGCTTCAACTCCGGCCTCAATGTCGAGACCGTGGTAGTCGAGGAGGACAAGC
>DASSUO010000106.1:0-3797 GCA_035706925.1 Moraxellaceae bacterium
ATCACGCCGGTGACCAGCGCGTGCATGGCGGCCAGACGCACCGGATCGACCGCGCCGCCGGTGTCGGTGGCGGCGAAGTCGTTGTAGCGGCGCAGGAAGGGTTCGACGTAGGTGCGGCGGATGTGCTCCGCGCGCTCGCTGTCGCCTTCGGCGTCGCGGAAGAGGATCGACAGGGTCAGCTTTTCATTGGCGGTCAGGTTCAGCGAGTGCAGCATCAGGCGACGGCGGGTCTGTTCGCCGCTTTCGCCGGGGCGGCCGTCCAGCACCGCCATCAGTTCGCGGAACACCGGACCGAACTGGGTGTCCACCGCTTCGAACCACAAGGCGTCCTTGGTGCCGAAGTGCTTGTGCAGCAGGGTATTGCTGATGCCACAGGCGGCCGCCAGCTCGCGCATGGAGCTGTTGTCGTAACCGTGTCCGGCGAAGAAATGGAACGCCTGCCGCAGAACTTGGTCGCGGTCGAAGGCGCTTTCGTCGGCACGGGGCCGGCCTCGGCCGCGCTTGGGGCAGACGAGGGCTTCGCAAATATTAACCATGTGGTTATTTTAGGAGTGATCTTGACACTGACAAGACGAATTTCGCCCGGCAGCGCGAAAACCCGACGAACGGTCAAATGTCGTCTATGCTGAAAAAAAACCACGCTAAAACAGGTTCGAGGGTATGAACATTTGCAGGTGGAGCGGGGCGGTCGCGTTGGGTTGGATATGCGCCATCGGGCTGGCGTGGGCCGACGGTCCGTGGGAGGTGGTGCATCAGGGCACCAAACGGGGCGAGGTGACCAGCTATGTCAAGGAAGTGGACGGTCACGATGTGAAGGCGTTCAAGGGGGTGGTGGAAGCGCCCGTGCCGATGAGCGCGCTGCTGGCCGTGCTGACGACGGTGGACAGCCTGCCGGACTGGGTGTTCCAGTGCGTGCGCGCCCGTCACGATGCCGGTTGGCCGGAGCCGGTGCATTACCTCGAATTCCACGCACCGTGGCCGGTCAGCAACCGGGAAGTGGTGGTGCGCAACAATTACAGCCAGGACCCGCAGACTTATGTGGTCTCCGTGAACACGACGGCGATCACGGGGTATATGCCGCCTTCGGACGGCAAGGTGCGGGTGCCGGAGCTGAACAACCGTTTTGTCTTCGAGCCGCTGAAGGACGGCTGGACGCGGGTGACCTTCGAGACGCTGGTGGACCCGGGCGGATCGTTACCGGCCTGGGTGTCGAACTGGGTGGCGACCAGCGCGCCGCGGGTGACGCTGAACGGGATGATGAAGCTGGCGGCGCAGCCGAGGTTCCGCAACAAGCCGGTGGAGGAGATCAAGCTGCCGGGGTTGAAGAGTTGGCGGATGCCGTGAGGGAGTAGGGGAGCCCCGGCTCCCCTATGGGCTGTCCTGCACGTTGCAGGGTCTGTCCCCGTTTCTGATCAATTGCGTTGGCAATAGACATTGCCGCCCTTGGCGGCGCGCTCGCAATTCGCGGCGTTCTGCGCTTTGCGTGCCTGTTCGGCCTTTTTCATGTAGTCCGGTTTATCCCACGCTTGGCCGCCAGGGCCGCTGCTACGGCCGTTGTTGGCCTCATTGCGGTTCTCCGCCAGTTCCTTTTCCCGCTCAATGTCTTGCTGGCGCAGCTTTTCGCTATTGGCCACGTCCGACCTTAGTGAAGCGAGCGTTTTTCTTGCAGAGGATGCATTCGGGTCGAGACGCAGCGCGGCCTCCAGGTCAGGCATGGCCAGTTCGTATCGCTTGTTCAGGTAATACGCGTCGGCCCGGACGCTCAGTGCGTTGACCCGCAAGGCTTTCTGCTCCGGGGGCGCCGCGTCGATGACGCGGGTGGCATACTGGATCGCGCTGACCAGGTCATTTCGCGCCAGGGCAGCTTTCGCCGCTTCCAGATCGGCAGCGGGATCCACGCTGATGCTTTCAAGGGCGCGCTTGGCATCCGCGTTGCCCGCGTTTGCAGCCATCTGGAGCCATTTCGCCGCTTCGGCAGGATTGGCGGCAACGCTCTGTCCGGCGACCAACAGCTTGCCCAGCGAGGATGCCGCGCTGGCGTTACCCCGGGTTGCAGCAAGGCGGTACCATTTGGCTGACTCGCCCGGATCCTTTGGCACCCCGTAGCCGTATTCATAAAAGTAGCCGAGCTTGTCCTGCGCATCAGGATCGCCCTTGGCTGCGGCCATGCGGAAGTACTTCGCGGATTCGGCGTAGCTCTGGTTCACGCCCTGACCGTTCAGGTAGTCCCATCCCAGCCCCGTTTGCGCAGTGATATTCCCCGCTTCCGCGGCGAGTCGGTACCAGCGCAGGGCGAGTGTCCGGTCTTTGGGTACGCCGTCTCCCTTGTCATACACCTGAGCCATGTTGTATTCGATCTCGCCGCCGCCGGTATCGACAAAGGCGGCTCCGTCGGTTGCCACGCGGAAGCCAAGCACCGGCGAGCGCAGACCGGCCGGATTGCCATAGCGGCTTGCCGAGCGCAGGAAGGGTTTGAAATTGAAATACCCGCCGCCCCGTGTGACACGCGTGCTGCAATTTCCGGTGGTCCAGGCCATGCCGTTATGCGGGGCTCCCTCATAATCGGGGTGGTAGCAGTCGTCGGTCCATTCGTCCACGTTGCCCGACATGTCATACAGCCCGAAGGCATTGGGTGGTGAACTGCCGACGGGCAAGGTGCTGTCGGACTGGAATTTCGCGTAGGCGCCATCGGCTTCGTTACCCCAGTAATAGGGGGTCGTGCTACCCGCGCGTGTGGCGTATTCACGCTCAGACTCGGCCAACAGGCGGTATTGCTTGCCGGTTTTCTTGCTCAACCAGCGCGTGTAGAGGTAGGCATCTCCCCAGCTGACCCTCATCACAGGCCGCGTGTCCCGCCCCCAGCCGTTATCGTCCGGCCGCCATCCGTCGCAGCCGCCGTCAGCAAGACAGGCATCCCATTCCCGGAAGGTCACCTCGAATTTTCCGACGGCAAGTGCTTGCCCGAGGTTCACCGGATGCTGCGGACCTTCGTGGCCCCACCGTCCCGCCTCGGATTCCGGCGAGCCCATCGTAAAGGTGCCGGGCGGAATGACAACCATCTCGGGGCATGCCGGGCAATCCTTGAAAACGGTTCCGGGCGGACCCAGTCGGGAGCGTGCTTTCGGGGGAGTCGCGGCCGAAGCGGGTGAGCCCTGGGGTGGCCTGGCCCGAACCAGGTCCCACACTTCATTCGGAGCGCCATCCACACAGTCCCACAGGATGATGTTCGCACCGTTTTCGGTGTTCGCTCCCGAGACATTCATGCAGCGCCCGTTGATGCCTTTCAGCCTTCCGTTGACCAGGTTCCACTTTTCGTTGGGAGCGCCCACGCATTGCCACAGACCGATGGTGTCTCCTGCACGGCCGGCGCCGCCGTAGGCGTTCAGGCAAAAGTCGTCGGCACGGATCAGGTGATCCGGGGTGAATTCGAATGTTTGCCCCGGGGTGTTCGCGTCACAGTCCCAGGTCTGGAGGGTGGTGCCCGCCATGAAACGGCCCTTGGGCACATCCAGACACTTCCCGTTCATTTTCGCCTTGACCGTGAACTGGCCGACAGGCCATGGCATGCCGGGAGCGTCCGGATGCGGGACACTCTCCGTGCCATGCGTGTCAGCAAAGGCGGATGATCTGACCAGCAACAGAAAAACCAATGGAAAAACAAAGCCCGGAAGCCTCATTGCATACCCCATTCGATCACGGGTGAGTCCTGTGCCGTTAGTTTAGCCCGCGAAACCGTTCTTCGAGCACAATTGTCGGTGCGGACGCCTCGGCGGCGTGCGCCGTGCGGATGTCGAGCC
>DASSUO010000107.1:0-3388 GCA_035706925.1 Moraxellaceae bacterium
ATGGAATACTTGCCGCTCTATTCGCCCGACCAGGCCCGGCGCCATGAGGTCAGGCCCGGCATCACGGGCTGGGCCCAGATCAACGGCCGCAACGCCATTTCCTGGGACGAGAAGTTTGCGCTGGATGTGTGGTACGTGACTCATCAAAGCGTCTGGCTGGATATCCGGATCATTGCCCTGACAGTCTGGCGGGTCATCAGCCGGGAAGGCATCAGCGCGGCGGGCGAGGCGACGATGCCCCGGTTCAAAGGGGGGCGTCACGATGCCTGAACAGGTTATGGTGCTGGGCGCCGGCGGCCACGCCAAAGTCGTGATCGACGTGCTGCGTGCGGCCGGTCATGATGTCGTGGCGGTATTCGATGACGATCCGGCCCGGCAAGGGCAGGCGTTCCGTAATGCGCCGGTGATGGGGGTAACGGATGTTGCCGCGTCATGGGCAATCGCCGCCGGTGTGAGCCATTTCATCGTGGCGATCGGCCGGAATGAGGCCCGACTCCGGCTGGGGCACCGCCTCGAGGCCGCCGGTCTGCGGCCTCTGGCCGCTGTGCATCCGTCGGCCGTACTGGCCCCGAGTGTGGTGGTGGGTGGCGGATCGGTGGTCATGGCAGGGGTTTGCATCAATGCCGACAGCCGCCTCGGGCGTCATGTCATCGTTAATACGGGTGCGCGAATCGATCACGATTGCCTGATCGGGGATGGCGCGCATCTGGCACCGGGAACGGTCCTCTGCGGCAACGTGCAGGTTGGCGAACTCGCCTTCCTGGGGGCAGGTACGGTGGTGATTCCCGGCATCGGGATGGGTGCAGGGGCGGCGACCGGGGCGGGGTCGGTAGTGGTTCGACCGGTCCCGGAAAACAAGAAGGTGAGAGGGGTGCCGGCACGCCCCGCAATGGAGTGACAGATGAGCTATTCGAACGCCCCCTGGCCCTTGTACGAGGAAGACGAGATCGCCGCGGTCGAGACCGTGCTGCGTTCCGGCAAGGTCAATTACTGGACCGGCAGCATTGCCCGCGAGTTCGAGAAGGCCTATGCAGAGTACGTCGGGGTGCCTCACGCCATTGCCGTCGCCAACGGCACAGTGGCCCTGGACCTGGCATGGAAGGCGCTCGGGATCGGCGTGGGTGACGAGGTGGTGGTGACAGCTCGCACCTTCCTGGCCTCTGTGAGCTCCATTGTGCTTGCCGGGGCGACACCGGTGTTCGCCGACATCGATCCCGACTCCCAGAACATCACGCCCGAAACGGTGCGTGCCGTGCTCACGCCGCGGACTCGGGCGATTCTCTGTGTCCACCTGGCCGGCTGGCCCTGCGACATGGATGGCATGCGGATGTTGGCCGATGCGCATGGCCTGCGGCTCGTGGAGGACTGCGCCCAGGCCCACGGTGCGCGTTACCGCGGCCAGGCGGTGGGCAGCATCGGCGACATCGGCGCCTTCTCCTTCTGCCAGGACAAGATCATGAGCACCGGTGGCGAAGGCGGGCTCGTGACCTGCCGCGATCCGGAATTGTGGTCGCGTATGTGGTCATTCAAGGATCACGGCAAGAGCTTCGATGCAGTCTATCATCGCGAGCATGCCCCCGGCTTCCGCTGGCTGCACGAGTCCTTTGGCACGAACTGGCGTATCACCGAGATGCAGGCAGCCATCGGCCTGCGTCAGCTGGCGAAGCTCGACGACTGGGTTTCACGTCGTCGGGCCAACGCCGAGGCCCTTTTCCACGAGCTTTCCGGTCTTGACGCATTACGCACGCCGCAGCCGCCGTCAGACCTTTACCATGCGGCCTATCGCGCCTACGCATTTGTCCGTCCGGAGGCCCTGAAGCCGGACTGGAGTCGTGACCGCATCATGCAGGCCATTGCCGCCGCCGGTGTTCCCTGCATGAGCGGCAGTTGCTCGGAGGTCTACCGCGAGAAGGCCTTTGACGGAACCGGATGGCGTCCCGCGCAGCCGCTTCCGGTCGCACATGAGCTCGGAGAAACAAGCCTCGCCTTCCTTGTGCACCACACTCTTTCACCGGCCGATCTGCGTCAGGTGGGGCGTATTGCCCACGACATCATCCTGAACGCCACCCGCTGAGAAATGACATGACGGCTAATCTCGGTTGTCTGGACACGGATCGGGACGAGGTTCGCACCTTCCTGACGCGTCTGGGCGATTTGCCGTCGCCGGTGTCATCCGGTCTCGCACGCCTTTTCTTCGCCAGTGACCACGCGCTGGAGCATTGTCGCCGCGAACCGGAATGGCTGGCGGGGCTCGATGCCTTCGCGTCGGCGCCGGCCCCTGATTTCGCGGCGGAACTCCTTGCGCTGGCCGATGTGCACGAGACCGAAGAGGCGCTCATGCGGGCGCTTCGTCGCTACCGGCAGCGGGCCATGTTGCGCTGGGTATACCGCGACGTGAACGGCCTCGCTGACGTGTCCGCGCTGACTCGCGAACTGTCCGACTGCGCCGATGCCGCTATTGCTGCGGCGCTGGCCTGGAGCGAAAAGCACCTGGTCGCCATCTACGGGGAGCCGGTGGGCGCGGAGACCGGAGCGGCACAACGCCTGTGCGTGATCAGCATGGGCAAGCTGGGCGCGCAGGAGCTGAATCTCTCCTCCGATATCGACCTCATCTTTGCCTATCCCGAAGCAGGAGAGACGCGTGGCCCTACCGTCATCTCCAATCAGGAATTCTTTGTCCGCCTCGGCCAGAGGGTCATCCGCCTGCTTGATACCGTCACGGGGGATGGCTTCGTATTTCGTGTCGACATGCGCCTGCGTCCCTGGGGCGACGGCTCTGCACTCGCCAGTTCCTTCGGCGCGATGGAGACCTACTACGAGCAGCACGGCCGGGAGTGGGAGCGCTATGCGCTGATCAAGGCGCGCATCTGCGCCGGCGATTTTCGCGAAGGAGCGACGCTCATGACGTCCCTGCGGCCCTTCGTGTTCCGCCGCTATCTGGATTTCGGCGCTTTTGAGTCACTGCGCGAAATGAAGGCCATGATCGAGCGCGAGGTCCGGCGCAAGGGCATGGACACCAACGTCAAGCTGGGGCGCGGCGGCATTCGCGAGGTCGAATTCATCGCACAGGCCTTCCAGCTGATTCGCGGAGGCGTGGACCGCCGCCTGCAGCAGCGCGAGCTCATGGTCATCCTGCCCCTGTTGTCCGAGACCGGGCTGCTGCCGGCGCAGGCGGTGGACGAGCTGCGTGAGGCCTATTTCTTCCTGCGCACGGTCGAGCACCGGATCCAGGCCCTGCACGATCGCCAGACGCAGGAACTCCCGTCAGACACCGACGCGCAGCGGCGGTTGGCGCTCGGGATGGGGTTCACAGACTGGACCGCCTTCCTGGCTGCCCTCGATGTCCATCGTGCCCGCGTCGACGCCTGGTTCAAGGACGTCATCGTGG
>DASSUO010000108.1:0-8412 GCA_035706925.1 Moraxellaceae bacterium
TCCGCCGAACTATTCTGGCGGGGTTAGCGGCAAGTCCCTGATTTTCCTGACTGTACATAAAAATAGTTCGCAAATCTGCAAGATAACGAGGATGGATGTTTTGCACGGCGCCTGTCCAGCCGCGTCTTGGGTCGGTATCGCTGGCACTTACTGACATACAGAGATTCTGGCGCGCGTCATTTTCCCTGCAGCGCGCGGATCGATCTCGCCAGATTCTCCCGTGCTTGCCCCTCATACTTTTCAAAAAATTCCGTCGTGCTGTACAGGCGAGGGCGGTCCAGGAAGTGTTGCAGCACCTGCAATCGCCCCATTCGAAATACGCTTTCAGGTAAGTGGGAGTATTCCTCACGAACCTGCCGTTCGTATTCATCAAAGCGGATGGGTGAGGCACCAAGAATGCCGAGGTCGATATCAACCAGCACTTTGGCATCAATCCCCGCAGGAATCGCATTGTGGCAAGTGGTCATGATCAGGTCTGCCACGCGGTTCGCGCGGGTCTCTGGCAAGCCGGCATCGAGCAGCGCCTGCCGCGCCCATTCGGCGCTTCTGGCTTCGTTGTCCTGATGACCGCTCTCCAGGATCGCATCGTGAAACCAGAGGGCGAGGCCGACTTCATCAGGATGGTCGGGCACGTGCGCCATGATCTGCAGGTGTGCAAGGCATTCGCAGAGATGCTGCAGGGTGTGGTAGTGGCGATGCGGCTCACTATAGGCGGCCATCAGGCGGGTCAGCAGGTCGGGGGCCGGGGTTCCCCCCGCGTTGCGCCACAGGGCCTGCCAGTGGCGCGTCAGGTCATCATGCGCGTCGTGCGCCATGGGATGTCACTCCGTGGCCCAGCTGAAGTCCATGGTGCCGGCGTCGGCAAAGGCTTCGGCCAGTTGTTCTTTCATTGTGCGCAGGTTGTCGTCGGTATAGGGCTCGGCGGGGTGCTTTCCCCACACCGGTCCGGGCCAGGCGGCATCGTTGGCATAGCGCGCGATGTGGTGCACATGGAGTTGGGGCACCATGTTGCCCAGGGCGCCGATATTGATCTTGTCGGCGCGGAAGTGACGTGACAGTCGTTCGCTCACATAGCTCGACTCGCGCATCAGTTGCTGCTGCTGTTCGGGGGAGAGTTCGAAGATTTCGCGAACGTCGGCTACACGAGGCACCAGGATCAGCCACGGGTAGTGCATGTCGTTCATGAGGAGGCAGCGGCAGAGCGGAAAATCGCCGAGGGGGAGGGTGTCGGCGGCGAGGCGGGGATGAAGTTGGAACATGGGGGCAACCAGTCGGGCAATGCGGGCCACTATACCAGATGGGCCCCGGCGCGCCGGGTCAGTGCCGGATAATGCGTGCAGCGCTGCCGCCGGTGGGGGCAGCGGGCCCTGGCCGGATGGCGTTGCGCGGTTGCCCCGTGCAGCTCACGCCATCTTTTGATAACCTCATGATTTGACAGGCTATTAATTTTACCGCCGGTGCCAAGGGGCGCGGCAAGGACCGTCGACGTCGTGAGCCAGGGTGCAATCACCATTGCCTATGTCAGCCGCCTCCTGAAAGAGGCGGCGCGCGAGGGCGTGGACATGGACGGCCTGTTTCGCGAGGCGGGTCTGGATCCGGCGCTGCTCGGTAAACCAGAGGCGCGCATCCGTACAAGCGAATTCATCCGCCTGATGCAGGGGGTGATGCGGCGCACCGAGGACGAGTTCATCGGGCTGGGGCGCGGCACCAAATCCAAGCCGGGCACGTTTTCGATGATGGCCCATGCGGTGATCAACTGCCCCAACCTCGGCAAGGCGATGGAGCGCTCGGCCACCTTCTACCGCATCGTGGATCTGCCCATTGAGCTCAAGCTGGAAGAGGGCAGCACCGAATCGCGGCTGATCCTCACCACCGAGGCGCCGGAGCGGGACAACATTCTCGAGACGATGATTTTCATCTCGGTGCGTTTCTGGAGCTGGCTCACCGGCCGGTCGCTTGAGCCAGCGGCCATCCAGCTCGATTTTGCCGAGCCGCCGCAGGCGGACGAATTCCGCAAGATATGGAAAGGCCCGGTCACCTACAACAATGCACGGAACGCCATCGTCTTTCCCACGGCGTGGCTGTCGTTGCCGCTGGTGCAGAATCCCCTGTCGCTGTCCCGCTTTCTCAAGGATTCGCTGGCACTCATCATTGTCGGCAACCAGCAACCCATCGGGCTGACGGAGCAAATCAAGGCGATCATTTCCAAGGGCTATGGTAATGCCTTCCCGGATTTCGCCCAGGTCTGCGAAACCCTGAACATGACGCCGCAGACGCTGCGTCGCCGTCTCAAGGAAGAGAACACCAGCTATCAGGCGATCAAGGACGGTATTCGTCAGGACGCGGCCCGCTACTACCTTGCCAAGGAAGAAATCTCGATCGACGAGATTGCCCTCATGATGGGCTTTTCCGAGGCCAGCTCCTTTCACCGCGCCTTCAAGAAGTGGACCGGCCAGACGCCGGCCGGCTATCGCCGCGAGCTGCTCGGCCTCCCCCCGGAGTCCGACGACAACGACGAAGAAGGCTGGGTCACCGGCTAGTCCCGCTTTTCCGACCCGCGCCCCTCTGCAGGAGCGGCGTCAGCCGCAACAACCACGCACGGAACTGATCTCCCTCATCGCCCGGCCTTCCGTCTTCGCTCGCCCTGAAACGCCAACATCATTACGACTTCGTCGGGTTCGTCGGGTTCGTCGGGTTCGTCGGGTTCGTCGGCAGGTCGGTTGGGCCATTTCGCGGCTGAAGCCTCTCCGGCGACATGACCGCGTAAGGGGGGCGGTGCACGAGGGGGGGCGGTGGGAGGGGGGCGGGTTTTCCGGTAGAGTCGGGGCTTTTCGTGTAGTCAGTTGCCCGTCATGTCGCATCCGAACACCACTGCCCGCCTGCTCATCACCTGCCCGGACAAGCCCGGCATCGTCAGCGCGGTTACCACCTTCCTGTACAACCACGGCGCCAACATCACCGCCCTCGACCAGCACGCGACCGAGGCGGAGGGCGGCACCTACTTCATGCGCCTGGAGTTCCAGACGCCGCATCTCGATCTCTCGCGGCAGGTGCTGGCCAAGACCTTCGAAGAGGCGGTTGCCCGTCGCTACGGGATGGAGTGGACCATCAGCTATGCGGCCGACCTGAAAAAGGTCGCGGTGCTGGTCAGCAAGGTGGATCATGCCATGCTCGAGCTGCTGTGGCGCTGGCAGCGCGGCGGACTGCCCTGCGACATTCGCTGCGTGGTGAGCAACCATCCCGATCTGGAGTCGCAGGTCGCGCGGTTCGGCGTGCCCTTCCATGTGGTGCCGGTGAGCAAAGACAACAAGGTCGAGGCTGAGGCCCGCATCGAAGACCTCATTGCCGAGTGCGATCTCGTCGTGCTTGCCCGCTACATGCAAGTACTGTCGCCGGATTTTGTGACGAAGCGGCCGCACGGCATCATCAATATCCACCATTCCTTCCTGCCGGCTTTCGTGGGGGCAAATCCCTATCAGCAGGCGCACGACAAGGGCGTGAAGCTGATCGGCGCTACGGCGCATTACGTGACGGCCGATCTCGACCAGGGGCCCATCATCGAGCAGGGGGTGGAGCGCGTCTCGCACCGCGACGATGTCGAGACCCTGCGCGAACTGGGACAGGACGTTGAGCGTAACGTCCTGGCGCGTGCGGTGCGCTGGCATCTGGAGGACCGCATCATCGTGCACGGCAACAAGACCATCGTTTTCAGCTGATTCCGCTGCGTCCGGGTGCAGTGAGGGAGATGTCTGTGCGCGAGTCCTGCCGATGACCCCGGAATCCCCTCTGCGAAGCCGTCTCTGGCTGCTGGTGTCGCTGTACATCTGCCAGGGGCTGCCGACGGGCGTCTTCACGCAGGCGCTGCCGGCGCTGTTGCGTCGCTATGACGTGCCACTGACGGTGATCGGTCTGAGCGGCATGCTCGCGGCGCCCTGGGCCCTCAAGTTTCTGTGGGCGCCCCTTGTAGAGCGGCATTTCTCGCGGCGAGTGGGCCAGCGCCGGTCGTGGATCCTGCCCATGCAGCTCGCGGCCCTGCTGGCCTTGCTCGCCATTGCGGCGTTCGATCCGCACCGGCTGGCCAACACGGCCGGCATCGCGCAGTTTTTCGTGCTCATGTTCCTCGTCAACCTGGTTGCCGCTACGCAGGACATCGCCACGGATGGCCTCGCCGTGCGCCTGCTCGCCTTTCATGAGCGCGGACTGGGCAACGGCGTGCAGGTGGCGGGCTTTCGCCTGGGCCTCATCATCGGGGGCGGCCTGCTGCTGTTCCTGATCGGTACCTGGGAATGGCGCACGGCCTTCCTGTTGCTGGCGGTGCTGCTGGTACTGCTGTCGCTACCCGTCCTGCTCTATCGTGAGCCGCCGCCGCTTCATGCCCGGCAGGCGCAGACAGTGCCCTATGTGCAGATATTCACCAGTTTCTTTTCGCGACCGGGGCTGCGCGGCTGGCTGCTGGTGCTGGCCACTTACAAGATCGGAGAGTCGCTGGGCGCGGCCATGGTCAAGCCCATGCTGGTCGACATGGGGCTGGACCTGCGGCAGATCGGCCTGCTCGTCAGTGTGGTGGGATCCCTCGCCGCGCTGTCCGGCGCGCTGCTGGGCGGTGCACTGACGACACACCTCGGACGGCGGACGGCGCTTCTCGGCTTCGGTGCGTTGCAGGCGGTCTCTGTGACGCTGTATGCGCTGCTGCCCCTGTGGCATCAGCAGACGGGTGTACTGCCGCTGCCCGGCGTCGTGGCGCTCAATGCGCTGGAGCATTTCGCGAGCGGCATGGCCATGGCGGCAATGTTGACGGCGGTCATGGACCTGGCCCGTGCCGAGCACGCGGCAGCGGATTTCACCGTGCAGGTCAGCTGCCTCTCCATTTTCGGGGGCGGTGCCTCGCTACTGGCCGGCGCGCTGGCGGATGCCCTGGGATTTACGGGCTATTTTCTCGTGTCGGGGGGCTTGGCGCTGGTGCTGCTCTGGCCGGCGGCGGTGTATTGCCGGCATCTGCCCTGGCTGCTGCCGGACGGGCTTCCGGTGGCCGGGGATTCGGGGGAAAATGCGCGCCCCTGATCCGGTGCACTGCCATGAACGACTCCATCCGCCACCATCTCGACGCCCGCGGGCTGCGCTGCCCGGAACCGGTGATGATGCTGCACAACAAGGTGCGGGACATGGCGGCCGGCGACCTGCTCGAGGTCATCGCCACGGATCCTTCCACCACGCGCGACATCCCCAAGTTCTGCCGCTTTCTCGGCCATGAGCTCGTGACACAGGAAGAGAACAAGGACGCGGGCGAATTCCGCTTCGTCATCCGCAAGGGCAGCTGACACACGCGCCCCGCAGGCGCAGTCTCATGTCCTGCTGACTGCTGACGACTTACTGCGCCCGGCATATGGCAGCCGGGTAATTCATGAGGCCCCGCATCCCGGGCACCTGTGTGTGTCCCGATACATGACCGTATCGGGAGAAGCTGCCATGAGTTGGTGCTCTTGAGGGAGTATTGCCGGCGCATTTGGCCCGCGTTGTGCGAGGGGCGGGGCAAGCCGCCGGACCGGAGTGAGCCGGACACCCGCCAATGGGGTGTCCGGGGAAGGGGTTACTTCGCGGCGACGGTACACTCGGCGCTGCTCGGGTCCACCTTGCAGCGGATGTTGTGCAGCAGGCGCATCATGGCCGCATCGTAAATTCCTTCGGTTGTCAGCTGGTCGCGCGCGTCACGCATCATCTGCACATAACGCGCCTGGTCCTGCGCGGACAGCGTCATCCACTGCGACTCCGGAATGTCGTGCTCGGCGCGGTTCACGATGTCGAAGGCCTTGTCGGCCTGCGTCAGCACATAAGCGCGGCTCTTCTGCCCGTAGCCCGCAGGAAAACGGTCGCGGTGGATCAGCAGCGTGGCGCTGATCTGGCCGAGCGGAAAGCGGTACACCGCGCCCTGCGTGCCGATGCCCTTGTACAGCTCCAGCGGTTGATAGAGCAGCACCGGTGCCACCAGCACATCGACCTGGTGGTTGTTGAACTTTCCGGCGAAGTTGCTGAGGTCAGACGCCACAGGCTGGGCACCGAGGCGCTGCACGATCTTGGCCTGGGCGCGATCGATGTCCAGTACGGCGACTTTCTTGCCTGCCGCCTTTTCCACCGAGTTGATGCGACGGTCTGTGACCATCACATAAGCAGCGCCCATCGGGATCACACCGGCCACTTCGTAGTCGCCGTTGATCATGTGCGGGCTCAGGCGCGGGTCGGCCAGGGCTTCCAGCAGCAGGCGCATGTGGCGCTGGCTGGGCAGGGCGCCTACGGAGTCGATGCTGCCGACGAAGGGGCTGAACTGCCGGGCGCGAATCGTGGTGATGGCCACGCCGTCACACTGACCGGCCTTGAAGTCTTCGGCCGCCACACGTTCGTCGGTATACGCACGAAGCTTCAGGTCCGCGCCCCACTGACGGGCAATCAGGGCCTGGTCACGGGCCATGCCGAAGGCTTCCCCGTGGGTACCGAGGGGGTCGTATACGCAGAAGCTGGGAGTGGACAGGGCGGGTGCTGCTGCCGCCAGTGCGGGGAGCACGGCAAGCACGGCGATGCTGCCAATGTGCGAAAAACGGGCCATAGGATCCCTCTGGAATCGTCCTGATGATTACATCATGCAATGTAACAGTTGCCGATCAAGACTGTACGAGGATTGTCCTACATCGAAAGTGGCTGAGGGAGTTCCCGACGGCGAGCGGACGCGTCGACCGACCGGGCGCGACAGGCCTGACGACGGGCGTTTGCGGGCTACTCACTCCGGGGTAGGCGGCCGGCGGTCCAGTTGTCGCAACTGCTGCGACAGTCGCGCATTGAGCAATACGGAGGCGAGGGCCAGTCCGGCCACCAGCCCGGTCCAGAAGCCGTGGGGGCCATGGGCCTTTCCGGTCAGCGTCGTGAGGCCGAGCACATAGCCCACCGGCAAGGCGAGGCCCCAGTAGGCGACCAGCGTGATCAGCATGGGGCCGCGGGTATCGTGCAGACCGCGCAGGCTACCCGCCGCCCCCACCTGCAGGGCATCGACGATCTGGTAGGCGGCCGCGAAAAGCAGCAGCTCGCCGGCCAACTGGCGCACGGCCGGGTCGGTGGAATACAACGCCGTGAGGGCCGGGCGCGCGAGCACAATGAACAGGGCCGATCCCGTCGCGAATACCGCGAGGGCTGTGAGCCCCACTGTGCGGGTGAGCCGCATGGCGATCACGTCGCCTCGTCCGTAGGCATGTCCGGTGCGAATGGTCATGCAGAAGGCGAAGCTGAGCGGAAACATGAACAGCAGCGATGTCACCGAAAGCGCGATCTGGTGGCCGGCGACCGTGCGTTCCCCCAGGGGGCTGACCAGCACGGCGACAATCGCAAAGACACTCACTTCGAAGAACACTGCGATGCCGATCGGCACACCAAGGCGCAGGAAGTGCGTGATGCGATCGGCGTGGGGGCGCAGGGAGTCGCGGAACAGGCGCACCGGGTCGAAAAACGGGGCCTTCATCACGTACGCCAACAGCAGGGCCAGCATGGTCCAGGCGACGATGGCCGAGGCGACCCCGCAGCCAACACCGCCAAGGCGTGGCAGGCCGAAGTGCCCATTGATAAGGACGTAGTTGAGGGGGATCAGGAGCCCGAGTCCGGCCAGGCTGATGAGGGTGACCGGCAAGGGACGGCCCATGCCTTCGCAATAATTGCGCAGCACGGCAAAGAGCGCCGTGGCCGGCAAACCCCAGGCAATTGCCGAGAGGAATCGCCCCGTCAGCTCACGCAGGGCGAGGGGGGTGTCGAGCAGCGTGAACACCGGAGTCGCGAAGTGCAGCAGCAATCCGCCGGCGACACCGAGCGCCACGGCCAGCCACAGCGCCTGGTGTACCACCGGCGGAATGCCGGCGAAGTCATCACGGCCGCGGGCGGCAGCCACCAGCGGCGTCGTGGCGAGCAGAGTGCCCGTCACCAGCAGCATCAACGGCAACCACAGGCTGGCGCCCAGCGCGACGGCCGCGAGATCGAGCGGCGAGGCCTGGCCGGACATGACCGTATCGACGAAGCCGAAGGCGGCCTGCGAGAGCTGACTGGTGAGGATGGGGCCCAGCAGAAGCAGCAGGGCCCGCAACTCCTGACGGAAGGCGGTTGAGCGCGACATGGACACCTCGGTGCGGCGCGCAGTGTAGCAGGGCTGGGCATCGTAAGGCGGCCCGTCCTGTCGGTACCGTGACGGTCGGCATCTGCATGGCAGGTGCAGCGGTTGGGCACGCACTTCGCTCTGCACGGACGCTCTGGCATGAGTCGGCGTGTGGTTGTGTCCAGTCCAGGGCTAGTTGCATCGGATTTGCGAATGCGGCAACCCGTAGAGCGCATTGGGAATGACGTACTGCCACGCCAAAAAGAAAAAAGGCGCGGATCACTCCGCGC
>DASSUO010000109.1:0-5467 GCA_035706925.1 Moraxellaceae bacterium
CGCTGGCGGCAGTCGATCCGCGGCGCTACCTTTTCGGCATCCTGCGCAACAAGGTGATGGATCGCCTGCGGCACCGCTATCGCTCCGGCCCTGTCGTCGAGGCATCGGAGGACGACCTTGATGCCCTTCTCTTCGACGGGCGCGATCACTGGCTCGGTGGCGTTGCCCCTGCTACCTGGTCGACGCCCGATGCCAGCATCGAGCGGGACCAGTTCTTCCAGGTAGTTGATCTCTGCGTCGACAATCTGCCCGCCAAGCCCGCCCGCGTGTTCAGCATGAAAGAATTTCTGGAATGTGAGTCGGGCGAAATTTGCGACACGCTCGGGATCACAAAGGCGGATTACTGGCAGTGCCTGAGTCGTGCGCGCAAGCAGATCCACTTGTGTCTGAATGAACGCTGGTTCGGCGGGGAGACGCTGCCGTGATGAAGTGCAAGCAGTACATCTACCTGCTCACCTCCGGGCAGTTGAAAGAGGCGCCAGTGTCCTTGCGTGCGGAGGCGGCCGTTCACCGGATGCTGTGCCGCTATTGCCGCTCGTTTACCCGTAATGATGCGCGACTGGACGGCCTTCTTGACGACTATCGTGAGGCAATCCATCGCAACGGGCCGGAAACGGACGAACCGGGCGGCAGCTAGCAGGTGAATTGAATTGGGCAGGGCAATGCTTGACCGACTCAATCATCCGCCGGCTTCGATTCGACCAGTGCAACAAGGCGCAGCGACATGATCGTCATTACGATGGACTCCATCGGCCGCAACCGTCTCAGCCCTGCATGGTGACCACCCGGCCCTTTACCGCGTTGGCGCGGGCACTAATGGTGATCGGGCCGTTGGCCGCCACCTGCAGTTTTTCCCGCACCGACGATTGCAGCGCACCGGCCTGGGCTGGCGTCAATGCGGCCAGAGAGGCGCTGACGCTGGGTCCGCCCAGCACGGTTGTCCAGTAGTCGTCAAAGTCGGGGAAAGTACGGGTGACCTCGATGGTGCGCGTTTCGACGGCGGCCAGGCCGGCCCCGTTCCACAGCATCTCGAGCGAGTCGACGCTGGCCGCGTCCGGGCTCGGGGGCATCGGGACGTCCAGGCCCAGCTCGCGCATCGCCAGCTGCACGGCGAAGTAGGGAAAGCCGCCATTCATGAGGTCCCAGCCATAGGCGGACACTATTCCGCCCGGACGAACCACGCGTGCCATCTCGGCCACGCCGCGACTCGGCTCCGGGACAAAGAAAATCACCAGCGGCATCACGGCCTGATCCACGCTGTTGTCTGTCAGCGGCAGAGCCATGGCATCTCCCTGGTGAAAGCGGGCGGTGCGCAGTGCCGGACGTTCGCGGGCAAACGCCAGCTGTTCGGCGGACGGGTCCACTCCCGTGACGGCCGCTGGCGCATGGCGTGTCGCCAGGATCTCGGTGAAGGCGCCATTGCCGCAGCCGACATCCAGCCAGTCCGCTCCCAAGGGCGGTGCGAGCCAGTCGAGGAACACCTCGCCGACGGACTGGCTCCATACGCCCATGTAGCGTTCGTAGGTGGCGCCGTTATCGAAGCGGATGGGTTGGGACATGAAAAGATCCTCGCGTGGACGATATGGCAGGTACCTCAATGGCCCCGGCTCATGCGCGGGAAGGTAGATCAATGCCGCGCAGGCGTCACCTGCTGTTGCCCTGTCAGCGCAAAAGACGTGTCGGCCTGCGCCGGAGGTCCCGCCGCGCCCGGGTCGCGTCGTCCTCAATCATTTTCGCCGCGTGCATCGATATGGACGATGGCGCCGTCCGCGGAACTGACGGAAATCGTGATCGGACGGCAGCAGACGCTGCAGTCCTCGATGTATTCCTGCTCGTCCACGGAGCAATCCACCAGAAGCTCGATCTGCTCCCAGCAATAGGGGCACTGGATTACCGCCGTCTGTAGACCGGACATGGGGGCACTCCTTTCCGGGGCCGGATTCAGGGGGGGAGCACCCTGTCCGGTCATCAATGACCGATTGACTTACTGGAGATTGCTGTCAGTATGGCCCCTGCATGCCGCACAGGCAGAAAGTATTCCTGTACTGTTCTCGCTCTAGCCAGTTCGTCCAGTTCTTCTTTTCCCCCCTGTTCTGCTCTGCACTCCCCGGGCTATGCCCGATCATTGTTCTAATCAAGGTTTAAAAGTTATGGCTACCGGCACGGTAAAGTGGTTCAACGACGCCAAGGGCTTCGGTTTCATTACCCAGGACGACGGCGGTGAAGACCTCTTCGCGCATTTCTCCGAAATCAAGGCGGACGGTTTCCGTTCCCTCGCCGAAGGTCAGAAGGTGTCCTTCGACGTGACCCAGGGCCAGAAGGGCAAGCAGGCGTCCAATATCCGCCCCGCTTGAGCCCCGCGCTCTGAAAAAACCCGGCAACTGCCGGGTTTTTTTATGGGCGCCATCCGGGTGGGTTAATGCGCGAAAGGCGGCGGGCTGCTGTGCCGGCACTACTTTTCGTCGGAAGGCTGGCGCCGGTGGAAAAGGGCGGGAGTAAGGTCTGACGAGGTCGCCGCCATTTCGGTGGCTCCGTTTCAGGGAAGACAAACAATGAGCGAAAGCGATACCGGAGTGCCGGTGGCAAGACGGCCGTCCATACGCCAGGTGCCCGCCCTGCGTCCGCTGCACTGGCTGCGCGAAGGCTGGCGTGACTTCATGCGCCACCCCGGCCCCAGCCTGATCTACGGAATCATTGTCACGCTGGGAGGCTGGGCCGCCTTGAGCCTGGCATTGCCCCATGCGGCATTCTTTTCATCGGCCGTCGTGGGCTTCGTGATGGTGACACCGCTCATTGCCTCAGGCGTTTACGAGCTCTCGCGCCAGTGCGAGAAAGGCGGCCGCCCCGGATTTCTTGATTCCGTGAAGGCACTGCGCCGTAACGCGGCCAGCATTGCCGACTTTGGAGTTGCCCTGCTGCTGATCGGCATTCTGTGGGAGCGCGTGGTGGCAGTGATGTTCGCGCTTTCCTATGGCGGCGAAATGGGTAACGTGAAGGACTTTATCGGCGAGGTGTTCTTTTCCGGCAATTATCGCGGCGTGGTGCTGGCCTGGTTCCTGTCCGGCGCGGTAATGGCTTCCATCGTGTTCGCGGCGACAGCGGTAGGTATGCCAATGGTGATCGACCGCGATTGCGACGTGGTGACGGCCATGATCACCAGTGTGCGCGCCGTGCTGGCGAACTTGCCGGCGATGGCCGTGTGGGCAGCGCTTATCGTCGGGTTGTCGCTGCTGTCGATATCAACGCTTCTGGTAGGGCTGGTGGTGGTAATGCCGCTGCTGGGACACGCCACGTGGTGCGCGTACCGTGATGTGGTGGAACACTGACCGGCAGACTCTCGCGATATCCCACCTTTTCGCTCAGCGCCGGGGCAGAGACCCCCTGCGTGCGCGTGACCAGAAGTTGAGGAGCGCCTTGAGTCCGGGCGAGGGCGCTTCTCGTGCCTGAACGGCTGTCAGGGACGTGTTCCATTCGGCGTTGGCCAGTTGCTGCAAAAGCGATCCGGGTGCTTCGGCAAAGGCCATATGCCACTCCGAAAACTCGCGCTTTTCCACCGGGCCGGAAATGAGTTCGATCAGGTCCTTGTGCAGACGTGAAGCCTTGATGCGCGCATACGCCAGGTTGACCCCTTCGGCGGGGCCTTCGAGGTACTGGAAGAACGAATTGTCGTGGAAGAGCAATGCGCCGGTGACCTCCGCCTCCTGGTTGAAGGCGCGGGCGTCCATGAGCAGCTCATCAAGCTCCTTTGCGGAGAGCGGCTTGATTGCCGTGCTGACATAAGCGACTGCCATCAGATCCATAATCGAGCCCCAGGGCGTTCAAAAGGGTATATTCGCCCACCCACAGGTTAGGGTGAATCGGCCTGGTGGGCCAGTCGCCGTATGAACGGGTCCTCGGGGTTCGGGCGTCAATAACTGAAAAGCGTAAGCCTGGTGAGAAAAAGCCAGGCTCTCTCGAAGATACCCGCGAGGGTCTCACTGTCCGTCGTAAAACACCCAGCACGTCATGGGTTTGATGTCGCCGTTCTGTTTGAACGCGTGTTCGGCGCAATAACAGACCGAAACATTTCGGCCGTTGGCCTGCCTGATGTTGTCGCCGTTGCGAGCAGTGTCGCATACGTCCTTCAGACTGACGCCCTCCGCTTCCGAATAGGCGTAATTCTGCTGTCGGCCATTCGTGCAGATGCGCGGAATGTCGCCAATGTTGCCGACCTTGACGGGGTCACCGGATGTCGGACAGGTTGCAGGATCGGAAGTGGGCGCAACGACGGTGGCTTTTCCGGTTCCGCTCCCGGGTCGGCCTTGCGATGCATGACGGGCCGACGTTTCCGCATCGGCCGCCGCGTCCAGATGGCTTGTGCCCTGACCTCCTTCCATGACGTCCTGAACATACGCATTCACGACGGATGATTTCTGCTCGCCAGTGTAGCTCGTGCCTTCCATGGCGTGTCCGAGTGCCATGGCGCCTCCAATAGCGACGAGCCCTTGCCGGTTAGTCGCGGACTCGCGACGTTTTTGGGCATCGGCGGCCAGTTCCTGCTGTCGGGCTTCTTCAGCTGCCTTTTGACGCGCCGCCTTGCGTTCCTCGCGATAGTGCTGGATGTCGGCATTCACTGCGGCAACGGCAGATCTGGAAAGCGGTTTGCCGTGCAGGTCGAAGAAGGTGCCATCTGATGTCGCAATGGAGAAAGGATCGTGCTGGTATTCGTCCTCCATGGCATCCAGCGCAATCTCGTCCGGGAATCCCCGGAATTCAGGCGCAACGCCACAAGTACCGACATAAGTCAGCCCATCCTTGCGCTCAATGCGACATGCACCGATGCCGATATAGTTCGAGAACGTTCTGGTGTGGCGATCAAGTCTGAGCTTGCGGGTGGCCGTGATGGTGGCGCCGGAGCCTGACGTCCAGGTGCCCGGGCCGTAAGGGAGGCAGCTTTCACCGTAATAGAAGTTGTTCAGGAATACGCCCGCAAAATACAGGTTCCCGTTCAGATAGACCTCGCCCTTTGCCAGGGTCAGGTATTTGCGCGCGTATTCGTCATTGCCGCCTTCGTATTGGCGTAACTGCAGCTCTCGCATTGGGTCGAGACCCGGAATGCGGGTGGGGTCCAGTCCGAACTCGCCCCGACAGGTAAAGTGGAAGGAGTTGGTCGCCTCGCCCTTTCCGTGCGGAACGTTGTCGAGCCACTCGCCTGTGTAGGTTGTTCTGGAGTCGATACAGTTGCTGGAGCAGACGGCGGGCGCTATCCAGGAAAATTCGTGGCTGTGGATGCCACCCACGAACTCGGTAGGGGGGGCGCTGGGAGCGGATTGCGTGGAGCATGCGGCAAGATTGACGCCCAGCATGACAACCAACCCGCGAAACACCAGGGTGAGCGAGCGGCGCAGGACGTGGGGAGAAAGCAGGGCAGACATCGGTAGTTCTCCGGGTCATGTAAATCGGCCGTACCAAAGTGCCATATACGTCG
>DASSUO010000110.1:0-11326 GCA_035706925.1 Moraxellaceae bacterium
AGGTGGTCTTGATGCCGGGGCCGGCGCCCATTTCCGTGGAGCCCACCAGCGCGGTGTAGCCGGACAGGAAGTGGAAGGCGGCCTGTTCGTTGTTCAGGATGGCCACCGGGGGCATCACGCCGAAGAGGTCGCAGGTCAGGAAGATGACGTGCTTGGGTTCACCGGCGCGGTTCAGCTCGATGCGCTTGGCGATGTGTTCCAGCGGGTAGGCGGCGCGGGTGTTCTGGGTGCGGCTGGTGTCGTCATAGTTGGGGACGCGGGTGTTGTCGTCGACCACCACGTTTTCCAGCACGGTGCCGAACTTGATGGCATCCCAGATCACCGGCTCGTTTTCCTGCGACAGGTTGATGCACTTGGCATAGCAACCGCCTTCGATGTTGAACACGGAGCCCTTGGCCCAGCCGTGCTCGTCGTCACCGATCAGGAAGCGCTCGGGGTCGGCCGACAGGGTGGTCTTGCCGGTGCCGGACAGACCGAAGAACAGGGCGACGCCACCGTCTTCACCGACGTTGGCGGAGCAGTGCATGGACAGCACGTCCTTGCCGGGCAGCAGGTAGTTCTGCACGGAGAACATGGCCTTCTTCATTTCACCGGCGTAGTTCATGCCGGCGATCAGCACCTTGCGCTGCTGGAAGTTCAGGATGACGCAGCCGTCGGAGTTGGTGCCGTCACGCTCGGGAACGCACTCGAAGCCCGGGGCGTTGACGACCTGCCACTCTTCCTTCTTGCCGGCGTTGTAGACGTCGGGGGTGATGAACAGGTTCTTGCCGAACAGGGCGTGCCACGCCAGCTCGGTGGTGACCTTCACCGGCAGGTAGTGGTTGGGATCGGAACCCACGTGCAGGTGCTGCACGAACTGGTCACGCTCGCTGATATAGGACTGCACGCGATCCCAGAGGGCGTCGAACTTGTCCGCCGGGAAGGCCTTGTTGATGGCGCCCCAGTGGATGCTGTCACGCGTGGTCGGTTCATCCACGAGGAAGCGGTCCGCGGGGGAACGACCGGTACGGTGGCCGGTGTTCACAGTCAGGGCGCCGTTGTCGGCCAGCACGCCTTCCTTGCGCTGAATGGCGAGTTCGACGAGCTGGGTGCGGGAAAGGTCCTGGTAAATAGCGAGGGTGGTCATGATGTGCGTAGGCTTCCGTGGATGTATGTCGGCACCCGGGTGCCGGGCTGAAATTTTGAGCGGGCGATTATCCCCGACCGGACGGGGTCCGCGATAGTGCTTCGTCGGGCATTTTGTGCTCTGGTTGGTAAACGGGGCCTGTGGCAGAGTAGCCGGTCCGCCGGCAGCCCCGGCCCCCGACGAACGGAGATCCCCATGCCCAATGCCGTCCTTCACCAGATCAATGTCCTGGGTTCCGTGGTCAGTTCCACGCTGGGAAAATGGAGGGGATCTGCAGCGATCAAGGGGGTAAAACAGCCAAAGATGCCGCTAAAGCTCTACGATATCGAGGGCAGTCCCTATTGCCGTCTCGTGCGTGAGGCCCTGACGGCCCTGCATCTGGATGTCGAAATCTACCCCTGCCCCAAGGGTGGCACCCGATTTCGGCCGGAAGCGGAGCGCCTGGGCGGGAAGCAGCAGTTTCCCCTTCTGATCGACCCCAATACCGGCAAGATCCTGTATGAATCGCTGCACATCGTGGACTATCTCTTCCGCACGTACGGCAGCCGTGGCGTTCCCCGTGCCTATCAGCGCAACGGCTTGACCCTGCCAGGCGAGTATCTGGGGGTCGCCGTCCGCGGATTGCGCGGCATCAAGGCGGATCCGAAGCGCCACGCGCCGGCCAAGCCGCTGGCCCTGTGGAGCTTTGAGAGCAGTCCGTATTCCCGCCTGGTGCGCGAGCGCCTCTGCGAACTCGAAATCCCCTACGTGCTGCACAACATCGGCAAGGAGCGCTGGCAGGATGTCGGCCCGGCCGTCTTCCGCGCCAAGCCCGGCCCCTACCAGCCCCTGCCTGGCGGCAAGCGCGAAGCCCACTTCACCCGCACCGGCCACATGCAGGTCCCCTACCTCGAAGATCCCAACACCGGGGCCAAACTCCTCGAATCCTCCCTGATCCTCGACTATCTCAACGAAACCTACGCCCGCTGAGAAAAAATCCCCTGATCCAACCCAGGCTCCCCCTGTATTCATTTGAATAGAGCGTGAGCCCGGGCCAGCCTGCCGCGCTGCCGCTGCCGCTGCCGCTGCCGCTGCCGCTGCCGCTGCCGCTGCCGCTGCCACTGTCCGTGTGCGGTGGCTGTGGTTGTAGCGTTGTTTCAGTCGCCAACCGCCAACCGCCAGGCCGAAGTCAGCGCTACGATGAGCGCCAGAGCCAGTGCCGGAGCCAGAGCCGGAGCCAGAGCCGGAGCCAGAGCCAGAGCGGGAGTTAGAGGCAGAGTCAGAGCGAGAGTCAGACGCAGAACCAAGGCCGGCGGCAGCACGTTCTGATTAATTACGCCGAATTTGCAGAAGGAAGTGAGGCAAAGCCGACAGCCACCAGCCCAACATCAACGCCGGGGCCCGCGAAAAGAGCCGGGTGATGGGGTGGGGGTGCTCCTGCAGGAGGCAGGGGCACCCCCACCCCAGCGCCCACCCTTCACAGAAGGCCGGTGCGGGAGCCACCCAGAACCCCTTCACAGAAGGCCAGTGCAGGAGCCTCCCAACACCCCTTCACGAAAAGTCAGTGCAGGAGCCACCCCAGCGCCACCCCTCTCGAAAGGTCAGTACAAGACCCGACCCAACAGCAGCTCCCCGCCAAACAGCAATTCCCGGAAAACCAAGCAGACACCAGCGCCACCGTGGCGCAGCCACAACAAAAAAACCTCAGGCCGTAGCCGCCCGCAAGGCAATCTCGCGCGCATTGGCGGCCGACACCGCATAGGCCAGATGAGTACGGATGGCCTCCGCCCGCTCAATCTCCTCCTCGCTGAACGGCACAATCTTGCCCAGCTCGATCACCGCCAGCGGTTTGCCCGCCAGCACGATGGGCAACACCAGCACCGACGCACTCGGCAGGCTGCCCAGCGCAACATCCACTTTCAGGTAGCCGGCCGGCACCTCGCGCAGATGCAGGGTCTCGCCCGTCACGAGCGTCGGCCCCATCAGCGTCGAGGCCGGGTCAAATTCCTTTTTCTCGAGTTGCAAGGTGGCGTCGTCCAGCGCCCAGCTGGCTACCCGTCGCAACAGGCCCCGGTGGTTGAGGTGGTAGCTGGCCGCGACTTGCGCGTCGGTGCGCTCGACCAGGAATCGCTGGGTGCGGAGGAACAGTTCGCGGAGTGAGTGATTGCCGCTGATGAGGGTCAGATAGTCCGTGGCATCGCGCTGCTTGCGCATCGTGACTTCGGCGTCGGCATGCAGCTGTGCGAGCCGGCGTGATTCCGTGTTGAGCAGCAGGTTCTGGACGAAGTTGCGCCGTTCGGAATTTTCCTGGATGTAGCTGGTGACCAGGCAGATCATCAGCGGAACGAAGAAATACAGCTGGATTTCCAGCAGTGAGGGCCGAAGGTTGTTCACGAGCGCGCACACGAGGCTGGTAGCAAAGGCGAGCAGGGCTCCCGTGAGTGCCAGCCGCGGCGTCAACTGCAGGATGGTGAGTGTCACGATGAGAATGTAGATGGTTTCGAACGCGGCCATCTTGCCGAAGTACTGCCCGTCCAGTCGCATCGAGCAGTACAACGTGCCAGCCAGGCAGAGGTAGAGGCTGAGCGCGATCAGGGCTTCGACGTGGCGGTCCAGGGTGGTCAAACGGGTGCTTGCCCACAGGAGGGCCAGCACGATGCCGATCGGGAACATGCCGAACTGTTCCCACACCTTCAGCGCCGGGTCATGGCTGAACAGCAGGATGGGAACCACGACCACCACATAAAGGGCGATCAGGCCGTAGATGGACTGGCGCAACAAGACCGTGGCGCCGGCGCTACGGTGCCGCGAAAACGCCTTTTCAATGGCGGGGGGCAGTCGGCGCAGCTGTTTGGCTCCGCCCGTGAGGGCGGCACGCAGGGATTGTTCGTTTTCGGCGCATACCGCCACGTTTTCCAGTGACTGCATCGGCTCTGTCCCGGGACGTCGAGTTCAGGAAGGAAGTGCGCCGCAGAGTAGTGGGGGGGCGGGGTGCCGTGCAACGGTCAGGGGGGGAGCGGCGCTGTACGCGGACGAGCGCGCGTGCGTCACCACGGAACGAAGGTGGATGGCAAAGAAAAATTCGTCCGCCCTCCCCCGGAGGAGGTATCAGGCGGGCAGCAAAAAGGGGTGCCTGTTTGCACCCCTTTCCTGGGTCACCCTCGCGGTCAAGGCCGCGAAGGGAGCAATCCGTTGCCCCCGTGCCGGGGCGGGTCGCCTTAGCGGTGCGACTCGATGTTCACGATGCGGCCGCTGGCATCGTGGTGCACGACGCACACCTTGCTGTCGCGCTGATCGAGGATCAGGTCGGCGGGCAGCTCGAAATGGCGCGCATAGTCGTGAATGGAGCAGGTGCTGAGCGTCGATGCACGACGCGTCGGCAGCAGGTTCCAGAGCAGCAGCGTGCCCGACGTGCCGGCGAGGGCGGCCACGGAGTTTTCCAGGCTGGGCACCGGCTGGCTGGCCAGGAACTTGGTCAGCGCGGGTGCGGCGCTGACGCCGAGTCCGGCCACCCAGGCGAGCAGGTTCAGCACCGGTCGCCAGAGCCAGAGCCAGGCACCCCACAGCATGGCCGTGGTGGCGTCTGAGAACAGGCGCTCGTGCCAGCGCAGACGGTGACGCGCGTTGATGATCAGAGAGTCGGGCATGGTAGCCACCTCGTTTCAGTGCCGGCGCCAGGCGCTGGCGGATTTGGAACCGGAGATGGGTCCGGTTCCGTGGATTTCACTAGCCGTCAGGGGCGTACGCCCCGGTCCGGACTGACCCAGCGGGCCCGTTGGCCCCGCCCCTGGCGCAACACCTTGGGATAGGCGGTGACCGTGGTGGCGATGTTGATGACCCAGAACACGACGGGGTACCAGATCATCCAGTAGTAATTGCGGCCCAGCCCCTTGTCGTAGCGGCTGTCGAGCCATTTGCTGAAGGCGAACTGCAGCAGGCAGGTGGTGCCGAGGATGATGCCGCTGCCCTGCGGAATCAGCGGCGAGCCGATCACGGGCAGCAGTCCCTTGGGCAGCACGAGTCCCGCGAGCCACATGACGGTCAGCGCGAGCATGAGATAGGACCAGGCCACGCTCACGCACATTTCGAGCAGCAGCGGCCACAGATGGTTCTGGCGGGGCCTCAGGAACACGTCGATGTTCTTCATCAGGACCTGCGCACCGCCCATGGCCCAGCGCAGGCGCTGCTTCCAGAGGCCATGGAGGGTCTCGGGCATCAGGATCCATACCAGTGCGTTGGGCTCGAAGCGCACATCCCAGCCGGCGCGCTGCAGCTTCCAGGTGATGTCGATGTCTTCGGTGAGCATGTCCGGGCTCCAGTAGCCCACGGCATGCACGGCCGTTTTGCGGAACGCCGTGATGACGCCCGAGACGGTGAAGATGCGGCCGAAGCTGCGCTGCGCGCGCTTGATCATGCCGACGATGGAACTGAACTCGCCCACCTGCACGCGACCGAGCAGCGTGGAGCGGTTGCGGATGCGCGGATTGCCGGTGACGGCCGCCACCTGCGGATTCTCCACGAAGTGGCGCACCATCCAGTGCGCCGCGTGACGATCGAGCAGGGCGTCGCCATCGATGCAGATCAGGAATTCATAGCGGGCGAGCAGGCTGCCGGCCTGCAGGCCCATGGCCTTGCCCTGGTTCTGGGCGAGATGCACGACGCGCAGTCGCGGGTGCTGCTCCGCGAGACGGTTCAGTACCTCGCCGGTGTTGTCGCGGCTGCCGTCATTGATGGCGATGACCTCGAATTCCGGGTAGTCGAGCGCCAGTGCGTGCTTGATGGTTTCCTCCGCGTTGTCTCCCTCGTTGTAGCAGGGGATAAGCACGGAGACCGGCGGGGTATCGGGCAGCGTGACCGGCGCTGTGTAAGGCGGGTCACGGCGCTCCCAGCGCCAATAAAAGAGGAAGGCCCCGATCATCCACAAATAGGACATGAACAGGGGGTAGTAGTAAACGAACCCCAGGAGTCCCTGCCAAACGGTTTCCGGTCGCGCTATCACGTGGGCCTCTTCAATGCACGTCGGGGACGTTCGGCTTGCTGTCCAGTACGGGCTTCAGCAAGGCGGGGTCGGGATGGTTGTCGAACAGCATTTCGGGATAAAGCGCGATGTGAAGCGCACCCATGCTGTAGAGATTGCGGATGGTGGCCGCAATGTCCGCCGTGGGAATGGGCGTATTGTTGTTGCGCCAGTCAACCGTCTGCAGTTCGAACACCACCTTGTTCATGGCGTCACGGTCTTTCACGGCATCGACCAGAGAGTGATAGAACGCGGCGGCGTCAGGTGCCTGTTCCATGTAAGGCATGGCTTCGATGGCGGTGTAATCGTAGTGGGCCAGCGAGTTGTCCAGGGCCTGCGAATACCACACTTCGGCGCGCGGATTGAGTGCGACGCGGGCATAGAGGTTGCGGGCGGTGCGCATCTGCGGCTGCTGGGCACGCACGATGTCGGCCAGCTCCTGGGCGAAGTCGTCGAGGTAGTTGATCTTCAGGATGGTCCAGCGACCGAGCAGGTCATCACTCTTGCGCAGCTCCGCCACCGAGCCAGGCAGGCCCCAGTCGCGATAGGTCTGCTGTGCGAACTCGCTGTTGTCTTCGTAGTCGGAGAGCGTCACGTCGTCGTGGAAGAGAAGGCCTTCAAACGACGCTGAGCGCGCGAGGTCTTCGTAGATCTCGCGGATGGTCTGGCGTGCCCGCGGCGAGAACGGCGACAGGCGCGGGTAGCCCATATTGATGTGGTCGGCCTTTTCGCTCGGCAGGGTCACCAGCTTGTCGTTGGCGGCTGGTTCATTGGCTGGCAGCTGGAAAGCCAGCATGGGCATCCAGGCGTACAGGCGTTTGACGGGCGTGCGGGTGCGGATCTGCCAGGCAACGCGATTGAAGAGGTCGGCGCGCATGGGCAGGTGACGGCTCGGAAAGTAGACGGCATTGGCGGCGCCATCGCCGTCAGGATCGGCATAGGCCTGCAGGTAGACAGTGTTCACGCCCATGGCGGCGATATTGTCGAGCAGGCGGCCGAGGTTGCGCTCCTGCTGGGCGGGATCGGGATCGTAAATGTAGTCGAGATCGACGTGCAGGACCTTGCGCGGCCAGCTGTTCACCGGGACGTCGCGATTGCGCAGGTTGATTTCGCGTTCCACGTCCCACAGGGCCATCGGTCCCTCGACCAGGATGCGGCGCAGGCCCCAGAGCGGGGTGTCGGCACGATTGGCGCCGTCGTCCAGCGTGAGGCCGACGCGCAGGCCCAGGCGTTCGGCGATTTCGCGCACCGGCGTGTTGTAGCGGCCGTAGGGCCAGGCGAGTACGCGGGGCGTGGCGCCGGTGTATTTGTGGATGAGGTCGTTGTTGTGCTTGAGGTCGTTGTAGATGCGCTTGCGATAGGCCGCTTCGTCCTCATACGTCTTGCTGTCGGGGAAATAGAGGCGGGCCGTGGTGGCCGGCTCCATGTTGCCCTGCGGATTGGCCTGCACGCCGTGGTGCAGGTCGAAGCTGTGGCTGCCGATCTCGATGAGGCCGCTCTCGTGCATCTGGCGCAGCTCGTCCCAGGACAGCAGCTTGTTGCGGGGGATGGGCTTGCCGTCGAAGTCGACCTGGCCCTTTTCTTCCAGCCAGCTGCCGACCACGGCGATCACGGCGGGGATGTGGAACTGCCGGAGGATGGGCCAGGCGTTGTCATAGACCGACTGGTAGCCATCGTCGAAGGTGATGAGGACGGACTTGTCGGGTAGCGGACGGCGGCTGTCGGTAGCGGAAATGACGTCGGACAGGCTGACGAAGTGGTAGCCGTGGTTCCGCAGCCAGTCCATCTGGCGGACAAAATTGGTGGGCGTCACGGCATAGGCCGGCACCAGTGCATTGGCCGCATCCGTGATCTCGTGGTAACTGAGCACGGTGAGGCTGTCCGGGGCAATGGCCGGCTCCACGGCCGCGAACAGCGGGCCGACAGGCAGGAACAGCAGGGCCCACAGGAGGGCTATGCGGCGCATCGTCATGTATAGGTCTTTCAGAAAAATGGGGGGCGGGAGGCCGCGCGTCCCGGGCAATTCCCGGAGCGGAGGTCGCGGTCGGAGCCCTCGGCGGGCGCGATTCTAACAGGGAGCGGCAGATTCGGAACGGGCGTCCTGTCTACCTAAGCAAAAGTTAATGAAGGGGTCAGGAAGGGATCATGTCTCCTGGAAGCCGAAGACGGCGTTCCCGGTGACCAGGACGAATTTGCCGGTCGGGGTACGGAAAAGGACCCCCTGCCGGGTGCCGGAAAGGCCCTGGCTGTCGCAGCCGGCGCCGGGGATGAAGGTCACGGACAGGTTGAAGTAGTTGCCGGCGCTGGCGCCGGTGACGGGGCTGGAGAAGTAGCAGAGGCCGGTCGACGGGCCGGATTGACCGACCAGGACCTGGGACGGATTGCCTGCCTGCGGGTCCAGCACCAGGGTAACCGGTACTTCGCTCCCCGCCACGATGCCCGTTCCGTTGACGGTAGTGGGGCCGGGTGCCAGACCCGGTGCCTGGGCATAGGTCAGGTCATAGTTGACGGCAAAGGACGGATTGAAACTCAGGGTCCGCAGGCCGCCCACATTGGTCGTGATGTTGCCCGAGAACTTGCTCTGGGACACATAAAGGCCGGACAGTGCGCCTGTCAGGGTCAGGCTGGCGTTTTGTTCGGTGACGGCGGGGGCCGTGTATGTGCGCGCCGCGGTGTCGGCAGTGCCGGCGCCCTGGATCACCCCTGCGAGGGTCGGATCCGACACCCGGGAGTAGGTCATCCACAGGGTCCCGTCCGGCGTGACCAGGGCATTGAAGGTGCGGGTGTTGGCCGTGGCGTCGGTGCTGATGTCGAAGACGCCGCTCCACAGGCCCTCGTTGGTCACGGGGGCGGTGGGGCCGATTACGGCAGTTGTGCCGCCATCGCAGGCAGTGAGGGCGAGGGTGGCAGTCAGACAGGTCGCCGTCAGGATACGGGTGTTCATAGTGGTGTTCCGTCTGCTGCAGAGCGGGTATGGTCCGGGAAAAGCATGCCGGGACTCCATTTTTTGGCGTTGACGTGCCTCAATAGTAGTAGCCGGTCGCAGTTGCCGGCGCCAAACGGAATGCAGCCATGACCACCGATCCTTCTTCACTACGCCAGAAACTTGCCGACAAACTCTGGCAAACGCTTTTTGGTGGTGGTGATTCCGCCCTTTTGCCGCCCTGGCGCCAGCGTAGTGACAAGCGTAGTACAGCGGAGGTGCGCAGCGCTGAGCTCTCGGCGATCGAGGGGATGCTGGCAGACCTCGACGGCCTGCATACCGGACGCAAGGTCTTCAATCCCAAGGGGGAGGTGGTCGATGCACCCCAGGACGACTTCAGCTCGAGCATCCGCTTCAATCCGCTGATCGAGCAGGCGGAAGAGGACCCCCTTGCGGCCCTCAAGGTGCCAACCGTGCAGGAAGCCTTGCAGAAGGTGCGCCTTGAGGCCGAGATCCAGTCCCTTCGCCTTTCCCTGAATGTGCGCCGCATCGGTCTCAAGGCCGACCAGTTGGTGGAGACGGTGGAACTGGAGACCATGTCGGACCGTCCGGTGGATCCGGACTGGCTGATGCGCTGGAAGGAGTCGGCCGCGCGCGCCGTCGCCAATGATTTCCAGGAGATGTGGGCGCGTGTGCTGGTGGATGAAGTCCGTCAGCCCGGATCACACAATCTGCGCACCATTGCCTTCCTAAACACGGTGTCGAAGGCCGACATGACGACCCTGCGCTTCATGATGCGGCTGGATCTCGGCGGCTTCATTTCCCTGGAGGCAGCTGGCTACTTCAACAAGGATATTCACGGGCCCATGTTCACGCAGATGGAGGCAATGGGCCTGCTGCAGCCTGATCCGGGCAAGGTGCGCATCAAGAGTGTGGAGGAAAAGAATTTTCGCGCCGTGTTGCGCTGCCAGAACAAGGCGCTCTACATCGAGGGGCCGGACGAGGGCAGCGAGTTGCAGTTGCTGGCGCGCCCCTTTACCGCACTGGGACGCGAGATCTCGAGTCTCTTCAATACGGGCATGGCCGACACGGCGTATCTGTTCGCTCTTGGAAACGCGCTGAAGAAGCGCGGCTATCACATCGATATCGGTGACTGGCTGGGCCGCGCCGGCGACAAAGGCCTCTTCAGCGAAAAAATGAGCCTGTAAGCGTTGGCCCTGCCGGAGGGCGTGGCGCCCTTGCGCCGACCTGGTGACGCCCGCAGGAGTGGCTTCAGTCGCGAAATTGCTACTCGCCCGTCGTGCTATTCACGTTCGCAAAAAAGCCCGCATCTGCGGGCTTTTTTGTTTGCGGCGTCAACCATTCCTGCCTTGATTGCGGCTGCAGCCGCTCCCGCAGGTGGGGGGATGACGCGGCGAGGCGATGGTCAGTCCCACCAGGGGTAGAAGTCGGGCATGGCGCTGGCCTTGCCCTGATAGTGTGGCGTGCGCTTCTCGAGGAAGCTGGCGACGCCTTCTTTGCCATCACCGATGCTGGTGTAGAACATCGACAGCGAATCGATCTTGTGGGCCTCGCGCGGATGCGATTGTGCGCTGTTGCGGTAGAGCATCTGGCGCATGAGGGCCACGGATACGGGCGAGCGGTTGTCGACGAACTTGTGGGCGAGCCGGTATGCCTCTTCCAGCAATTGCTCCGGCGGCAGCACCGCTTTGACGAGGCCGCCCCGCAGGGCTTCTTGCGGATCGAGAATGTCGCCGCTGTAGCACCACTCCAGTGCCTGGCTCATGCCGACGATGCGGGGCAGGAACCAGGTCGAGCAGGCTTCCGCGGTGACGCCGATCTTGCCGAACACAAAGCCGATGCGGGCTTTTTCCGACGCAAGGCGAATGTCCATGGCCAGTGTCATGGTGGCGCCGATGCCCACGGCGGCACCGTTGATGGCGCCGATGACGGGCTTCTTGCAGTCGTAGATGGCCAGCGTGACGCGGCCGCCGGTGTCGCGCACACCATTGACGATGGCGGGGTCGTCGAGGCGTTCTTCCATGTCGGTGAGGGTGGGGCGCTGCGACTCGTCCAGGCCGAAGACGTTGCCGGGAACGGAGAGATCCATGCCGGCGCAGAACGCACGACCGGCGCCTGTGACGACGATGGCCTTCACGTCGTCGTCGTCGCTCGCGCGATTGAAGGCCTGCACGAGTTCATTGGCCATGTCCACCGTGAAGGCGTTGAGCTGCTCGGGGCGATTCAGGGTGAGGGTCAGGATGCCGTCGGCGACGGTGTA
>DASSUO010000111.1:0-15912 GCA_035706925.1 Moraxellaceae bacterium
CCGCATTTGTTGCTGGCGGTCTGCACGGAATATGGGCCTACGTCTCACCCCGCAGGAGGACTGCTGGATCTCTTCCTGCTCGTCATGACGCCCAAGGGGCTCAGCCCAGTGGCGCGCTTGCTCAATCAGGAAGAGGGGTCATTCAGGGCCGTCCAGGATCCCTCTGTCGTAAGAATCGGACAGAATGCCTATGTTTTTGAAGTCCCCCGAAATTGGACTGGGGGTGGCGAGGAGATGGCCTCTGTGCACTGGTTCTATCCGTATGGGGGAACTTTTGTCGAAATCTTCGGCATGACCACCCTGTTGACGGATCAGACTTGTGACGGCAACGGCAACGGCAACGGCAACGGCAACGGCAACGGCAACGGCAATGCAGAGAGGCCAGCCAAAGATGCTTCGGTGGCGGACGAGGATCGGTCTGACGATGCCGACGGGCCGGCAGATGCAAGTGGTGATCACTACACCATGCCCAGATGCACCCATCTGAGTGGCGGCTATCAGCTTGATACGAAGCAGGCGAATCGCGAATTTTATCCGCTTACAGTTTCGCAGTCCGGCGTGTACGAAGGCGAATCACTGGAGCGAAATTTTTCAGTCAGCTTTGATATCAAGAAAAGACGATATCCGCTACCTGATCTGGAGCTGGGACTTTAGCAGATGGCCTTAACCTTCGGATGGCCCGGTTTTCTTCCTGATTACAGAAAGGCGCTTCAGTCAGTCGAACCAGTGTTATCAGTGATTGGTTTCATCGAGGCGTGTACCCGTTCATTGTCATCGCCCATGCCGACAAAGAGACGCTGCAGCGCAGGCCAGAGCACGACCGCCTCACTTGCCGGTGATTGCTGATACCCTGCCACTTCTGCCAACACATAGCCGTGCACGACAATCCACCACTGATTGGTCATGTGGAAGGGAACATCGGGCCGAAAGCGTTTCGCAGCGACAGCGCGCTCCATGGCAGCCTGGCCCTTCGTCCTGCTGCGAATCTCTCGACCGATGCGTGACAGACGCATCGGTGCGATGCCGTCATGCATTGAGCGGTCGACTCATGGCAATCGGAACAATACGCTAAAGGCCTTGCATGAAGGCAACGACTACCGGGTCAGCGTGCCCATCATTTCGCTGGCGGTGAGCGCTCTTGAAGGCGACTGCGAACTTTGTCTGGAGGCCGGTATGCATGATTGCTGGCAGAGCCCGTGCGTCTTCATATTCTCCGAGACACTGTTGTCAAATGGGGGTTGGCCGCGCGATCCGGAATGACTTCTGCTGGCGCTGAGAAAGTGCCAGCGATTGGCTTAACAATTGTTCATGTTGCCCCAAAGAATCGGTAACGCGTGCGGGCGCAATCTTCTCCTTGTCGCCACTGGCGCCCCAATACCTGGAGATTGCAGAAATGAAGCTGACCCACACCCTTGCCGCTGCCCTGATTGCTTCCGTTGCCAGCCTGAGCTTTGCCGCTGACGCGCCGGCCCCCGCCGCAGGTACCACCCCTGCCGCTGCCACCGCGCCGGCCAAGGCCCCCGAGAAGAAGGTCGTGCATCGCAAGCATCACGCCAAGAAGAAGGCGATGAAGAAGGCGGAAGAAACCAAGAAGGCCGACACCGCAGCGCCCGCCGCCAAGTAATTGCGGCTAGCATGCAAAAGGCCGGCAATCATGCCGGCCTTTTCGCTTTTTGCTCCTCGCCGGGATAATTCACCCCAAGCGCTTCACATTTACACCAGTGGAATGACTACGCTGGCGAAGAAAGTCGCCGGGATCAACTCAACAGGGCTACCACATGCGCAGCTGAATTTGCATGTGTCGCCAGATGCTCCATGGCAAACACCTGTATCTCCCCGACCAGGAAGCCAAGGCAGGCGCCCACGGTGATCAGGATCCACTCGTCCTGCTGAAAGGCCGGGTGCAACAAATTCTCGAACTCTTCCAGGCTGAGCTCGGACATCTTCCCCGCCAATGTCCGTTCCAGGTCCATCGCCGCGCCGGCATATTGCTCCACATGCCGCAGCGTTTCCGGCAGACGGTCGATGATCTTCTGTGCGACATCGCGCTTCATTTCCTGATACTTGCCGCTGCCGACCGCAAAGACCACGAAGGGTTTGGCGGCGCCGGACTGCTCGTCCACGACCTTTTGCACATGCTTCTGCACCATGCTGAACAGGCGATCGGACAGCGGGCCTTTGAGGATGGCATCGATGATGTTGCGCGGGGTCACGATCTCGCGGGCAATCAGGCGGCCGTACTCGGCCGACACTTCATTGCGCCGTTTCAGGAAGAGCCCCTGCCACACGACAAGTCCACCGAGATAGCGGGTGGGCAACTTCGGATTGAACACCATCTTCAATGCCATCCAGTCCGTGAACCAGCCGGTGAAGAGGCCGAATATAGGCATCACCCACGGCGAATGCGTCAGTGCCCACACCACGGCCTGCACGCAGCCGATGCCGAAGCCGAAAAATGCGCCGGAGTTGCGGATGAAGCGGAACTCGCCGTCGCCGGCCTCCAGGAAGATGCGGTTCAGCAGCGCCTTGTCGCGAAGCAGGCTGCTGACCACCATGTCCTTGAGATCAAACACGGAATCGAGATTGGATTTGATGTCCGCCATGATGCGGCCGACGATGACGGGCGATTCTTCCTGAATGCGCCGGATGATGGCGTTCTTCACCGACTCCGGAGCAGCTTCCCAGAGGCCGGGCGAATAGTGTGCGGCCACTTCGCGTGTGATGTCGTCGATGGCCGCCAGCAGGGGCTTCTCGATTTCACGCGCAATCTCGTTGCCATCCAGTCGGTTGAAGATGTCTTCCGGTCGGATCAGCTTGGTGGTCATGGTGTCGCAGGCAATGCCGGCCATGATGGCCGCCTTGCGCGGCACAATGCCCTGCCATCCGAAGAAGGGGCGCCATCCCATGAACTCGATGGGCTCGAACATCATGCGGATGGCGACGATCTTGGTGCCGTAGCCAATCGCAGCCGCTATAAACGGCATCAGCAGGTACAGCCACCAGTTCTGCTGTACGTCGAGGACGATCTCTGTCCAGCTTTGCATTCTTCTTGTCTCCCTTTCAGGGAATTCTTGTTGTGATCACGCTAGTGCAGGGAGCGGCTCATGCCTCCGGAAACTGGCAGGTAGTCCAGAGCCGCTCGCCGAGTGGGGACATCCGGAGGGTACGTCGCACAATGCGGTTGCCCTGCCCCGTCTGCTTCAGTCGTTCTACCGTTGCCCGCACCCGCGTGTCGGTCTCGAGCATTTCGTAGGGCAGCAAGTCGGGCAGCGCCGTGCTGTCGATTTCCACCAGTCCCCAGGCCATCAGGCCCTGCACATAGACCGGGGTCAGGTCGGGACAGCTCACGCCAGCATTCTTGCCGACCGTGGTGATGCATTCGAGCACGGGGCGCATGCCGAGACCGAGACGTGATCCAGCCATCACATGGATCAGCGCATAGGTGGATCCGCCGGAGAGCGCGGCGAGGATCCGGGCCTGATCCGGCGTCAGTGAACGCAGCACGGTATGGAAAAACAGGGATTCGGCCTGCTCGCGGGACTGTTCCTGCGAGGCAGTCAGCAATTGCCTGAGCATTTCACCCGGCGTGAGTGCCGGAAGGGAGAGTGAGGAGTGCGGAACATGTGAGGCGGGCGGCGGGGCGACATCACCGTCATCCCTTTGCGCATCGATTGCCTCCAGTACGCGGTGCCGGATCTTCTGGAGGCGCCGCTGTACGCGGCGACCTCCCGGGAGCCGTTGCAGCATTCGTCCGAGTGTGCCGGAAGGCCAGGATTCCTGGGGGTTCTTCACGCGATCATCCTGATATTTGTTTTATTGGGCCGTGCGATGTGGCGGGAGTGGTGAGGACTCCATGTGCGCCACGTGGGGTCTAGGGTACTGCCTTGTCAGGAGGGATCAAGACGGCGCGCCGATTTCCGCGCCGAACGGGTGGCGGCGGCGATCAGGGCGGCGCAATTGAAGCTGGCGATGTCATGAGAAGACCGTGGAATTGCCTGGAGAATAGGCGTGCAGTCTTGTTGCGCGTCGGGAATACCTCAAAGTGAGTAGTTGCGGCGTCGCGGCGATAGTAACGCGGCGCGGCCGGGCGGCCTTCAGACGGCCCCATCCAGTGCCCGACCAGAACCCGCCAGCCATTGGCGCCGCGAACGTGATCGGGAGGCCCGTGCCAGGAACGGGAGCACGGGACGCAATGCCGGGCAGCAGGCCTCAGGCCTTGTAGCCCTGGAGCAGGTGCCCGAGGCGTTTGCCCATTTCCGCGCCAAGCGCCTGCAGGCCGCTGAACGGGCGCACCATCACTTCAAAGTCCACGATCTGCCCCTGCTCGTTGAAGCGGATCATGTCGATGCCCTTGAGGTCGCGATCCCCCACCGTGGCACTGAATTCCAGCACCACACTGAGGCCGTCGCCTGAAATGAATTCACGATGGTAGGTGAAGTTTTCAAAGACCTGGATAACCGTGCCCAGAATCATGACGAGGGCCGGTGCCGGACCGTAGGCCGTGTGTGCCATCGGAGAGCGGAAGACGGCGTCGGGATGCAGGATCTCCGGCAAACGGGAGAGGTCACGCGTGGCCACTCCCTCGTGCCAGAGGGCGAGCGACGCAGCAATGGCAGGGCGAAGCGGAAGTGCAGCAGTCATGGAGATCTCCTGGCTATCGATGCCTGCGCACTCGCGCAGGCGCGCGGGGGTGTCCTCAGGCGTGGGCGGTGAGGTGATGCATTGCGGTGAAATAGCGGGCCATCAATCGTCCTGACCACGACTGCGCGGACCACCCTTCGTAGTGCGCGCAATGGCTGCCCGTTGCGGTGGTCACGAGGATGATGTCGGGCATCTGACGCATGGTGTCGAGATAGGGGACGACATTGTCGATCCGGCACACCGGGTCGTCCTCGGCATTGAGGATCATCAGCGGTGTGCGGATCGCGGCGAAGACGCGCATGGGATTGCTGGCGGCGGCGTATTCCTCGTAAGTGGAATAGCCCGCGAGCTCGTACATCTCCCGGTGAAAGTCGCCCAGATTGTCAGCGGCCTGCAGACGCGCGGTGTTCGCAAGATGAACGAGGCTTTCCAGATGGGGCGTGATGAATTTCCGCACCAGCTTTTTCGCCATGATGCGGCTGTAGAACGGGTGGGCCTTGTCGAAGCCGTCGTCGGTGTTGTAACCCGGGCAATAGGCAAATGCGGCGCGGAAGGGAGATGTCTCGCCCTCCTCACCCAGAAACCGGGCCAACAGTCCGGAGCCGGCGGAGGAGCCCACCGCATACAGCGGCGACGCAGGAAAATGCGTGCGAATGTGCTGCAGTTGTTCGCGCAGGTCGTCAGTGCAGCCCAGGATGTTCAGGCGCGGTACCGGCAGCGGCAGACCGGCATGGCCGCGGCGCAAACACACCACGATGCGCCAGCCGGTTTCCCGGCGCAGGTCCTGCACGAGTTCCGCCATGCTTTGCGGGCTGCCGGTGAGCGTGTGCAGCACTACAATCGTGGGCGTTTCTGCGGGTAATTCGTAGCCACACCATGCCAGCGCGGTCTGGCCGCCATCACGCATGGTGAGGCGGTCATGACGGTCATAAAGCGGCTGTGATTGCCCCTTCTTGCGCAAGCCGTGAAAAATCAGCTGTGCATGCGCATTGAACAGCCAGGGCGTCGGCCGGAACGCGTCGTGCAGCTGCGGCAGTGCAGCGACAATGTGCCGGTTGCGCGCATTGTCGTGCCAGTGCAGTTGCGGCCGGTGGCCGCCCCGGGGGTACGGGCCGGCCGTGGTGGTGTCTTGCGAAGTCATCGGTCAGTTGCTGTCGTGATCAGATGACGGCCGCCAGGCGCACGCCCTGGTTGATGGCGCGGCGCGCATCCAGCTCGGCGGCGACATCGGCGCCTCCGATCAGGTGCACCGTCATCCCGGCGGCGACGAGATCGGCCTGCAGCTCGCGCTGCGACTCCTGACCGGCGCAGATGATGACGTTGTCCACTTCGAGAAGTTGTGGCTCGGCACCGACGTACACATGCAGGCCGGCGTCATCGATGCGGTCGTACTGCACCGAGGGAATCATCTTCACGCGACGCTTGGCAAGGTCGGCCCGGTGGATCCATCCCGTGGTCTTGCCCGGACCGCTCATCTTTGCGGTCTTGCGCTGCAGCAGGTAGATGTCGCGCGGTGCTTCTTCCACTTCGGCCTTCATGAGGCCGCCGGCCTCTGCGTAGTGTGTATCGATGCCCCATTCGCGATTGAATTTTTCCGGGTTCTGGCTCGCGCTCTCGCCCTGGTGCACGAGGTATTCGGACACGTCGAAGCCAATGCCGCCTGCGCCCACGACGGCGACATGCTTGCCCACCGGCTTGCCGTCGCGCAGCACATCGAGATAGCTCATCACCTTGGGATGGTCGATGCCATCGATGGCCGGCATGCGTGGCACGATGCCAGTGGCCAGCACCACCTCGTCGTAGCCGCCCTTCTTCAGCTGCGCGGCGTCGACGCGCGTGTTCAATCGCACGTCTACCTTGTGGATCTCGAGCTGGCGGCGGAAATACCGCAGCGTCTCGTAGAACTCTTCCTTGCCCGGCACCTTCTTGGCGATGTTGAACTGGCCGCCGATTTCACTGCCGGCATCGAACACCGTGACGTGATGGCCGCGCTCGGCGGCGGTAACGGCAAAGCTCATGCCGGCGGGGCCCGCACCCACAACGGCGATGCGCTTTGCGGCGGTCACCGGCGTGACGGGAATTTCGGTTTCGTGGCAGGCGCGCGGATTTACCAGACAGGACGTGATCTTGAGCTGGAAGGTCTGGTCCAGGCAGGCCTGGTTGCAGCCGATGCAGGTATTGATTTCGTCGCTGCGGTTCAGCTCGGCCTTGCGGACAAAGTCGGCATCGGCAAGGAAGGGGCGCGCCATGGACACCATGTCGGCATGGCCGCTGGCCAATACCTGTTCTGCCACTTCCGGCGTGTTGATGCGGTTGGTGGTCACGAGCGGAATCTTCACCTGCCCCATGAGGCGCTGAGTTACCCAGGTGAATGCCCCGCGCGGCACCTTGGTCGCGATGGTCGGCACACGGGCTTCATGCCAGCCGATGCCGGTGTTGATGATGGTGGCGCCGGCGGCTTCAATGGCCTTGGCCAGCTGCACCACTTCGTCAAAAGTCGAGCCGCCTTCGACGAGGTCGAGCATGGACAGGCGATAAATGATGATGAAGTCGGCGCCGACGCGCTCACGCACCCGCTTTACGATTTCCACCGGAAAGCGCATGCGGTTCTCGTAAGAGCCGCCCCACTCGTCCGTGCGCTGGTTGGTGCGTGCAGCGATGAACTGGTTGATCAGGTAGCCCTCGGAGCCCATCACCTCGACGCCGTCGTAACCGGCCTCGCGGGCCAGGGCGGCGCACTGGGCAAAATCTTCAATAGTCTGCAGTACCTCTTCGTGCGTCAGGGCGCGGGGTACGAAGGGATTGATCGGTGCCTGCAGGGCGCTGGCCGACACCAGGCCGGGCTGATAGCTGTAGCGACCGGTGTGCAGGATCTGCATGGCGATCTTGCCGCCTTCGCGATGCACGGCCTCGGTGATGGGGCGATGATGGGCCACTTCTTCCGCCGTCGTCAGCTTGGCGCCGCCACCGAAGACCACGCCCTGCTCATTGGGGGCGATGCCCCCCGTGACGATCAGGCCCACCCCGCCACGCGCGCGCTCGGCATAAAAAGCGGCCATGCGCTCGAAGCCGTTGGGAGCCTCTTCCAGTCCCAGGTGCATGGAGCCCATGAGGACGCGGTTCTTGAGGGTGGTGAAGCCGAGGTCGAGCGGGCGCAGCAGGTGGGGATAGGCGGACATGACGGGAATCCTTTTGCAACTGGTTGCATATTTATACGGCGCTTGTTGGTCTTATGCAACTGGTTGCATAATCCCCGTCACGTCATTTCGTCTGTTTGCCCATGTCTCTGCCTCATGCCCTGCTCACCTCGCTGACCGAGCGTCCTTGCTCGGGCATGGACCTCGCCCATCGTTTCGACCGTTCCATTGGCTACTTCTGGCCGGCGACCCACCAACAGATCTACCGCGAGCTGGGCCGGCTGGAAGAGGCTGGCTGGGTGGCGTCGGCGCCGGCGGAAACCGGTCGTGGCCGCAAGCGCATCTATCAGGTGTTGCCCGCGGGCCGGGAAGAGCTCAGGCGGTGGATGCTGGAGCCGGAGGAGCCGCGCGCCCTCCGGGATGAAATGATGGTGCGCCTGCGCGCCGAGGCGGCCATCGGCCCGACGGGGCTGGAGGGCGAGGTGCGGCGCCGGTTGGGCCTGCATCAGGCCATGCTGGCCCATTACCGGGAGATCGAGGCGCGCGATTTCACGGGCAAGGCAGGCACCCGTGAGCGCCAGCTGCAGTACCTGGTGTTGACCTCCGGCATTCTGGCGGAGACGGCGCAGATCGAGGTGCTGACGAAGGCCCTGGCCATTCTTGAGGGTCCTGAAGACTGAGTCGGGTGATGCCGGGCCCGTCTGCCAGGGTCGATGGGGAGGCTCCTTTGCACGTTCGCTTTACCGTGGGTCTTTTTCCGCGCCGCTCATCCCGGTTCTGGCGGGCTTGATCGACTTTCCCCGAATTGGGAGTGGTGCCGCTTTGGAGAGATTGACATTCTGGCCGGGCCCATTTTCCTCACGCCAGGACGATGTCCTCGGCTCTGGCCGACGGCCTTCGGCCTCTGTGCGGGGGAGTGGTGGCGATCGAGTCCGCAGGGAAGCGGGACCTTCGCCGACGGCAATGTCCGCGGGGCGTTGACCGGGCACCAACCGGGGATTGGGAAAGTGACCAGCCAGGTCATGCAACATCAGGGACCATCATGGATAACAAGGGGCTACCGCCAGAGGGCACTGCCGCTGGCAAGTCAGTGGATGAAAAGGACAAGTTCGCGTTGCGGGTGCTGGTCGTCGACGACAGCCATGCCATGCACGAGATCATGAAAATCAAGCTCGGGGAGCTGGCCTCCTCGTTCGCGATGGAACTCCATCATGTCCTCTCGGGAGAAGAGGCGCTGGAGCGCGCCATGGGGATGGTCTTCGACATCATCTTCATGGATGTCGAAATGCCGGGCCTGAGCGGGCTTGAGGCCTGCCGCCGTCTCAAGGAGGCGGGCTGCAAGGCGCGTATCGCCATGCTGTCCAGCCTGGTGCGCACCACGGATCGCGATGCCGGTTTCAATGTGGGTTGTGACCATTACCTCGAAAAGCCGCCCAAAGACCAGGTCCTGAGTGCCGTACTCCGGGTGGTCCGGTTGCGCAAGGAGCTCAGCCTCGGCTGAGCCCTCCTGCCTTAACAATCGTTCATTTCTCCCCAAGGAGCCGGTAACGGGCACTGATGCAATCTTCTCCTTGTCGCCACTGGCGCCCTTATTCCTGGAGAATGCAGAAATGAAACTGTCCCGTACCATCGCCGCTGCCCTGATCGCCTCTGTTGCTGGCCTGACCTTTGCTGCCGAAGCCCCGGCTCCCGTCGCGGGTGCCACCCCGACCGCCGAAGCCCCGGCGAAGGCCCCGGTGAAAAAGGCGGTGCATCGCAAGCACCACGCCAAGAAGAAGGCCGTGAAGAAGGCCGTGAAGAAGGTGGAAGAAGCCAAGAAGGCCGACACCGCCGCTCCCGCTGCCAAGTAAGCTCTGGTGGAGCCCGAAGGCCGGCGATATCGCCGGCCTTTGTTTTTGTGGCGGCGTGAGGCGTTCAGGCGGGCGAATTGCGGCAATGGCTGACCTGGCGCAAAGGCGCCGACGGACAAGGCCCGGCAGAATAACCGTTTGACACCCGCCCTCACTAAGATGAGAATGGTTCTCGTTAACTATAAGGTGTAGTGCCGTGCGCCTCTCCGACCTTCCCCGTCAGGCCTCTGCCACCGTACGCGCCGTCGAGGCGACCCGTGCGGAGGATCCGATCGCCCGCCGCCTGGCCGAGATCGGCTTCGTGCCGGGGGAAACCGTACGCCTGATTGCCCTCGCGCCGGTGAGTGGCGATCCGGTTGTGGTACAGGTTGGCTTCACCCGCTTTGCCCTGCGTCGCTCCGAGGCCGATCGCGTGCATGTCGAGGTGCCGGCATGACGGCGGCGGCCTCCTCCCTGCATGCCGCGCCTTCGCCGCTGCGCATTGCGCTCGTCGGCAATCCCAATTGCGGCAAGACGTCCCTGTTCAATCGCCTGACCGGTGCGCGGCAAAAGGTGGCCAATTACGCTGGCGTCACTGTCGAGCGCAAGGAAGGCCGCTTCACGCTGGCCTCGGGACGTCAGGTGCATGTGCTCGACCTGCCGGGCGCCTACAGCCTTGAGGCCGCAAGTCCCGACGAGTCCATCACCCGGGCCATCTGTCTCGGCGAGCTGCCGGGCGAACCGGTTCCCGAGCTGCTCGTCTGCGTTGCCGATGCGACCAACCTGCGCCTGCATCTGCGCTTTGTGCTCGACATCCGGCGTCTCGGTCGTCCGATGTTGCTGGTGCTGAACATGATGGATGACGCCCGTCGCCGCGGCATCCGCATTGACACTCGCCGCCTGGCACTCGAGCTGGGGATTCCGGTGGTCGAGGCCGTGGCGGTGCGGCGTGACGGCGTGCAAGATCTGCTGGCGCAGCTCGACGGCGCCCCGCCGGAGGTCCCGTCTGCACAGCACGAGCCGGACGATGTGCATGCCGAGGTCCGTCGTCTCATTGCGACGGCCGTTGTCATGCCTCGCGACACCGATATCCGGGACGACGCCATCGACAGCGTGCTGCTGCATCCGGTTTTCGGCCTCGTGTTTCTCGCACTGACCCTCTTCCTGATGTTTCAGGCGGTCTTTTCCTGGGCTGCACCGTTCATGTCCGGCATTCAGGCCGTCGTGACCTGGGGCGCGACAGCCCTGACGCAGACCATGCCCGACGGCGTGCTGAAGGGATTGCTCGTCGATGGCATTTTTGCCGGCGTGGGCGGTGTGCTCGTGTTCCTGCCGCAGATTCTCATCCTGTTTTTCTTCATTCTCATGCTGGAAGAGTCCGGCTATTTGCCGCGTGCGGCCTTCCTGCTCGATCATGTGATGTTCCGCGCCGGGCTGACGGGGCGCAGCTTCATTCCGTTGCTGTCGAGCTTTGCCTGTGCCATTCCCGGCATCATGGCCACCCGCAGCATTGCCGATCCGCGTGACCGCTTCACCACCATCATGGTGGCGCCCCTCATGACCTGCTCGGCACGCCTGCCGGTGTACACGCTGCTGATTTCTGCCTTCATCCCGAAGATGACAGTGGCGGGCCTGTTCAATCTGCAAGGACTGGTGCTGTTTGCCCTGTATGCGGGCGGCATCATGTCGGCGATGACGGTGGCCTGGATCATGAAGCGCCTGCGTCGTGACGAGACCGAACACGCGCTGTTGCTGGAGCTACCGAGTTACCGCCTGCCGGACTGGAAGAGCGTAGGCTTCGGCGTGTTTGAGCGTGGCCGCATCTTTCTGCGGCGCGTGGGTGGCGTGATCCTCGCGCTGACCATCCTGCTGTGGTTCCTGGCCACCTTCCCGGCCCCCCCTGCAGGCGCGGTCGGCGCGGCCATCAATTACAGTTTCGCCGGTCGCCTCGGGCACCTGCTCGCACCGCTGTTTGCGCCCATCGGCTTCAACTGGCAGATCGTTGTGGCGCTGATTCCGGCCATGGCGGCTCGCGAGGTGGTGGTGGCGGCACTCGGGACGGTTTACGCCATTGGCGGCAGTGAGCAGACGGTGGCCCATCAGCTGGGGGCGATGATCGCGTCCCAGTGGACGTTGCCCACGGCCATGGCCCTGCTGGCCTGGTACATCTTTGCACCGCAATGCCTGTCCACCCTCGCCACCGTCCGCCGGGAGACCGGCTCCTGGCGGCAGGTCGGCATCATGACGAGCTACCTGTTCGCCCTCGCCTATCTCGCGGCACTCATCGCCTATCATGTAGTGGGGGCCCTGACATGAATGCGATCGTGCAGTGGTTGGTGGTGGGCGCACTCCTGTTGTGGAGCGCTTGGGCGATGCTGGGCCGGCTCGCACCGGTCACGGCGGGTCGTCTGCGCGAGTCCGTCGCAAGCGCCCTTGCGGCGCATGGTCACAATCAGCTTGCGGCCCGCCTGCGCACCGCTCCCGTGTCCTCCGGCTGCGACAGCGGCTGCGGCACCTGCAAAACCGGCTGCGCCACCCCCGTGGCGCCCGTCGCCCCGCCCCGTCCCGAGCCCTCACGCCCCGTCCAGTGGCGCCCGTAGGAGCGGCTTCAGCCGCGAATACTCGAAGCCCCCCCCCATTTTGAACAAGACCGGATCACGGCTGAAGCCGCTCCTGCGGGCGCTCCCACGCCATGAGCCGGCATTAAATAAATGTGCCTTGAAGTTGGCGCGAAGAGCGGTCGACAATCGCCAGACTTTCGTATGTCCTGCAAGGAACAGCTCATGCGTGCCCTCAAGATCACCGGAATAGTCGTCGGCGCCGTTGTCGGCCTTGTCATTGCGGCCGTTGCACTGCTGCTGCTCTTCATCGACCCCAACGACTACAAGCCTCAGCTCGCGACGGTGGTGAAGGAAAAGACGGACATGACCCTGGTCATCGATGACCGCCTGGGCTGGACGTTGTGGCCACGCATTGGCGTGACGCTGGGCAAGGTGAGCCTGAGCGATGCCGAGCGCAAGGAAACGTTGGTTGCCGTGGGCAAGGCGGCGGTAAGCGTGGAGCTGTTGCCGCTGCTGTCAAAGCAGATCCGTATCGATGCCATCGACCTGGACGGGGCGAACGTCCGCTTTATCCAGTATGCGGACGGCACCACGAGCTGGGACCGGATGCTTGCGAAGCTTTCCAGCGCGCCGCAGGAAGAAAAGTCCTCGCGTGCCGTGGACCTGAACGTAAAGTCGCTCGATGTGCGTAACTCGTCCGTCTACCTCAAGGACGAAAAAGCCGGAAGCGAGCGCGCGGTGGAAGGTTTTGCTGTCAGCGCATCGGACATCAGCCTGAAGGAGCCCTTCCCGCTCAAGGTCGCTTTCGTGTTTCGCCAGCAGGACGCCGCGGGCAAGACGCTGGTGGCCGACAATCATCTTGAGACCACGGTGTCGGTCCATCAGGACCAGAAGTTGTACGAACTCTTCAAGTTGAAGTTCACCAGTGCGCTGTCGGGCACGACATTGCCGGCACCGGCCGCCATCGACCTGCAGGGTGAGGTGCGCGCGGACATGGCGGCCCGCAAGATCAGCGTGAACGGACTGGCCCTCAAGGCCGATTACAAGGACAAGGCGCTCAAGTCGCCGGCAACCGTCGCCATTGCGGCTGATGTCCTTGCGGATCTCGCACAAACCCGCCTCACACTGGACAAACTCAAGGTGAACGCGAGCTGGCCCGATGCGCAGCGACCCGCCGCCCTGACGGCTGCGATTGCCGGCGCGGTAGCAACCAACTGGACCACTGGCGAGCTCGACGTACCGCAATTCGCCGTCAACGCGACCGTGCCCGGCGCGAGCTATCCCAAACCGCTGCAAGTCAGTCTCAATGCACCCTTCAAGGGAAACTGGAAAGACATGCAGTTCTCGTTGCCCGGCTTTGTGCTGACGGCGGCAGACATGAAGGCAGTCGGCAATCTGGCAGCGAGCCTGCCGGCGCTGAAATCGGCCCCGGCCGCTGATTCGGCGAGCGCCGACGACGCATCGAAGTCTCGCAACGCCTCCCCGGCGAGTGCGAACAAGTCCGCCAAAGCGGTGAAGTCTGATGTTGCAGGCGGCGATGCAAAAGCGACAAAACCGCCGATGACCGAAGGCATGACGCTGAATGGCAAGCTCAGTGTCGCGACTTTCAATCCGCGCGCACTGACGGCGGCACTGGGCATCACCCTGCCAAAAACTGCTGATGCCAATGTATTGAAGCGCGCCAGTCTCGACACCGCCATCGAGGGCAACGGAAAGTCGCTGCTGCTCAGGAACCTGAAGATCACGCTGGATGACAGCACGCTTTCCGGCGAGGCCGGGATCAACGACTTGAAGACGTTCCGCCAGTATGCGCGACTCAATCTGGACCGCATGGATGCGGATCGTTACTTGCCACCGCCGTCGCCGGTGGCGGCCGCGACAGAAGCGCCTGCCCCCGCCGCCGGCAAGAGTGGCGATGTGCTGCCGGTAGAGATGCTGCGCAAGCTCAATCTCGATGTGGCGCTCACGGCCGCCTCAATCAAGCTGCTGACGTATCAGGTCACCAATTTTCGCGTAGCCGCGGCGGCCGGCCAGGGTGTAGTCACCGTCAGCGATTTCAAGGGCAGCATCTTCAACGGCGGCTTCAGCGCGCCGCTGTCCATCAATGTACAGGGCGCACAGCCGGTACTGACAATGAAGCCTGCACTCAATGGCATGGAGATTGGTCCGCTGGCGCGCAAGATCCTCAAGAAGGACCTGCTCGAAGGCAAGGCCAGCTACAACGGCGCGTTGACGTTGCGCGGTAACAGTGCGGATGCCTGGATGCGTTCCGTGTCGGGCACATCGGATCTCAAGCTTGAGAACGGCTTGCTGCACGGCGTAAATGCAATGAAGGAGCTGACCGCCTCCCTGGGCAAATACCAGGGGCTGGTGGCGGCCGCGACCGGCAAGGATCTCACTGCCGTGGCAGAGAGTCAGGATGACACGTATATCGCGAGCTTCTCGGCCCTCAATGCGCTGGATAATGGTGTGGTGAACACCAGATCGCTGAATGCCGACTTGCGTCGTGCCAAAGTGGCCGGAAGTGGCACGTTCAACCTTGTGTCGCAGGCGGTCGATTACCGCTTCGCCCTGAATCTGGACAAGAGCGTGCTGGGCGAACGTTACGCGAGCTACCCTCTGCCGGTGGCCTGCAAGGGCAGTCTCGCGGGCAAACTGGCCACGCTGTGCCGTCTGGACGCGAAGGCAGTGCAGGACATGGCGCTCAAGGCTGCTGCGAGCAAGGGCTTGGAGAAGCTCGGTCTGCAGGGCGCGACGCCCAAGGAAGCGGTGCAGCAGAAAGTCGAGGATGAAAAAGCCAAGGCGCAGGAAAAGGCCAAGGAAAAGTTGAATCAGGAACTCAACAAGGGACTGCAGAAACTGTTCGGCCACTGATCGTGGCCAGACGTGTGCTTGAACGGCCGGCGGCGCTACCCCGGCCGCGGGTCGCATGAGTGGAGTGATGGCAAAGAAGTCCTTTGATTTTGCGACCGCGGTGCTGGCGTGGTTCGACGAGCATGGTCGCAAGACCCTGCCCTGGCAGCAGAACCCTTCCCCCTACCGCGTGTGGGTCTCGGAAATCATGCTGCAGCAAACGCAGGTGGCGACCGTAATTCCCTATTACGAGCGCTTTCTTGCGCGCTTTCCCGATGTACATGCTCTGGCCGCCGCACCGCAGGACGACGTGCTGCATTTGTGGACCGGTCTTGGCTACTACGCGCGCGCGCGCAATCTGCAGAAGGCCGCACAGATGCTGGTCGACCAGTACGGCGGCGAATTTCCCGAAACAGTCGACGAAGTGGCCGGGCTTCCCGGCATCGGCCGTTCGACCGCGGGCGCGATTCTCTCGCTCAGTCGACAGCACTGGGCCGTCATTCTCGATGGCAACGTGAAGCGCGTGCTCTCGCGCTTTCATGCCGTGAGCGAGACGGGGGCCGCGCAGGAGAAGCGTCTCTGGCCGCTGGCGGAGCAGCACACGCCGCAACAGCGGGTGCACCATTTCAACCAGGCCATGATGGATCTGGGCGCGACCCTGTGTACGCGGACGCGACCGGCTTGCCTGCTTTGTCCGCTGCAGTCGGCATGTCGCGGGTTCGCGGAAGGCGAGCCGACGGCCTACCCCGGAAAGAAGGCCACTCGCACCTTGCCGGAAAAGTCGGTCACGCTTCTGGTGTTCCTGAATGCCGATGGCGAGGTGCTGCTGGAGCAGCGTCCGTCTCCCGGGATTTGGGGCGGACTCTGGAGCTTTCCCGAGTCGGCGGCAGA
>DASSUO010000112.1:0-3279 GCA_035706925.1 Moraxellaceae bacterium
ATATTCACCCCCTCCAGGCCAGCATCACGCCGATCCCGACCATCACCGCGCAGGTAATCGCGCCCCGGATCACTTCGCCCCAGTCGATGCGACGGCGAACGAAACCGATCTGGTAGCCGGTCGTAAACTGGCAGTTGGCCATGTTGCGAGGGGTCTGGTAGTTTTTCATCGTCAAATCTCCTTTGGTTCAAACGGGTTTACTGGGCCACACCCATGATGCGGGTCAGTTCGGCCGCCTCGAATTTGGCAATCCGGTCATAGAGCGCAGCGGACGGGTGCACGTAGTCAGCCAGATCGGCCGCCGTGACGCCGGCAAATTCCTTGTTCACGTCGATCAGCGCGGCACCCTCGGCCGCAGCGACCTCCCGAGCCACCGGAACAAGCTGGGCGAATAGGGACATCATCGCCTCGTTATCCGGCACAAAGATCGGATTCGGAGTGATGATGACGGGGACCATGCCAGCGGCGCGCACCGTAGCGACGAACTCGACCAGGCTCGCGCGGTACACCTCTACCGATGTCAGATGGCCGGCCTCGTTGATCCCGAAGTTTTCCAGCACGTAACGCGTGCCGGGGTGCGCTTTCAGGTTTTGAGCAAGAGGCTGGTTGCGCCCGTCGCGGCCGGCCAGCATTTCGTGCAACTGCGTGCCCGGTACCGCGGCATCCTCAACCACGATCTGTCGACCATCGGCCCGGAGGTCTTCGGTCATGCGCTGCGCTTGCGTGGTGTTGGTCTTGGTGCCGTACATGGTCGAGTCACCGAAGGCCAGCACGGTCGGCTGAGGCTGGGGTGCTTGCGCCTGCTGCGGTGCAGCATCGCCACCGCCACCGCAGGCGGCCAGAAGGAGCGCAGAGAGGACAGAAACGAGTAGTGTTTTCATGGTTGCAGATGCCGGGCCCGTCCCGGCGTGGTGTCAGAGATTAAGCGGCCAGGGGGTCAGCACCTTCCTGGGCTTCCTCGGTCTTGTTGTCGATCGGGTCGACCAGCGACGCGAAGTTGCGACGGACTTCCTCGGCCAACCGCTGCTTGATGTACTTCTCGGGGTCCACGTTGGTCGGCAGGTTTTCCTTGACCTCGAATTGCAGTGGCTTCTTGGCGTAGTACGCGGAGTCGTCGCCCTCGATGATCTGGACGGACAGTTTGATGGTGTAGTTCTTCACGGTGGTTCCTTTGGTGCGAATTGCCGGCAACCGGCCGGCGCGGGTTTTGGGTGGGGCCGCGCTGGGCGGCCTAGGGTTGGTTAGGCGGCCTTTTTTAGAGTTGAATCACGCGGTTATCAGTGGTGAGCATGATCCGATTGCCCAGTTCGTCCCAGTACTCGGCTGCTGCATCTTTCACCTTGCGGATCTGCTGCACGTCGATGCCTTTGGTACGAAGGATCGGATCGTTAGCCTTCACAGCCACGCGAACTAGGCGCGCCCCGTTTGACTTGGTCGTTTGCAAGAAGTCTGCGATGCTTGTCCGGGTTGCTTTCATTTTGTTTGCTCCGTTTGCGTTGTCGATGATTGCAGTATAGCGCACTTTTAACCTTGCAAACCATTCTCGACTAAATCACTCAACTTAGAAAGCAACCCGGCCAGTTCTTTCGGCTTCATCCGTTTGATGTCCCCGAGGGTATGACCGCACGCGGCATAGGGCCCCTTGCCCGTCGCCACCTTGATCGCGTCCAGCCGATCCATCACCGCGTCGATCTGCTGCTGTTTGGCGGCACGGGCGGCCAGGATGATGTCGGCCCGTTTCGGAGCGATCCCCTGGGCGATCAGTTCCTCGCGGCTCTGCGCCTTGCCCTGCATCACCCGGCGGGCCCGGCGCATGGCCTCGATCTGCGCGCTGGTAAGCTCCTGAAGCTCGCCGTCGGTCGAATCCACCTTGCGAGCGGCCACCGGGTACTCGTAGCCGCACGGCTGGCCGGTCCCGAGGTAGTTATCGTTCGGGCACTTCGGCATGGGCGCATGCACCGTGAAGCACTTCGGGCACGTCCGCACCGAGTCCACGCCAGGCTCGACTAGATCGTTGTTCTCGGTCTTGCGCTTTGGCCGCCGCTTGATGCCGTCCAGCGACCATTCGCGGTCCTCGTCCGGTAGCCCGTGGGTCATCACAGCCCCGACGTGATCGAGGATGATCGCCTCGGTTTTCCCGGGGAATACGCGCAGCGCCCGGCCCACCTGTTGCAAGTAAAGCGACAGCGATTGCGTCGGCCGCAGCAGGATCGCCACCTCGATAGCCGGCACGTCGAAACCCTCGCTGATGATGTCGCACGAGGTCAGCACCCGGACGCGGCCGGCCTCGAACTCCTTGAGCACCTTGTCGCGCTCGGTCGGGTCCATCGTGCCATCGAGGAACGCCGACGGGATGCCGGCACGCTCGAACGCGGCCGCAACGTGCTGGGAGTGCTCCACCGACACACAGAAAGCCACCGCCCGCTTGCCAGGCGTCAGCCGCTCGTAGTGCTCGACCGCATCGCCCGTGATCTTCGGCTTGTCGACGGCCGCGGCCAGTTGCCCCTTGGCATAGTCGCCGGCCACCGTGCCCACACCGGACAGATCGACCACCGAGGGCGGGGCAAACACGCGGTAACGGGACAGCGCGCCGGCCGCGATCAACTCGGCCATGGTCGGGCCCATGACAAGCTCGTCGCAGAACCCGCCAGCCTCGACCCCGAGCCCCTTGCCGTCCAGCCGGCAGGGCGTTGCCGTCACAGGCAGCAAGCGGGCATTGGGGAAGGCATCGACCACCTTGCCCCACATCGTGCCGGCGGTCAGGTGGTGAGCCTCATCGACCACGATCAGGTCCGGGAAGTGCTCGCGCGGCATCTTCGCCAGCCGCTTGACCACAGTCTGCACCGAGCACACGAACACGCGCGAGGCCGCACTCACGAACGACCGCCCGAAGGTCTTGAATTGCTCGGCCTGGCACTGCCGCACGATCGGGCCGGGGGCGACAACTTGGTGCGCGCAACCGAACCGGGCCAGGGTCATCGCGATCTGCTTCACCAGTTCGGCCCGGTGAACGATCAGCCACACACAGTTGCCTTTCTCGGACGCGGACTGCGTGACGTAGGAGAACGTGACAGTCTTCCCACCTCCCGTGGGCAAGACCAGCAGCGGGGCGCGCTTCTTGCGGGCATAGGCCGCGCGGATTTGGGCAACGGCGCGTTGTTGGTAATCGCGGAGTTGGATCATGCGGCGACCTCCGCCACCGCTGGCCGGTTGTCGTTTGCGTGCTCCAAAGCCAGGACAGCAGCGTGGATGCGTGCCCCGATCCAGCGCACGTTCGGC
>DASSUO010000113.1:0-2857 GCA_035706925.1 Moraxellaceae bacterium
GATGCGGTCGCCGGGCTCAGGGATGCCTATCTGCAATACCGTGCCCGCGGCCACCGTCTCGCGCTCGCCAACCTGGAAGCCAAGGTCGCTGACGACGAGTTCCAACCGGAACGCGCGCTCGTCATGCATTGGTGGAACACCCTGATGGGCGCGCAATAACTCATTCGATTGACGTCGGGGTCCGGGGTGGGCCGCGACGCGGGAGAAATGAAAAATGTCGATTGCTGATCGCGATGGCGTGATCTGGTACAACGGCGAAATGGTGCCCTGGCGCGACGCCAAGACCCACGTGCTGACCCACACGCTGCACTACGGCATGGGCGTGTTCGAAGGCGTCCGCGCCTATGAGACGGACCGTGGTACGGCCATCTTCCGCCTCAAGGAACACACCAACCGCCTGTTCGACTCCGCCCACATCATGAACATGAAGATCCCGTTCACCAAGGACGAGATCAACGAGGCGCAGCGCGCCGCCGTGCGCGAGAACAACCTGCCGGCCGCCTACCTGCGCCCCATGGTGTTTTACGGGAGTGAGGCCATGGGCCTGCGCGCCACCGGCCTCAAGGTGAACGTGATCGTCGCTGCCTGGAACTGGGGCGCCTACATGGGCAAAGAGGCACTCGAGCTCGGCATCAAGGTGCGTACGTCCAGCTTCACGCGCCACCATGTGAACATTTCCATGACCCGTGCCAAGGCGAACGGCCACTACATCAATTCGATGCTGGCCTTGCAGGAAGCGCTTTCGGCCGGCGCCGACGAAGCGTTGCTGCTCGATCCGGAAGGCTATGTGGCCGAAGGCTCCGGCGAGAACGTCTTCATCGTGAAGGATGGCGTCATCTACACGCCGGAAGTCACCGCCTGCCTGAACGGCATCACTCGCAATGCGGTGCTGACGCTGGCCGCCGACCTCGGCATCAAGGTGGTCGAGAAGCGCATCACCCGTGACGAGGTCTATATCGCGGACGAAGCGTTCTTTACCGGTACCGCCGCCGAAGTCACCCCGATCCGCGAACTGGACGGCCGCAGCATCGGCGCCGGCCGCCGCGGTCCGGTGACCGAGCGTCTGCAAAGCCTGTACTTCGATACGGTGATGGGGCGCAACCCGAAGCACGTCGACTGGCTCACGCCGGTCAAGTAAGTCACCACACCGGGAGCCGTCGTGTCCGAGCCTCTTGTCATCTGGCGCCTGACCGACGGCAAACCCGGCCACATGCAGCAGACGCTGGGCCTGGTTCAGGCCCTGTCCCGTCTTCGCCCTTGCGAATGCATCGACATCGACCTGCGTGGCGACCCCGTCGGGCTGCGCGATGTCGTCCTGCGCAGGTTCCCGCCGGGGGTGGCGCGCAAGCGCCCCGCCCTTGTCATTGGTGCGGGGCATCGCACTCACCTCGCGTTGTTGGCCGCGCAGCGGACCACCGGTGCGAAGACAGTCGCCCTGATGAAGCCCTCCCTGCCGGTCTCCTGGTTCGACCTGGTCATTGCGCCGGAGCATGACGGCTTGATCGAGGGGCCCCGCGTCATCAATTCGATCGGCGTGCTCAACCCGATGCAGGAAGGGAGCAAAGTCCAGGCGAGCGTGCTGATCCTCGTCGGCGGGCCCAGCAAGCACGTCAAATGGGATGACGCCGCCGTACTGGCGCAGATTGCTGAAGTGGTCGCAGCGCAGCCTCCGTCGGCCATCTGGCAAATCACCGATTCACGACGGACCCCTCCTGCCATGTCCGATATGCTGTCGCAGCGCTATGGCGGCCGATTTCAGCCGCACGCCTCCTGCCCACCGGGCTGGCTGGCAACGCAACTGCGACAAACCGATACGGTGTGGGTCAGTGAGGACAGCGTGTCGATGGTGTACGAGTCACTGACGGCCGGATGTCGTGTCGCACTCCTGCAGCTCGAGGCTGACCGGAACAGCCGTGTGGCTCGCGGCGTCGCGCGTCTGCTGGAGCAGGGGCTGGCCACGTCGTTCGAGCGCTGGAAGCAGGACGGCGTGTTGCCGGCACCAACCCGATTCAATGAAGCCGGGCGCATCGCGCCGCTCGTGCTGGAGCGACTGGGCCTGTCCTGAGCGGATCGGGGCGCGGTCGTGCAAATACGGAAGGAGATTCTGGTGGGTTCGAAAGTCTGGTGGAAGTCGCTGGTCCTCGCGGGACCGGTGCTGCTGTTTCCTGTGTCGCGTGCCTACTATGTCTTTTATGTCGCGATCATCGCGTGGGCGTTGTGGGAGGCGCGTAGTGCCCTCTGGAAGGAGGAGCGTGCGATCACGATGGCGCTGGCCGCCTTCGCCTTGCCGGTGTTGGTCACCTTTTTCGCCTTGGCGGTTTCCGGTCACACCCAGTGGGTGCTTCTCCAGCGCGGCGGCACTTTCATTCTGGGGGCGTTGCTGGCGCTGGCCACCGTCAGGTTGTCCCGAAACGAGGACAGTCGCGGACTGGCCGTCGCGATGATGGGTGTCGCGATCGGTTCCTGGTTGCTCGATGGCAGCGTGCAATTGCTCCTGGGGCACGCCATTGACTGCCGCGGAGGGGAGACGCCCTGCGTCACCGACCCTCGCGTGTCGTTGTATTTTGCCAACAACACCAAGCTGTCCTATTTCGTCGGCATGATGGTATTCATTCCGGCCGCCTGGCTGATCGCCCGGCGCCGGCATCTTCTGGCCGGTGTCGTCCTTCTTGCTGGCGGGGTCCTTTCGATGGCGATGGGCAGCCGGTTCGGCTTGCTGTCCTTCCTTGTCGGACTGGGCGCGCTGGGGCTGGTGGTCGCGCTGGGTATGGGCCGCGTTACGCGCCTCGCCATTTTCGGCGTGGCGCCGGTGCTGCTCATTGTTCTGGGAACGGTGTTCTATCACGTGAACCCGGCC
>DASSUO010000114.1:0-20432 GCA_035706925.1 Moraxellaceae bacterium
AGCGTCAGGACGAATACGCAGCCGAGGGCGAACCAGGCGGCTTCTTTGATGGCGGTCATGCGATTACCTCCTTCAGCGAGTCGAGGCGATTGCCCCAGCCCTTCGAAAACTTGGCCAGCCTGGGATTAGCCTTCACGATCCTGGAGTAATGGGCATCCCGCAGGGCGGCCACTCGGCCGGCAATGACAGCGGCATCCGCAGCCTTTACAGCGGCAATCGTCTTGGGGCCTATGTCTCCATCCGCCACCACCCCGGCCGCCTCCTGTAGCCACTTGCAGGCCCGGGACACGCCACAGTTCACGGCAGAGTCAAAGACGGCCAGGTCTACCGGCTCGGGAAGATCCCCGCAGCGGCAGGCGTTCCAATACTTCGCCCGATAGATGGCCTCGACCTCCCCCGCCGTGATCTGCCGGACGGGCTGCTTTGGCTGCTTGGCAGAGGCCCGCCATGCGTCATAGACGGCCTGAGTCACGCCACAGTTAGTCGCGCCGCCAGGGTCGGCCGGGTCGTTGACGTATCCGCCCTCCCACTGGAGGACGAACTTCAGGGCCTTGGCGTAGCTCATTTAATGCACCGTGTTCGCGTTGAGTTGGGCAAGGCCAATGGCCGCAATGGCGCGGGCTTGGTCATCCTCGGAATGCCGCATGATGTCCCGCAGGATTTCCTCCGCCTCTTCCCTGTCCTGGTTGGCGGGAACGGTCGGTTTCTTCTCGGGCTTCTTGGCCATTACGCAGCCTCCGACATTTCAGGGCGGTAGATGTTTACGGCAATGCGCCCACACTTGGCGCTATAGGTGATGGCCGTAGCCTGTCGGTGCGAGTCGTAGCCATTACGGGAGGCGTGAGAGTCTGGAGCCGGGAGCGCCCCATGCTGCCAATAGGTCATGCCCGAATGCTCGTTAACCCGCTCATGGTGCCAATGGCCGCCGTGGGCATCGCGGTATCGGGTGCGGCCCCACATTTCGGGGAAGCGGGTGGCGAACAACAGAGGGAGCTGCTCATTCTTCTTGAGGTGGCCGTGATGCCAGCCGATGAAGCAGAGGCCGTGCGTGGTCGCGTGGTAGGGGCTTTCGTGCTGGTGGACGTTTACCCGTTGCTCGTTCTCATAGGCCACGGTCAGCAGCCGGCGCAGCCACAGCGAGGAATACAGGTCGTGATTGCCCTCGCTAACCACAACGTCAACCTGCTCATGGCGCTTGAGCGCGGCAGCGATCAGCCTGCGGCAAATACGGATTGCATAGGTCACAACCTGACCCGGTCGGCCTGCGGCATCAAGAACATGCCCATGCGTTGGCGTCACGGGCAACATGCCGTCAAAGTGCAGCCAGTCCCCTTGGAAGGAAAGGATGCACTTCTTAGCTTTTGGCGCGACCTTCATCAGGTAGTTTCCGGCGTCCACAAAGGTCTGTTCGGCAATGTCCAGATTCCACTCCGCGCCGCCTTCTGCTGCCCACGCATAAGCGCCCACATGCCCATCCGTGAATGTGTACAGGTTGAGGAGGTCTGGAGCGTCAACGGTGATGGGCTTGGAGGGAGGGACTCGGGGCAGGTCATCGGCAAAGGCGTCAAAGATGCCTTTCATGATTTCCCGCCGCCTGGCGTCATCAGCGCCGGACTTGACCCACTGGCTAACGGCCTTTCCCTTGGCGTCATAGAGTGTGGACACGCCACGGACATTGAAGCCATCGGGAACGGTATGAACCATGCCATGCTCGGGGGAATGACCTTGCATGGCCGCCCGATGCTTCGCATGTTGCACCGCCCGCTGCACGTTGCGCGGATGGCAGTCCAGCAGGGAGGCGGCCTTGGCGTGACTCCCACACTCGATATATGCGGCCACCTTCTCGCGCTGGCGGTCGCCCTCGCAGTAGTCCAGTAGATACCGCAGGGTCTCCGTGTCGCGCTTGGCCATGATTAGCTCTCGCTCTTTTTCTCGATTGCCTTACCGCCGAGGTAGCCGCCAGTCGCCATCGTGCCGACCGTGACGATGAGAAGTTGCAGGACGCCGGACGCCTCCCGGGCATCAGAGGCAACGGCAATGGCAAGGCCAATGCACATGCCAAGGAAGGTGAACCCGCAGGCGATGAAAAGGAGCCGCTTGGCACTGGTGTTGCCTTTCTCGTCCTCAAAGAACGAGGCCAGCCAGAGAAGGATGGTTTGCACTTGAAACGCCATGTTCACCCCGCCTTGTATGCGCCGTAGGCCGCGATTGCGATCATGGCCAGGACAAAGACTTTCCAGACGTAGGCAAAGACGCCGCGCCCGAGGTTGAGATAGAACCGCCTGACCATGGCGTCCTCCATTCGGGAGGCCAGAGCCTCTATGTCGGCGTCAGTCAGGTTGCGCGGGCGTTGCTCTTGGCCGTAGTCGTCCATTGCCGTTCCTTGTTTCAGTTATGCCAATGCCGCCTGAATGGCAGCGGTAGCAATGGGAGCAAGCAATGCCGCTCCAGCCGTTGTGAAGTGGAGCGTATCAGCTTCGTAATAAACGCCACCAGAGCAGGTGGCCAAGTCGCCCATTACCGGATCGCCACCAAAGTCCATGTAGCGATAGCTGTCAGCGCGAACAAGCGCATTGAACGACAGACGCGGAGCCTCATATGCCGGAAGCCCACCATTGGGGCATAGCGTCCCAATGATTGGGATGCCTCCATACGACACAATAACGTCCAGCAATTGAGACTTGAGCCTTGCCCAATAGGACGAAGGCGATGCAATTATCTCGGCGCTGTCATTTGTGCCGATGTAGATGGGCACAACAGCCTTGCGTCCGCCAACTTCTGCAACTTGGCTAATCAGGCTTTGTACCGTAGGAAGTTGCGCCTTCAAGTTATCAAGCATGTAGCCGCTGACGGCGAGGTTTCGCATCGGCATGTTGGGTGTATGGGTTCCAGCGACAGCCTGCAATACCGCCCAGGATGGGCCTCTGGTGCCGGTGAACGAGGCCGTTTGACTGTCACCCATGGCAATCATGAAGGCAGGGAAGCTGCCGAGCGAAATGCCGGCGGATTGCACTCTTGCCCGGATCGCCCTACATGCCTGCTTGTACTCTGCATCACTAAGCGCCCTGTCAAAAACAACCGCCGCCGCGATATTGCCACGCCAGCGGTATGTGGTCTGAAACAGGGATTCAGCCGTGCCATTTGACCCGATGCGGAACACGCGAGCATTGAACCCTGCAAATACCGCAGAGGTGCTTGCCATTTCGATAGAGTCGAGCATCAGCGAGCGAGAAGCTGCTCCGATTTTCATGCCGACAAGGAAAAGTCCCTGATTCTGCATGTCATGCGCGGCAAACACAGATACGCCGGTCGCATCCATGCTGCCATCCGCAGCAGCCTGACTTAGGACCATTGTCGTTGCCGTGGTGCCTAGCGTGGAGTTCTGGTCAGTGGAGAAGATCATCTGATTAGCGACCTTCTCGGCGCTGCTAGCAACACAGATGACCGTAAGCTCGCTTATAGCAGTCGTTGCCGGATAGTTCGGCAGGCGCATCAGGCCAGAGCCAAGAATAGAGGCAGTGGAGTTGTCCAGAACCTTTCCGCTGAAACGGGACAGCGGGTAGGCAATCGGGAAGATGAAGTCGTCGCCAAGCAGCTCAGTGGAAATGTCAGGCACGTTGGCGGCCGTGTCGTTGTAGAACTGCACCTCATCGACAAGCAGGTCGGGCGTGTTGGCGCCGTCGCCGGTCAGGACGAAGTTGCTGTAGTCCGTGCCATTGGTCGTGAACTGCTTTTCACAGGTCGTCCAAGAGGCCGCAAGGGCGGTGGCGTTGCTATATCCGGCCGTGCTGTTGCCGTAGCGGATAGCCGCATCGCTCCCGCTATTGCTCTTGACCTTAAAGCGGATGGTGTAGGTGCCTGCGGGCGGACGGAACCCCGAAGCGTAGAAGCTGAACGCATGGGTCGTCAGCGAGCAAAGGACGCGGGTGGCCGTGCCGGTCTTGGTCGGGCCGTCAGCAAAGCCAAGTGTCACTGTGGGGCCGGTGCCAGCCTGCCGAGGCCCGTAGGGCGTGCCATACAGATTGCGCGTAAAAGTGTGCGGGCGGGCGTTATTACTTGCGCCCCGGCTGCCTGCCGACAGCACATCGGACGAGAACATCGCGCCGATAGGAGTCATGGGGAATGGGATGCCATTCTGCAGCAGCACACGCCCGAACGGGCTGCGCCTTCCGTTACCTACTCTCAGCATGATCAGTACCCAACAGCAAACCACAGCCGCTCTCTGGCTGTGTACGCGATAACAAAATTGGAAGCCGACTTGGACAAGATGCGGTAATAGCCGGCCGCGACAGCGGCATTGTCTGCAATCGAGTCGCTGACATCAGTCGTGAAGAAAACAGCGATGCACGCAGTCGGGAATGCAGTGGGGAAGGTGATCGTCTGATTGACACTGCTGCTGCCAGCGGATGCCTTCCCAACCTTGAGGATGATTCCACCGGGCAGGGTGATGTTCATTGCTGTGGCGGACTTGCTGGGGGAGAACAGCGAAGCAACCATCGCCCTTGTGCTATCAGTGCCGGTAGCAAACTCAGTGGAATCAAGAATCTCAAGAATGCCCGCGGCAGCAGTGGTAGCGGCCAACGCCTGAACCCAGGCGCGGGAGGCAACCGCGGATCCCGACTCGATCATGGCTATGGAGTCAGGGCCAACCTCAATCGCAGAAATGGGGGAGGACAGGACGGTCGAATCGTTGGCCACCGTGACCGTAGTCACGCCCGCGGCAAAGGCAGATGCCGTAATGGTCGAATAGGCATAGGTCGGGCCAGCAAGGGTCGCCTTGATGCGACGGCCAACCCGGTACGTGCTGGTGACATCAGTCGGGATCGTGAACTGCGTGGCAGACAGCCAAGTGGCCGTGTGGCCCGGGGCTTCCCAGCTCTTGTTCAGGGACTCAGCCCGGAGGATGGCCTGAATGGCGCGAAGGTAGTCGTCCAGGTTGGTAGAGATGGGGTCAGACCCGGCCGGGCTGTTGCTGGCGGCCGTGGTGCTGAGGTCAGTAATGGAGCTCGGGACAGGCATGGCGGCACCCGCTTATGACAGATGACGCCAAGGTGCCGGCCGGTGGAATCGTCAGAAAGGCAGGGGTACTATCGGGCCGTCACAGGATGAGGACGGGGATATGCGTGGACTACTGATTGCGGTGGCAGTGCTGGGGCTGACGGGGTGCATGGCGCCGACCAAGTACCAGCCGAGAGCCTTTACGGGCGGGTATCAGGAGCTGCAGCTCAATGCGGACTCATACCTGGTGTCCTTCTATGGCAACGCCTACACCAATCCCTCTACCGTCTCCGACTATCTGATGCTCCGTTGTGCCGAGCTCGCCCTATCCAATGGCGCTCCCTATTTCCAGATCATGGGGGCTGCAGACCAGACGGAGACCCGCACATTCCAGCAGCCGTCCGAATCAGTAACTACCGGCCAGATCCAGGGGGTTGGCAGCAACACAGCCTATGCCACCCTGAATACGCAGACATACGGGGGCGGAACGACTACGCAGGTCAAGCCAGGCGCCGCGGTCAGGATCAAGCTACTGAAGGCCAGCGAGGAAAAGGCCATTGATGCCGCGTTGGTGGCCGAACAGATCCGCAAACGGCATGGAATCAAGGACTAGCATGGCCATTTCCTACGATAGGAAGCGCACCATAGCAGTCTGGCTTGCCAGGGCGTGGGCCGCCTCATCCCTCGTGATCCTATTCTGCTTCCTGTACTTCGGCGGACTTTGGCTTATCCGTGAATGGGGATACGTGCCGAACAGAGCCTACCTGCTTGCCCTCGCCCTGTTCGGCGTTCTCGTCAACTCGAGAGAGCTGGCGGGAGATTTACTTCGGGCGCTTCGGTACCCTGTCAACAAGTAGGCCGCCAGCGGCACCAGCCGGCGCTGCGAACAAGGCCCCTCGCTGCCCAATCTGGCCCATGGCCTCCCTAGTGTATGGGGCATAGAAGTCCAGGGCATCCTTCACCGCGGCTTGATTGGCCTTCACAGCCCCACCGCGGCGAATCACTTCGGCACCGCCAGCCAGCATCTCACCACCCATCGGCACCTTACCGCCAAAGCTCAGGGCGCCCATGATGGCTCGGCTCAGGAAGGACAGCTTCGGGGCGGATCCCTGCGGGACAGTTCCCTTTGGCGGGTTGCTGATCTCGCCCAAGGACTTGGCCAGCATCTGAAGATCCTTTGCCCGCTGCTCGCCAAACACCAGCCGCAGCTTCTGAGGGCCGATGTCGCGCAGCACCTTGTCGAGCTTGGCGGCACTGGCCACAACTTCACCAGCCTCATTGCGCCCCTGGTTGCTGAACACGGTCGACTTGATGTGGTCGGCAAGCTGGGCCTGCGTCTGATTGCGGGCTTGGGAGTCCACTCGCATCCACAGCGCTTTAAACTGCTCGGGGCTGGACTTCACGATGGCACGGTCGAATACCTGTGAATCCTCGATCAGGTCGGCGTTATAGCCCTTCTGCTTGCTCAACAGGCGGTCGATCAGAGGGTTGTTTTCAAAGGCATTGCCCTTGGCCTGGCGGAGTTGGCGGGCCTGCTTGAAAAGCTCGCCGCCAGCCTGCCATTCCGCCTTGTTCAGCATCTGGCGCATCTGGTTCAGTACGGCCTTGGCATTCTTGTCCTGTGCGCTGCTCCAGGCATCGTTCACCATGGCGCGCAGGTCAGTGAGCTCATCCAGTCGAACTTTTACATCGGTCGCTGATGCCTTTCCGCTTTTCAGCGCCTGGCCTAGCCCGTTCTCCCCCAGCTTGTCCATGTCCTCGAGGTAGCCGATGACGAACTTGCCTTGGTCGCCGGATGCTAGTAAGCGGGATTTGTTCTGGCTGATGAAGTTTGCCAGATCTGTCACGTCAGCCAGCTTGGCGCCTTCTGCCTCACGGGCCGCGGTGTAGGCCGCCGATACACCCTTGGCTGCCTCCCGCTCATTGGCGGTCAGGCTGTCACGGAGGACAGTACCATAGGCCGGAGTCTCGACAGGCTGAAGGCCGCGGGGGATGAGGTCGTCAATGTTCTGCCGAACCACTGAGTTGTTGCGCTCGTAGATCTGGCGCAGCGGCGCCCCTTCAGGCTCAGTCAGCAGATTCTGTTCGCGCCAGGCATCAGCCCAGTCTCGAGTCACCAAGGCGCGAGTGGGCGTCAGACCCTGGGACTCATACACGGCCTTTCGCACAACTGCACCCTTCGGGACATCGGCGCCAATGGCCGCGGCCTGCTGAACCTCCTTGATAATCCTCGCCTGCAGGCGTGAATCAAGGCTGTCCCACTGCAGGTCTGCATTGGCTGCGGCAATCTTGGCCTGCTTGATTACATCATCAGATGCGGCCTCAATGGCGTCCCCCGCCGCCGGGATCACCTGGCCAGAAGCGCCGGCTGCAGGACGAGCTGCGTTGATGGCGGAAGCTGCAACACGGACAACGGGCGGAAGGATCGTATTCAGAACCCCACCAGCAACAGCACCGGCCCCCGTTTCAGTGGCAATATCCTGATCGCCGCGGCCAGCGGCAACGGCAGCCCCGCCGGCACCGCCCTGCAGCAGGCCATTTGCCAGGTTGGCCATAGCTCCAGTGCCTTCCGTAGCGCGAAGGTTGCCCATGGGAATGGTAGCGGTGATGTTCCCGCCAATGCGACCAATGCGGCCGGCCTGGGAGTCTCCGGTGGACTGGCGGAAGCCTTCATTCTGATTGGCCAGCGCCTGGTCGAGCGAAGGCGCAAGCCCCAGCTTGTCGGCCGCCATCTGGTCAAGGCTGGGGGTTCCGCTGGTGTCTACCCCCGCAGCCTTCAGGCCCTTGTCTATCAGTCGAGCCGGGGCATTGACGGCAATGTCGACCAGCCGGGCCGGGGCGTTGACCACGACGTCAGTGATGCCCTGCAGCTGGCCCTGGACGGCGTCCTTCACGTCACGCACCAGCCCGTTGCTGCCCTTGGGCGGCTCGTAGGGCTTCAGCATCAGCTCGCCGGTATCCTTGCGGCGCTGGACGATGCCGGTGCGGCCATCCTCGAGCGGAAGGGTGTAAACCGTGCGCCCGTCAGGAAGCTTGGTCAATGCGCTGCGCCATTTCTGGCCGCCGAGCTCCAAATCCCATGTGTCGGGCAGGCCGGCGGGGCTGGACGGCATCGGCCTCGAGGTGGGGGCCTGCGGCTTTTCAGCGGTCGGCATCAGGTCATCGAAAAAACCGCCAGAGGTGGCAGATTCGGACTGCTGCGGAACCAGATCGTCAAAATAGCCCATCACTTCACCTGAAAGCTGATGCCCATATCACGCAGGCGCTGATTTATGACGGCCTTGTTCGCGCCTCGAGCGGCCGCGGCCTGCGCCTGCTTGATTGCGTCCATTTGCTGCCTTGCATTCAGCTTGCCGGGAGCAGGCTTCGACGCAGCCGGCGCCTGAATGGGGCCATTGGCATACTTCTGATTCAGCCGGCGAATCAGGCTAAGCGAGGCAAGGCGGCGCTCCCGCGGGATGGCGGTATTAGCCAGGTTGCCGGCTGCCTCCCGGTAGGATTTGGTGTCAGCGTCGGACTGCGGACCCTCAAAGCGGGGCTGCATCATGGTCAGCTTGCTACCCAGGATCGCGAGCTGGTCGCCAGCCTCTGCCCCCTCGGTAGACATGCCGAACACGCCCGCACCCATATCGACCACCTTGCCGATACCGGATCCGGTCGACTTTTTGATGAGCGGCTCGGCCTCATCCAGGGCGTCCAAAATGTCGCTGGCGTTGACGATCTGCTTCTTTTCCTTCCCGGCAAGATCACCCTCAACCTCACCAACCTTCGAAGCCTCCGCCTTGGCGCGCGCAAGCCGGGCCTGAGTGACTGGATCATTGGACACGATACTGTCAGGGCTTTGGGTCTTGGCGGCCACGGGCTTGGGAGCTCCGAACCCGTACTTCGGCAGGGCGACAATGGCGCCACCCGTGTCCTTGTACTCGTTCGGGAAAGCCAGGCCGGTTACGCCATCAGGCAGCGCCCCCTTCTTGGCGTTGCCGCGGTTGCTGAACTGCAGCGGGACCAGGTTGCCGCTGGCGTCATAGCCGAACTGCGGGGCAAAGAAGCTCTCATCAATCCCGCCATTGGCTGCCTTGCGCTGTGCCTCCTGCACCCCAGCCAGTTTTTCGGCAAGGCCAAGCGCGCCCATGCCAAGCAGGCGCTTCTGGGCGGTGTCGAAGTCAAAGGCGGCGGGCTTGTCCTCGGCTACGCGGTAGGCGGGCACGGTCACAAAGTCGCGGGTTGCCTTCTGCTCGGGAGAGTAGGAGTCGGCCAGGATCTGCTGCGCCTGCTGCAGCAACGCCTGCTGCTGATCCATCGCGGGTGAATTCTCCTTGGCCTGGCGGTAGGCAGCGATTCGCTCGAGCAAGCCTCCGCCGTTCCCGAGGAAGGCGGTGATGCCGCGGGAAGTTTCCTTGCTGGGAGAAAGGAAGTCGAAGAGTCCAGACATGGTTAGCCCCCAAACAGCGCCATAAGGCTCTGCGCACCGCCAGAGCCACCGCCACCACCACTACCACCGCTGCTGCCAAATGAGCTGAAAGCCTTGCCGGCATTGCCGATGTCGCCAATCATGCCACCAGTGCGAGACGGGTTCGGCTGGGTGCTGGTCTGCTGCTGAGTGCCGCGGTTGCCCAGCAGAGACTGCAGGACATTGGTGAAGTTGTTGATCTGCTGCTGGTCCCAGCCCTGCTTTTCAAGGAACTGCTGATAGTCGAAGTCCAGGCGCTGCTGCTGGTCGGCCTGATCCATCTGCGCCAGGTTGACCGCCTGGCCTGCAGCGTTGAGGCCCTGCTGGTACATCTGCCCCTGAAGTTGCGCCAGAGAGTCGCCATAGGCACGGGCATTATCGGCCTGTTGGGCAGACCATCCAGAGGATCCGAAGGCGCCGGCACGGGCGGCGGCAGCGTCAGTATTGGCAGCCGTGCCCTTGGCAAAATCGGACGCCATGCGACCCGACATGGCCGCATACATGGGGTTGTCGAGAGGGTTCTTCATGGCATCACCGTACATCTTGGCGGCACCGGAGAACAGTGGGTTGCTCGACAGCAGGCCGGTGAAACGCTGGCCGGTATAGGGCTGCCATGCCTGCTTGCTCAGGGCCGATTGCCGGTTGAGGATGTCGGTGTAGTAACCCTTTGCCCACGGCGTTACGTCATTCGATGCGGTCGAGGAAGAATTAAGGTTCTTGTCCCCGAAAAGACCGCTGGTGATCTTGCCGGTAAAATTGCTCCAACTACCCATTTCAACCTCCCGTCAGGGTTCGGCACTCTTTCCAGGTGCCGGGACTTCCAGAAGTCACGCACACCCAGCCAAGCACCACATACTTGCTCCCCGCAGAGCCGAGCTCCGAGGGGGCGGAATTCGTCACAAAGTCACCGACCGTCCAGTCCCCACCAGTGGGAGCCGCGGTGGCCGTCCCTTCCTTGGCGGAGATCCGACCTTCTGCCAGGGCGTTTAGCTTGGTGCCCGTATCGCGGAACAGTCCCTGCAGCGTCAGCACCAGGCGGGCGACATAACCATCGTTGCCGGAGTAGCTAGGCAGGATGTTGTTGTCAGTCCTGAGCTTCATTCGCCGCTGTCCTCGCCCATATCCCAATCAATGCCGGCAATCTCCATCGGGCCAGTAAAATCCAGCTTCACCCGATGCCAGCGGGCCGACTGCATGAAGTCGAAGCGCCCAATACGCATCGTTGCCGTCTTGCGTGTCGTCAGCGTGGCGCCCATGTACTCCCGGCTATAGGAGGTCAGGCTGCCGGTCGTCGGCGTCGTCAGAAAGCGGGGCCGGATTCTGGATAGGAATGACAGGATGTTGTCGTCGCCCATGTCGCCAGTCGTAAGGCTGGAGGCAGCAGGGGCGCCGTTCAGCGCCATCACCTGGTGAGACGTATTAACCACCGCAGGGAGGAACGTGGCGGCCGTCCAGAAGGGCGAGTCGTAGCTGATGTCGGGCAGGTCGTTGTAGGTGCTGTAGAGGCTGCCCAGGCCGTCATAGGTGATCTGCGCCGAAACATACTCCGCGGCAGCCTCAATGGAGAGGTCTGCCCTGCCCCACCGGCCGGTCTTGTAGTTGTAGACCACGGCCTTGTCGGGGTCGCCATTGCTCGATGCAGTCGACGGGAAGTACCAGATCACCAGCGAGCGGGCGCGGTCATGCAGTGCCGTGACGCGGTGCTTATAGGACAGGTTCAGGTTGTCCTGGTACCACTTGCGCACCGGCTCATCTATTGGCTGCGGCTGGGTTCCGTCGAAGGCATAGAAGCCATCGTAGGAGGCGAACAGGTGGGCATTCTCGATGTTGACGCAAGCCTCCTGCGAGGCACAGCCAATCTCGGACGAAACAAGCTGCCAACCCCACACGAAGGGCGGCCCCTGGTATACGCCCAGGTACATCGATTTTTCCTTATAGGCCACAATGCCGGAACCAAGCCGGCGGCCAGCTAGGATCTTGCCCGGGGTATCGAACAGTCGGCCAGTGGCGGCCTGCGTTGCAGTCGACGGGGACCAGGTGGCCTGATTGTAGAGGCCGGAACACCACCAGCGGTCGGGGCTGTCGCCATAGCCGAAGGTCGCGTCATTCACATCAAACAGCATCACGAAGCCGGCGACCGTCTCACAGATCGACGCCTTCGGAGGGGTGCCGCCCAAGGCTGCAAATGCGCCAGAGCTCGAGGACTGCGGAGCATCGGCACGGTTGGTTGCAATGGTCACATCACCGAACTGGCAGAACCGCCAGCGGCTTTCGGCACTGCCCGTATAGACCCCGCTCGACACATCAGACCAGCCCGTACCGTTGCGCTCATAAAGCTTGGTCTGGGTGCCTGCGATCAGGCGATTGGTATCGTCCAGCTTACGCACAACCGCAAAGCCCTTGCAGGCCGCGGCCAGCGCAGTCAGGCCCGCGGAGGATGCCGAAGGAGCTGCCGCAAAGCCCTTGGGGACGGGGATGATGTTGGAGCAGTCCGTCATCACCCCGGGCGTAGTGGGGTCAAGGTCAGGCCCGAAGCCGATCAGGGCATCCATCAGCCGAGCCTCACCGAATTGTCAGTCACCATCCCGACCGTATTCCCGCCCATCGCCCCCATTCGGTCCTCTGCCTCGAGGTCGCTGATTGCCTGCTCCAGCATCCCCTGCCAAACCGGGATACGGGTGTCACCCTTGATGAAGGGGGCAGACTCCAGGAGCGTGGCATAGAGGTAAATGTCAGGGGCGTTCAAGATCAGCCAGTTCTGTGTGCCAGACAGCGCATCCAGCGCCTTGTAGTAGACCAGCCGATAGTCAACGTCCTGGGTCGGCATGGGCAGCAGTTCGATGTTCGAGCCGACCACCGTGAAGGCGGAGGTGTAGCCGCTGTCGTTGTAGAGGCCGGCCCGCTCCGGGGTCACATAGTCAATGCGGCGGTAGGTGCCGCCCTGGGAAATGTGCAGGGAGCGCCCTTCCCGGTAGCCAGTGGGCAGCGCAATCAGGCCGGCCGATGACGTGCCGGTAGCGCGGTTCTCCATCGCCCGGATTCGCAGGCGGCGATTCAGCCGAGCCTCTGCGAGAGAGATGAAGTCGGGGATATTGGTAGTCAGGTCGTCGCGGTGCAGGTAGGCAGCAACGGCAGACTGCAGGCTGGAATAGTCGATGATGGCCATCAGGCGCGGCCCTCCCACACACGAAAGGCAGCCAGGGCCGGATCATTCAGCATCCGGCGGGCGTGCTCCGGGTTGTTCATCCACTCCTGAAAGGTCAGGTTGTTGGCGTTGCAGTACTGCTCGATGACCACCATGGGAAGGGTGGCGGCGTGCATCATCTCGCCGGACTTACTGCGGCCGCCGGTCGCAGCACGTTCAGCCCGGACAGCACGGAGAACGGGGTCAACGTCCTGGGTGCGCCTTACGACAAGGGTGTCGCCGCGAAGGTCGATATTGGTAAGCGGATTGGACACGGAAGGCCCCTCCAATACTGGATGGGGCCACCGTAAACAGGCGGGCAGTCGTCAGAAATCAGGCGCCATTGCCCGGGGTGAAGTACACGGTGGAACCCGTGCCGGTGGAGATGGCCGCGGCATAGCTGACGCCGGCCGGGAGATTGATCACCTGCTGGCTGTTGCCCAGGTAGGGGCGGTCAGTCAGGGCGGCCGTGACCGTGTTGTCGCCGAGACGGACAAATACCGGGTCAGAGCCAACAACCGTCACCAGCATGGAGCCGGAGATATTGGTATTGATGCGCGCCAGGTCGACTCGCTGACTGGCAGCGGTCACGGCGATGCTCTTGGACTCGCCATTGGCGGACGAGAACAGGGCGATTCGGGAAATGTCCGTCATGGTCTCACCTCAAAATAGGGTGGGGCCATCCTTGGCCCCGGGATCATCAGGACAGGTCGCGGACAGCGCCGGAGGCGGCTTCGTTCTCGGAACGCAGGCCGACTTCAGTGATCAGCATGCGCTTTTCAGCGTCGCCGGTCTTGGCCAGGTTCTCCACGGCGAAGTCACGCAGCACAGCCACCTGCCACATGTCGGACTGCAGCACGAAGGCCGTGCGGGCGCGCTGGAAGCGGTTCGGGATCACCTTCAGGGTGCCGAAGTCGCTAACATACACGTCCACCGAGGCCATCAGCTCGCCATCCTCGGCCTTCTTGAAGCGGGTGGAGTTACCCGTGAAGGTCGAGAAGGTCTGCTTCTGGGCCGGGCCGACCATGATGGTGTCCGGGTTGCCACCGGCGGTGTAGCACTTCTGCAGCACGTCCTTCAGCAGGGTCTCGGTGAAGGTGCGCTGGGTGCCATCGGTCGGGGCGGTGTTGGTGGCGGGGTTGGGCGCAACGCCAGCAGTCGCACCAGTCGACAGGCTGTTGTTGGTGGCGATCCAGCCTTCCAGGCCGCGGGTCTGGCGGGCAGTGGTCGCGTCGCCGGTCACGGCAGTGGTGTTCTGCGTGAAGGCGTACTCGATGTCGCGCTTCAGCTCCTTGCCACGGATCATGATCTGGCGGGCGATTTCCGACTTGCGGCCGGCCAGCGAGGAGGCTTCCGCGGTGCCCGAGATGATCAGGTCCTTGCGCAGGATCTGGGTGCGGTTGCCCACGCGGGTCGGCTGGACAGCCGCAGTGAAGCTGGCCAGGTCGTCGCCTTCGATCTGGGCATTCGCGCCGGCAGCGGTCAGGCTTTCGGTCTGCCATTCGAAGTAGGTGTTGGCCGCCTTCACCTTCTTGCACATGCTGTAGAAGGGGGTGTCGGTCGGGCTGATGTTGGAGATGATGTCGGCCAGGTCCTCGCGGCGGCCGATCTGCGCGTAGGTCTGGAGGGTGTTGGTCACTGCGGTCATTTGTCGTTACCTCATTATCCGAGAAGGGATGCGATGGCAGACACGGCGGCGTCTTGGTCTCGGCCACCCGAGCGTTTGAGACGATCCATTGCTGCCTTGTTCAGGGGAGATCCGCTGTCATCCACCCGCGCACGCGGGCTTTCCGAGCGGGCCGGCTGCTGCTGCACCTTCTTCTGCTCCTCGACCTTGGCTCTCTCGAGCTGGTCGTAGCGCATCGCCTTGATGAGCAACTTCACGTCCTTCGCGGAACTGACATTGGCAATCTCGGCTTCGGAGTACCCGATGCCTTGCATGAACTCTCGCAGTTGCTTCGTCGTGGCTTCCGACTTGGCCTGGTCGCCGAAATAGTCGGGCAGTTCTTTTGCAAGAATCCCCGCCTGTTCGGCCACATAGGCTGCCTGCCCCTCCTGCCGCTCCTGCTCCAGAGCTTTCACCACCTGCTCCTGCGTCTGCCGGAGCTGGAAGTACTGGTCGCGGCGAGCCTCCGCCGCTTGCTTCTCGCGCATGTAGCCGATGGGGTCGCTCTCCAGGAGCGCATTCCAGTCGACCTTCGCGTCAGCCTCGATCTGCTTGCGCAGCACGGCCATATCGGTATTGGCCTGCTGCACGAATTCTTCACGCTCGCGGGTGAGCTTCTCCTTCTCCCCCTCGACCGCCTTGCGTTCCTCGGCCACCTGCTGCGTCTTGCGGGTGTAGTCCGCCTGCAACTGGAAGCCCTTGATCAGCTCGGAGACCGGCAGTTCCATTTCCTGGCCGTTCACCTTGACCTTGTATTTCGGCTCATCGGTTGGCGTGGGCTCGGTTTTGCCGTCATTGTTCGGGTGCTCGGCTTCATCAGCCTTGGCCTCCGGCTCCGCCTTTTCCTGCGCTTCCGCCTCTGCCGGGGCTTCCTGGCTGCGCTCGATGCTCAGGTCGTCGCCCAGCAGGCCGCCAATGCGGTCCTCGAGGTCGACAGGGGTATCCATCTGCTCGAAGTTAGCCATGGATCACCTCCACCACATCGCCGTCGACCGTCAGGCCAACAGAGGATCCATCACTCATGCCGACTACCGCGGCCAGGCTGGCGTCCTCGAAGGTCGCCTCCCGCACGATCCAGCCACCGAAGCGGCCGGGGTGAATGCGCTGCCCGTCCTGCTCGGCCGGAAGATGGGTCGCGCTGGTGGCCACATTGACGATGCGCAGGCCGTACTTGGCTTCCTCGCGCTCGATCTTCTCGATCAGCGGGGCAATCTCATGCCAGCCCTTGGTCACAGCAGCCCTCGGCGCGTTTCCGCCCACGGGTTCAGTCGGTCCCGCAGCCTGTGCTTTTCGGCCGCGGCCAGCTTTCCCGTTTCCATCAGCGATACCAGGTGCGCTTGCGCCCTGTCCGCCGCCTTCAAAATCAGCCATAGCTTCTCTCGCCCTTCAGTGTCACTGGCCGGGGAGGTCTCCCACTGTTGGACTACCTCGGCGCGCAACGTGTTGAATGCTTCCTGAAAGAGCGGGTGCTCAATTACCTGCCTGGCGGACTCAGCCCGGCGAATCTCTTCATCGAGCTGCTGCACACGGTCAGTCATCGGTCATCCCCTCTTCAGGACCGACGCCAGATTCAGGCGGCATGGAATCGTCAGAAACATGGTTGGACGGCATTTCGCCGCCCATCCCGGCCTCCATGGGCATCTCGGGATACTGCTCCTCACCCTGCTTGAACATGTCCTCAAGGCCCGGGTAGGCGTCCTCCGCCTCAATAACCTCTGGCTCCATGACTACAGGCGGCAGGGGGGCGGGGGCCTTGCTGGCAATCTCAATCAGCTTGAGCTCGCGGTCCTCGTCGGCCTGCTTGGCGCGTTGCTCCAGCTCCATCCGCTTCAAGGCCAGTTCCTCGCGCTTGAGCTCGATTTCAGCCATGCGGATCTGCTGGTCGGCCTGCAGCTTGTGGGCGTCCAGTTGGAAGCGGGCCTGCTTCTCCTGGGAATCCGCCATGGCCTTCTGCTCCTCGGGGCTGGGGCCCTGCGGCTGCTGCGGCTGGTTCTGCTCGGGGTCCGTGAAGAAGGCGTCGCCCTTGAAGCCCAAGGCTTCCGGCAGGCGCTTGGCGGTCTCGTAGAGGTTGCGGGGGGTGACGATCCCAGCCGCGGCCATGCCCTGCTGCATCTGCAGGAGGTTGGTCAGGTGGGCCGCCTGCTGGTCCTTGTTGCCAGTGCCAAGGCCCACGTTGATGGTCATGTCGAATTGGGTTTTCCAGGCGCGGGGGTCAATCGGGACATAGCCTCCCGTCAGCCTCACGATGGACACCTTGCTCTGGTTTTGCGTGACCAGCTTCAGCAACTTGCGGAACAGGTCTTTCACCCCTGTCTCCGCAAGCACTCGAGCAATGAGCTCAATGCGCTGCTGCGAGGCGGACATGATCTGGCTGATGCCAGTGGCGGTCTTGTTCAGGCTATTGGCGTCAATGCCCTGGTTGTAGCGGGTAACGCCCGTCCGGTTCTCCTTCACCGTATCGACGTACTCGATCATCTGGAAGGCGCCGCCACCGATGGCAGGCGGGGACAGCGGCTCAATGGCATTGGGGCCCATGCCGCGGACCATCCCGCCCGGCCGGCTGTTCAGCAGGTCGTCCAGATTGACCTTCTTGGTCATGTCGACGTAGTACCGACCGTTGTTGATCAGATACATGTTGTCCAGCGCCTGGCGCATGATGGCCGTTTTGAGGCGCTGCAGGTCCATCACCAGGTCAGCCAGCGAGCGGCCGATCAGGCGGTGAGACATCAGGATCGGGCTGGCCCCGCTGTAGGGGTGGCCGTCTACCTTCTTGTTGCTCAGGATCTCCTTGCCGGCCCGCTTCACCTGCCGCCATTCGGCAATGCCATCCCCGTCATAGTCGCACTGCAGGTAGATTTCATAGAGCCACAGCTCCCGGCGGGATTCGTCCACGTCCAGGGCATCGGATCCGCCGTTGTGCCAGTAGCTGTTCTCGTCATCGTGGCCGGCGCGCTCCGCCCCCTCGGTAGACCAGCCGGCGTTCTTGTCATCCCCCAGCTTGTCCAGCTTGTCCTGCGGAAAGCCGGCGGCGCGTAGCTCGGAAAGGGTGCGCTTGACGCGGTGGCCGACAAAGGCAGGGTTGATCAGGTTACGGGCGCCAGAATCGACCAGGAAGTCCTCGGGGGGGATGTTGTCCACGCAGGCCCGCTCTACCGCCTTGGTGCGCTTGAAGGAAACGTCCAGCAGCTCGGGCTTGTCCTCGTTCGGCCCCTGCTCGATCACGGTCAGGTCGGGGTTGTTCTGGAGCAGGAAGGCGAGCTCGTCCGGGGACAGCCCGCGGTACTCCTCCCGGACATCCTCGTCGTGCTTGTCCCACCATGAATGCACTACCCCGAACTTCTGCAGCAGGGCGTCCTTGAACCAGGTATGCAGGATCAGGAAGCCCTCGTTCTGGCGGTAGAACACGTAATTGACGTAATCCGTCGCCTGCTTGGCGGCGAGCTCGTCCTCCTGGCGCTGGGGGACGAATTCGACGGCATTGTCCCCGGCCGTGAAGATCCGCATCAGGGTCGGCATGATCCACTCGACGGTATCCGCCACCTCGGTAGCGACATAGCTCGAGCGTCCCTCGATATCAGGGGGAGCAAGGTCGCCCTTGGCCTCGCCGTAGTAGTACTCCAGGGCCTTGCGGCGGTCCTCGGACAGCCTGCCGCCCTCCTTACCCATGCTGCTAGCAATGTGGGCGTCAAGGATGGCGTTCAGGTCGGATTCATTCATCTTGCCCATGGGGCCTGCCTCTGCGGGTAGCAATGGAGGCAGTTCTAGGGCGGGCTGGAATCGTCAGACAGTGCCGAGGCTGCGGTACTTGAGGGGTGCGCTCGAGACAGCCGGGGTGATGTGCTCCATGCCGCGGCCAAGCAGGCTGCAAACGTCGACGGCATCGTCATGCTTGCCGGCCGGGAATCGCATCAACTGCTGCAGGACGTGCCCCTTCCAGGCGGCGTGCTTGGGCAGGAATACCTTGCCCATGCTGGCCAGACCTTGGAAGCCGCGGGCACGGGCCTCCTTGTCGGCAATGGACGGCAGCCACTCAATCCTGCAGATGGTGTTTCGCTCCATCATGCGGCGGACCATAAATGGCTCGACGGCCCGGCGGATAGGGCCAGCCTCACCAAACCAGCAGGCGGGGTTATGCTTGCGGATCAGGTCGCATTTCGACTCAATCCAGACATCCGAAGTGGTCTGGCCAAACCACCAGTCCAGCACGTACAGGTTCCCGTTGGCATCCATGCCAAATACCCCGTGCTCGGTGTAGTCCCCTCCCCCATCTGTCACGGCATAGTCCGAAGCCCCATAGACCGATAGGCCCTTTGGGGGGAAGTCATACTCCCCAAACCAGTCGCCCTTGAAGTAGTCGCCGTCATCAGGAATGGGGTTCTGCTGGTAGAGCGCGTTCCAGTCGCGGGCAGGCAGTACCGCCTGGATCTCCTGCAGGCGCTCAATGGGATACCACTCAGGCCACAGGGCCTTGCCCTCACCGTTGATAGCAGGCAGGCAAAGTACGCCCCACTTGTCCCCTCCTCGCTCCTGTTCGGCTAGCAGCCAGCCGGCCAGGTCGTCGTCATGCCAGCGGGTCTGAATGACGATGATGGCGCCCCCCGGCATCAGGCGGGTGTAGGCGGTCGAGGTGTACCAGTCCTTTACCCGCTGTCGGTTAAGCTCGGAGTCCGCTTCCTTGCGGTCCTTGAACGGGTCGTCAATCAGCAGGATCTTGGCCCCGCGGCCTGTGATTGCCGTACCTACGCCCGCAGCCACATAGCCGCCGCCCCTGCTGGTATGCCAGCGATTAGCGGCTTTCGAGTCCTCTGCCAGCGTCACCGGGAATAGCGCCTGGTACTCGGGGCTGCCGACGATGTTGCGAACCTCCCGGCCAAAGTCTCCGGCTAGTTCGGCGTTGTAGCTGGCTGCAATGATGGGTTGGTCGGGGTAGTTCCCAAGGAACCAGGACGGGAAGCGGCGCGAGGCGAGCTCCGACTTACCGTGGCGGGGAGGCATGGCGATGATGAGGCGCTTTATCTCCCCCCTGGCCACCGCCTCGAGCTTGTCAGCAATCAGGCGATGGTGGGCCGCCGGCACATAGGCCGGATTGGTGTATTTGGCAAACTCAATGAGGTCGACCCGGGCACGTCGCCGGGCCAGCAACTCAGCGGCTGCGGCCTGCGGCGATAGCTGCGAGCTGGTCATCAGTCAGGTCGGTTGGGCTGGAAATACTGCCGGAGTGGTTTACGTCGATCTTGTCGCCGTACTTCTTGGGCGACCACTTGGCCAGCAGCTTCAGGCGCGTTTCCACCCGGAGCTTGCTGCGCTGGATGACCTCGAAATTCGTCCGAAGGGCGCCGTCCTCCCCCTCGATAGCATCGAAGGCAGACTCGTCGGCAATCTCCAGGCACTCCTCGGCCAGGGCGTCATGGCCTATATCGCGTGCGCGCGCGAAGCGTTGGGCGAAGTCGTCATCATCCAGCCTCCACCCATAGACCACCGTGTAATGCGGCTTCCCCTCCTGACGGCAGTAGTCCCGGAGAGTCTTGCCTTGGGCGATCCAGTCGCAGATCTCGTCAATGTAGTCGGCTGGCTTGTAGATAGGCTCTCGCTTGGCCATGTCTCACCTCAAGTTACGGGTAGAGGCCGGCCGGCGGGCGTTGCGGGGTATGGGTGCCGGGGCCGGCTTGTCCATGGGTAGGATTGGGCCGGCTCCGGGAATCGTCAGAAATCAGCAGGGCTTGCCCTTGCCGCCCTTCTTGCCCTTCTTCATGGCAATCTCCGGTTAGGTGGGTTGAGTAGAGGCTCCATTCTGCAGTGCGCCCGAGTCGTCAGGAAACCTTACGCCTCCTCCGTCTTAACTCGCCACTTCCCGCTGAACCAGGCATTCAGCCGCGGATCCGTTGTGGTGTCATCATGGATATACCTCTCCCGCTCCTTCCCTGCCCTGCAAGCCTTGCAGACCCGCCGGAGCCATCGCTTGTCGGTGCTGAAGGCGCTGGCTGGCTTTGTCTCCCCGCATCCCTGGCACTTCCTTGGGGGAAGGTCAGTGCGTTGGTGGAGGGGTAGATCTATCTGGCCGTAGTCGGCCGCCTTGGCGATGTGCTCCCCTGCCCTGACCTTCATCTCTGCCCCCTTCAAGCTGGAATAACCAG
>DASSUO010000115.1:0-4366 GCA_035706925.1 Moraxellaceae bacterium
ATGGCGGGAGACCGACAGCGTGCCCAGCCCCGCCTGCTGCAATGCCTGCAGCCCTGCCCGGCGCTCCGCCTCGAGCAAACTGCCCAGCGTATGGCCGTTGGTAATCAGGGTGACCTTGCTCAGCACCTGATGGCAGGCCGCGATCATCTCCAGCAACCGCTCGAATTTCAGCAGCCCTGGCTCACCGCCGCCGGTAATCACCGCCCGCTCCGCGCCTTTTGCTTTGGCTTCGAGCAGGCCACGACGGATCTGCATCAGCGTCAGCGTTTCCTGCTGCTGCTCTTCGGAAATGGACGCCCGGGAAAAACAGAATGAACAGGCCGCCTGGCAGCCCCTGGCCACAGGCAGGATTGAAAAACTGCGTGGCTTCAGGTCGGTCCAGGCCTGCAACCGCGGCGCGAAGACCTGGAAGGCCAGGGCCATGGCCTCTTCGATCGACACGGCCCGGAGCGTGCCATCCGCCTCGGGCAGCAGGACACCGGCGACCTCGATATGCGATGCCTCCAGGATCTCGCCGCGTCCGTTTCGAGTATTCGGCCGCAACCGCTCCGGCGCGACATGCGTTTCGAGCACGACGGTGCGCTCTCCGGCCAGGCCAGTGCGCGCCGCCAGCCGACCCGCCTTTTCCAGGCCGATGCCGAGCTGCTCGCGCGGCAACAGGTAGAACTCGTCGGGATAGGTGCTTTCCGCAATCCGCACCTTGTCGTATACGCGGGCATAGCGGTCGTAGGCGCGGGCCAAGTTGGACAGGACCGTGGCGTGGTAGCGCAGGCTGTCCACGCCGACGGCAGAAGAATTTTCGCAAACACCCAACATTAGAAACCCCGATTAATGGCTGGATAGCCATCTGACGAACTGGCAGTCTCACTAGGTCAACAGACAGCCAACACCATGGCACTATCTTGCCCGGTCCCAGATGGTAGAGAGTGCCTCTTCTACTACCAGGTCGCCATTAAGGAAAACCGCACCCAACGAATTATCGCAGCTGCCGGGCTCGGCTTTAGGGCCAACGAGGGGGCTTTCTAGTGCCATACTTATTTTCAGATCGGACTGCATCAGCTCATCCCCTATATGTCTCTATACTGTTGACTGCTCAAATCACCAGCTGACCTTGTCGTTCCGCCACCCCAATGCTGATCTCCAGCCCCGCCGAGAAGGCGACGAAGTCATCCTCCATGCCGTCGCTGAAGAGAATGCCTTTCTCAGCCATGTCAGAAAACAGGGACAGCGGCCGGCCTGACTCCACCCTCCCAAAGATGATGTCGACCGAGGCCGCGCGCCCCGGAAACGGCTCGCGCACATAGAAATACAGTTCACGTGCGTCCCAACGCGCATGGCTCAGCAGCGAAGCGGCCGGCAGATGCATGCCCGCCGCCCGGCAAATGCCCTCGGCACCCATCAGCACCGAGCGCATCCAGCCGCTGGAGCCAAGTCCTGTGGAAACGATGATGCCGCTGGAGGATTGATATTCCCGGCGCTCGTTCCACTCGATCTCATAGCGGGCGGAGGTGTGGCCTTTCACACCGACGAAGAAGTCATTGACCGCGAGCAGGCGCTGGCCATCGCTAGTCACCGCCTCGGCCATCGTCACAGCCTGATACTTCACCTTGGCCGCCAGTGTGGCCTTCACGATGCCGCCGAGCTCCTCCGGCCGAAAAGGCAGCAGAATACCCTCGATGCGGCCGGGGTCCGGATTGATGGCAACAAGGGGCTGCCCCTCCAGGTATTTCAAGGTATTGGCCACCAGCCCGTCCTGCCCTACCACGACAACAACATCGTCCGGGCCGAACAGGAAATTCGGTAGGAAGCCGCGCTCCAGTCGCTGCACGCGACCCAGCGTCCGTAGCGTTGCTTCTGCCTCATCCAGCACAGCCTTATAATGCCGATCCTCTTCCAACAGCCCACCGAAGTCGCGACCCATACTCTCCAGCTGGAAGCGCGCCTGTTCCTGCGTGTTGTAGCGCGCGACCACCTCGTCCAGCCGCGACAAGCGCCAGACGAGGAGAATCTTGCGCTCGCTCTGTGGTCTCATTTACGCAGGCCCTTCAACTCGCGCAGCATGTCTGGCGCGATATTGAACTCGCCAATGCGCTCGGCGTTATCCGCCAGCGACTTGAAGGCCTGAGCCACGAGCTGGTCGGGCGTCAGATTAGCCATGGTGATGGTCTCCAGGACGCGCGGGTCCATTCCCTCCATTGCCTTGAGCACCGCCGTAAGGCCGTAGGCTTTGGCATCGGCTTCCTTGCGGGCATTCTCCGTGCTTAACGTGATGAGCTCCTGGTTCTTCGCCTCCAGCGTGACCTTGCCTTCCATCTCCTCTTGGCGGATGCGGCGTTCGCGCTCCTTGATGGCACGCTGCGCCTCGATCTGTGCCTCCTGAATCTCGCGGCGCTTGGCCTCGACCGCAATCTCGGTGCGCAGTTCGTTCTCCTTGATCGCACGCTCCTGCTCGATGGCCGAGTTGCGGCGCAGGTAGAGGGCCTCGTCTGCCTCTTGGAGCAGTCGCTCACGCACCGCTGCTTCCAACGCCCGAGCGGTGTCCGGAAAGGGTTTGATGGCCTGCAAGGTAAGGTCGACGACCTTCATGCCAAGCTCAGCCACCATGTCGGCGCTTTTCAGCCGTTCCTTCAGACGCTCGGCAATGCTCTCAGTAGAGGCCAATGCCTCCCGCAGTTCTAGACCCTGAATCTCGTCACGGATAGCCACCTGCACGAGGTTGACCAAGCGATTCGGGAGCTTCTCGGGATCCTTACTGATATAGCCCTGGCCGTTGGCATCCAACGTGAAGTTCATACTGGCCGCCAGCTGTTGCGGCGACGCCACGCGATAGATCAGGAGGCCCTGCACGGTGACTTCCTGGAAATCGCGCGTCACCTCGCGCAGCATGAAGGGCGCCTCCATGCTCGCAGTGGGAATGGCAACCAGCGAGGTGCTGGGGGCGAAGTAATAAAATGCTAGGCCGACTCCTTCGCGCTTCAGTGCGCCTTTCTTGTATTGCATCAGATAGGTGCTGGGATCCGCCTTGATGTAGCGGATGTTGAAAGCACTCAACAGATTCATTTTTCTACTCCCTTGGCTTTCGCCTTTTTTTGCTTCTGTTCGGACTCAGACCGCGCGGGCACGGATCACAGCCAGGTTCTCGTCCACGATCAGGTCACCGTTGCGGAACACAGCACGCAACAGGTTATCGCGACCGTTAAGTTCATCCTCGCGGATCGTCTCCAGTACGCCAGCAGCATTGCGGATCACAGCAAGGCGGCCACGCTTGCTACGCTTGCCAGGATCCGTCGCGGGATCTTTGAAGACATCGCGCCACACGCCATTGACACAGGCGCTCGAGGCCTTCATCGCGAACTTCTGCGTGTCGCGATTGAGCTTCTGCAGCAGCTCGCCGCCCATGCCGAAAGCGATGTTGTCGGCCGAGAGCCCGCGCCGCTTCATCTCCGCGAGGATGGCCTCGAGGCTCACCAGCGAGATGCCATCGCCCTGGATTACGCGCACGCAGTCGGGCAGCACCTTGTAGCCCTTGCCGTTGACACGGAATCCGAACTTCGCCATCAGCCGCTCAATGGCGGCCGACACGATCTCCACCGGTTCGCCACTGTCTGGGCGCACCACCAGCGTGCCGCCGCTCTGCTCCACCTGCGACCTCAGCTCGCCGCCCCAGAGGTTGTCGATGGCGTTGAAGAGGTCGTAGCTGTCGCTCACCACCGCCACGAGTTTCCCGGAGCCGGCGAACTGCTTGAGCATGTTCGCGTACGCATCCTTCTCACCGTCACGGCCCCAGCTCGTGATCGTGCTGTGCTCGGCAGCGGGGATCGAGAACGCGGCCATCTTCTCGTTGTAGAAGCGACGCGCGGCGACCACGGCGCTCATGGTGTCCGAGCCCATGAAGTTCACCAAGTGCCCGAGCCCGCCGATAGCGGCGGCCTCTTCGCAGGTCGCTCCTCGCGCGCCGAAGTCGTGCAGCTTGAAGGGCAGGCCCTCCACTGACTCCGCTGTCTCCTCGAGATAGCGGCGGATCACCTGTTTGCAGGCATACGAGAGCGTGGCGACCGTGGTCGGGTACCACACTGCACGCAGCAGCGCGGTTTCGACATAGCTCGTCAACCAAGCGCACTCGGGATCGGTATTCACCACCTGCACCAGCGCATTCTTCACCGGTACCACCATGCCTTCCGGCAGGGCCTGGATCTCGATGGGCAGGAAGCCGTCGTACTTCTCGAGGATGTAGTCCCAGCCCGCGCGGTTGAACGGCACGCCGTGCAGCGCGGCGATCTCTTCAGCTTCGTCGACGTCGGCCCGGCTGAAAGGTTTCAGCAGGTACTGCTTGATGAACATCTGCAGCCCGAAGAAGACGGTGGCC
>DASSUO010000116.1:0-6568 GCA_035706925.1 Moraxellaceae bacterium
GGCGCCGATGCCCCTGCGATCCTGCAGTCGGCCGGTCTCCGTGCGGCGCCGTTTGATGTGTCCGAGCCCTGGGTTTACCTGTCATTGGGCTCTGCACTGATCCGGGCCGGCATCGAGCATACCGGTGACCGGACCATCGGACTCCACCTCTCCCAGAAGACTTTTTCTGCCGGCTTCGGCGTCATCGGGCACATTGTCCAGGCATGCACCACGTTGAAGGAAATTGTGGAGGCCATTGCCCGCTATGAGCCGCTATTGGGTGACGTCTTTTTCACGTCACTGATTCACGAACCCGGGGCCGCCATCTGGAGCCTTGAGACACGGGGATGCGATCCCGATGTGGCGCGCGCCATAGTCGAATTCGCACTGGGTACGTTCTACGACATCCTGCCGCTGGTGAACGAGAAGCGCTCCAGCATTCTTCTGGAAATCCGCTTCGCCTTTCCGCCCCCCGAATCTGCGCAGGATCTGGACGCATACAAGCAGGTATTCCGCTGCCCGATCAAGTTCAACCAGCCCCACTCCGGTCTTGTGCTGAAGCCAGGCGCACTGGGCTTGCCGCTTCGGGTGGCGGATCACGGACTGAAAGGTACGCTGGAACAGGAGGCGGAGCGGCAATTGGCCCAGCGGCAAACGTCCGTCGACTTTCTCACGCGCGTTCGCGATCGAATGAATGTGCTGATTCAGAAAGGCATTGTCAGTCGCGATACGCTGGCGGCCGATCTGGGCATCAGCAGCCGGCACTTGCACCGGTCGTTGTCGCAGCGCGGAACGTCTTATATGCGCATTCTGGACGACGCTCGTCTCGCTCTGGCGAGTGAATTGCTGAAGACGGCGGCCACGCTGGAGAATATCGGCAACCGGCTTGGCTTCAATGATGTGTCGTCGTTCATGCGCTGGTACCGGCTGCGCACGGGCCAGTCCGCTGGCAGCGCGCGCGACGGACGCAAGGTCAAGCCGTCACCGGACTGACGACAGCCCTTCTTTCCTCCGCTGCATTCACGTGAGGGCCATTGTGCAGTGCATCCCGTCGGGGATATGCACAATTGCCGCGGTCGCAGACCGACTTGCATCACTCCAACATAACCGCCCTGCGCATTCAGCGCTGTCGCGCCTCCGCCGCGCAGACGGCGTCGTCCACGCTCCAGAAATCCATCAAGGTCCGCGGCAATGTGGGAATCTCGGCATGCTCCAGTGCCTGGCGGGCCTGCTCCTTGAGCCGGGCCAGCAGCAGGGTACGGCCCTGCGCCGCAACTTCGGCGGCCAGCTCGGTGAGGGCCTCCAGGCTTGTGCCATCGAGATCGGCTGTTTCCTCCAGGCTCAGGATGACGGTATGCACATCCGGTTTCTGCAACAGCAGCATGCGCAACTCGCCCAGAATGCGATCGGCGTTGGCGAAAAAAAGCGGGGTTTCGGGCCGTACGATTAGCAGCCCCGGATGAGGCATTGCCTCGGGGTGAAGCTGCAGGGACACATAGTCATGGCCGCCATTGAACTGCCCGAGCTCCGACAGGCGGGACTGCGCCATCTGCCGCAGCATGACCGCGAGACTCATGATGACGGCGGCAAGAAGGCCGTCGAGTACGCCGAACAGCAGCACGGCACTGACGGCGACAAGGATGACGACACGATCGCGCTGCCAACGGAAGTAAGGCCGGAACACGTCCGGATTCAGCGCATGCGCCACTGCGTGAATGACGATGGCCGCCAATACCGGCTCCGGTATGCGCGCGATGTAGTGGCCGAGCGCAAGCACGATCAACAGGACAAAGAGCGCTGCCACCCAACCCGCGGCACGCGACTGTGCGCCGGCGGCCTCATTGGCGGATGTGGCCGAGTAACCGGCGCCCACTGGCATGCCGTGAAAAAGTCCGGCGGCCAGATTGGACAGCCCCAACGCCAGCAACTCGCGATCGGGCTTGAAGGCATCACCATGTTTCAGCGCGAAACTGCGGATGGAGCCATAGGATTCTGCATAAAGGACGAGCACCATGGCGCCCGCCAGCTCGCCGAGCCGCAACCAGTCCGCCCAACTGAGAACGGGAAGATCCGGCGTTGGCATATGCAGGGAGATGTCGCCTACCAGTGCAACACCGTAGGACTCGAAGGGCACCATGTGAGCCGCGGCAACACCCAGTGCAATGACGATCAATGCGCCGGGCAGTCGCTCAAAACGTTTCATGACGGCGAGGAGCGCCAGGGCAATCAACCCCGTCGCGAGACCGAGGCGATTCCACTCATGCGTCCGTTGCACGAGCTCCCATACCAGGGGCAGCGGACTGTTTTCGTGCGTATGCACGGCGGCGATCTTTGGCCATTGCTTGATGATGATGACGGCCGCCAGACCGAAGGTGAAACCGCGCAACACCGGTTTGGCAATGAAGTCGGAAATGCTGCCGAATCGGCCGAGAGCAGCAACGAGGAACAATAGCCCCGTGAGGAGAATGAGTCCTGCCGACATGGCGAGACGCAGGACGGGATCGCCCCCCGCCAGCGAGTGCATGGCGGCGGCAAGCACCGCGGCGGACGACGACGTGGCGGCAACAATTGCGAAGCGGCTTCCGCCGACCAGTCCGTACGTCACCAGGCCGACAAAGAGTGCGATGACGCCGGCCTGGGGAGGCATGTTGCCAATGCCGGCGTAGGCCACCGCCTCTGGCAGGAGAAGACCCGCGATGGAGAGCCCGGCCACGACATCGGGAAGGCGGGCATCAGGGCTGGAGGTAGACGCCGTCCCTGTCATGAGAATGTCCTGACGGCCGACGCGCGATGCGCGGCTATGGGTTGTGGTGGCGTAATTCGTCACCGCGATGACTATACGCTAGCACGCCGGAATGGCGGCCCCAAGATCAGGGATCCTGGCAAGAGGAACGCCTCGTTCAGCTCTTCGCTCTCAGGTGACGCGGCAAAGTGCCCATGCTCAGTAGCGGGCGGCGAGCGGCGTCGCTTCGTCCCACAGGCGCTGCCACTCCTGCGCGTACACTTGCGCCAGGGGTGCCGCATTACGGATGACCAGCACATTTTCGGCGTTCTTGCTGGCGGCCGCTGCGCTGTAGTTGAAGCTGCCGGTTTCCACGGTATCGCCGTCGATCACCATGAACTTGTTGTGATGGATGGCGTAATTGCCGTTGAGCCGGACAGCGATGTGTTGATTGGCCAGAAAGGTGACCGCCGAGTAGGACCGGCCATTCTGCTTCTCGTCGGCCACCACCTTGACCTCGACACCACGCTGCGAGGCTTCCAGAAGCGCTTGGGCAACGGGCTTTGAACTGAAGGCGTAGGCCGCCACCAGTATCTGCTTCTTCGCTTCGTGAATGGTCTTCACGACCAGCTCCAGCGAGCCGTGATTGGGGGAAAAGCCGACCTCGAACGTTGCACCGTCGAGTGTCCCCTGGTCCGCGGATACTGCAGACCCGCAACCGGAGCAGCACAGCAGGACAAGGATCAGTGCCTTGAAGTATGCAGTTCTGTTGGCAAACATGACGATGGAATCCCGGGCGATGAAAAACGGATTCCTAGTTTATTGGGTTGGCGAGCGCTTGTATCGCCGGATGACGGCGCCCGCGCCCTGGTGGCAAGCGCGCCCTTGTTGATGCTCGGCGTAGGTCGACGGCGCACCGCCTGCCCGCGATGAAGCAGGCGGCGTGCCGTCAGACAATCGGCGAGGGGATGAGTCGGTCAGAATACATACATGCCCTGCAGCCAGAACCGTGGCCGCTTGTCCGAGTCAGACGTCGGTATGTCACTTCCGCCGCGCCAGGCCAGCGCCGCCTTGAAGCTGAATGACGTCCAGTTGCCGTTGAGGCCCACCCCGGATCCGGACAGGTGACGGCCATTCTGCTGATTGATATAGGGCGTGTGATTCGCCTCGATCATGCCGAGGTCATGAAAGGCGATTACCTGATACCAGCGCAGCAGGCGATAGCGGGCCTCCAGCGTTCCTTGCCAACCCTGGTCGCCAGGGGCTTCGCCGATCGGATAGGCACGAATGCCATTGGGTCCCCCGAGAAAGAACTGCTCGGACGAATCCAGATTACCGTCGGAGCGCTGTGCCGTGCCTCCCACATAGACCGCGAGATCACCGATTATCGACTGCTCGCGGCTTAGCCTGACGACACCCTTCTGATAGTGGCCTGCCGTGTGCGCCGAAATGGCGTCCATTGCCGCAACGCTCGGCGTATTGAGATCCAGATCGCCAAAAGTCGCCGCCACCTTCCACTCATTGGTGGCAGGCAGGCGAAGGACCGTGTCGGCAAAATTTCCACTCAACGTAAACACCGTGGCGGCAACCGATTTTCGGTCGGCGAAGGAGAGTGCGCCCGTAGTATCACTCAGCTCGCGCCACTCCACCGAAACATTGCCATTCACTTGCGAGGTTGGCGTTAGCACCAGCGGATAACTGGCATAGAGCGCGGAAATGTCGGCCGTGCCATGAACGTCGAGCGCAGCGAACTGTTTGCCGAGCTCGTAGCGGGTATGGCTCCACGACAATCCTGCGCGCGCGCCATCGTCAAGCACCGGGAAATCCCAGGCGATGCGCCCGTTATCCAGCCCGTTGTGCTCGGTAATGATGCCCTGGAGAGAGAGCTGGTCGGCCTGCGACGTCAGGTTGGAAAAAATCAGGCTGCCACTCAGTCGATCCATGCCGGTAAAGCTGCTCCCGTAATCGTCGACGGCAACACTGCCGCTGACAACGGGGGCTGCCCTTGTCTCCACGGTAAGGGCCGTTGTACCGACGGCAGCCCCGGGCTGAAGACTGCCTTGCACATCGCGAATGCCTGGCGTCTTCTGCAACAGCAACAAGGCACGATTGGCGCCGGCACTGTTGACCGGGCCGTTGATGGGCAACTGCTTCGTCACGGTCTGTTTTATCTGCGAATCCTCCACGTCACTGCGATTGTGGACTGTGATGCGGCCCAACTTGCCTTCCAGCACGGCGATGGTGACCACTCCGCCGGTTATGTCCTGCGGCGGAACATAGGCGCGCGCCACCAGATAGCCATGTTCGTGATAGAACTGGCTGATGCGACGGGTGGCCGCGCGAAGGTCCGCCAAGGTCGCGTCCGTATTTTCAATACGGGCGACCCGGCTCAGTAATTCGCTGTCGAATACGGTATTACCCCGGAACATGACGTGTACGACATGAACCGTCTCACCCTTGCCCTCCGCATGCGCCTCCACCGGCGGCGTTTCATTGATGAGGGTTGGCGGTGGCGGCGCCGGCACGGCCGGTGGCGGTGCGCTCTGCATCTGTTGAAGGGTCTGGCCAGCATCCGGCGGTGTCGCGGCAACGGCAAATGAGGCAACGCCGACAATGACAACACCCAAGGTCGTCTTCAGAAGCATCAAGTTGTCCATAAAGAAAGTCCCGAATGTCCTTGCGTCAACAAAGTCAGTCTCCATGACTGATTCTTGAAACCCATGACGGCCGGAACCTGTCGGCGTTTCCGTCGACAGGTTCCGCAGGGTGAAAACTACAGTCCGTCCTCGTTATCCATGTCGGATGGCAAGTTCAGGCCGCCGTTCTTGATGACGACTTGCGTGGTCCGGTGCCGTTTCTTTGCCAGCTCCTCCACAAATCCGCCAGAGGTGTCATGCGTGTTGTTTCTGGTCTCGGCGAGAACGCGCGCCGCCAGGATCTGCGGATAGGACGGCAGGACCGTCAGGGTGCCGCCCACAAAAGAGATGGTGTAATTGGGGCTGCTCACACCTGCCGGCGTCACCAGGTAGACGCCAACGGGCGATGCCTGGGTGGCGGAGGTTAGGAACTGCAGGGAACCCGAGAGACTCGCGAGGCTGTCGCCCGGGGCAAACCCCGACGTTGTTGCGTCGAGAGGCGGCAGCGGTGCTCCAAGTGGCTTGGCTGCATCGACCACCGCAATCGTGAGCGCCGCCGGGTTGATCGTTCCCGTGGTGGAGTTGGTTACCACGTTGTAGTTGGCACCTCCGTTTCCGTCGTGGATGGTGTAGCCGGCATCCACATTCAGCGTGCTTCCGTTGGTGCCCAGAACGTTCTTTGATGCGTAGCTTTCGAGCAGCCCCGTGATGGTGTCGCCGCTCTGGAGTCCGCTGACCCCGACGGCGGCCGCGGCGCTCGTGTTTCCGTCATAGATCTTGGTATTGCTCGTGGCGCTCAGCGTCAACGTGGCCGGCGTGATCGTGCCGAGTGCCGCGTTGAGCACCAGCGTATAGTTGAGGCCGCCGTTGCCGTCGTTCAGCGTGAATCCGCTGTTGACGTTGATCGCGCTGCCATTCGTTCCGAGCACATTCTTCGACACATAGCTTTCGGTCAGGCCCGAAATGCTGTCAGTGCCGATAAGGCCGCTTACCCCCACTGTGCCGCTGGCACTGGTCGTGCCGTCGTAGACCTTGGTATTGGTGGAAGCGCTCAATGTCAGCGTTGCCGGCGTGATCGTACCGAGCGCCGTATTGAGCACCACCGCGTAATTGAGGCCCCCGTTGCCATCATTGACGGTGTAGCCGCCATTCACGCTCAACGTGCTGCCATTGGTGCCCAGCACATTCTTCGAGAGGTAGCTTTCCGTCAGGCCACTGACTGAATCGGTGC
>DASSUO010000117.1:0-2124 GCA_035706925.1 Moraxellaceae bacterium
TGGGCCGAGGGCGCGATTTACGGTTTTAACGAGTACGACCCCAGCGTTGGCGCATAACTGCGGCTACCAGGGAGGGGCGGCGGCGTTCCGAGCCTTTGCAGACGTCTACCGGCTGGATCTCGGAAAACTTGCGGAGCAGGCCCGCAAGACGATACCGCCGGAAGTGCTGGCAGAGGCCAAAGACTTCTACAGGTTCGCCGTGGAGAAGAAATTCCACCGCGGGATGCCGGAGCACATCTTCGTCGTCTGCGAAAGTCTCAAGCGGCTATGGCGCGCGGCGCACCCCAGAACCGTGGAGTTGTGGAGCGCCTGCAGCAACGCCTTTCGCTCCGCACTGGACACACCAAACGTGAACTTCCACGCGGGGCACCGCGTCATATATCGTCGCTCCGGCAACTGGATGTACGCGAGGCTGCCATCCGGTCGCATACTATGCTACCCGCAGCCGCGTGTCGAGGAGGACGGCACGCTGTCCTTCATGGGCATCAATCAGTACACCAGGAAATGGGAACGGCTAAAGACCTTCGCTGGCCGGCTCGCGGAAAACATTACGCAGGCAGCAGCCCGCGACGTCATCACCACGAGCATGCCGGTCGCCGAGCACCACGGCTACGAGATCGTGCTGACTGTCCATGACGAACTGGTCACCGAGGCTCCGGACAGCGACGAGTTCAACGCTGATCATCTCGCCGCCATCATGTCGGACAGCACCGGCTGGCGGCAGGGCCTGCCCCTCGCGGCGGCGGGGTATGAAGGGTACAGGTACAGAAAAGACTAACAACTTGCATTGACAAAGTGACTATAACTATGCACACTTTAACCAGCAACGACCTGAAAGCCGCCGGCGCCGAGCGCGAGTTCGTCGAGTGGGCGCGCGAGTGGGACTGGGCGTGCCTGACGCTCGACCAGGCGGAAGACCTGCTCCTCAAGGAGTACCGCTACGCCTGGCGGGCGTGGTTGCGGGAGCACTACTCGCCGACGCTGGATGACGTCGAGGCCGCCGCGCAACGGCTGTTTCGCGAGCGCGGCGTCAAGGAGTTGCGCTGGATGTTCCAGCGTTTCGGGTTGTTCTACGGCACGGAGAAGATCGCCGATCTCAAGCCGGAAAAATACCGCGAGGTCATCTTGCGGATCAATGACGTGCTCGCCACCGGCGGATCGTTCGCCGAGCCGAGCGGGTGCCGGATATGCGGTTACCACAAAGTCGTGTGTGCTTGCAGGGGGAGTGGACGGGTATGAACGCAGAGCTTTTTTGTTTTTACTGCCTCGGGGCTCTCGCCCTCACGGCCGATTACCACAGCGAGTTTACTGCCGGGGCGGTGTATCTGGGCGCAGCATTGATGTGGCTTGGTCTCTGCGTGCTGAACGCGCATCTCAAGCGGTTGATCGACCTGCAGATGGCTTACCAGGACGAAGAGGACGGCGAATGAATAACGATCAGCGACTCGACATTGCTTTGCGCCACGTCATGGACGCGGAGAAAAGCCTGGCGCTCGCCACGGCGATCATGAACAACGAAGCACGATCGGCCTACGTCGGCGGATTACGGGAGCACAAACGGCTTGTACAGACTTGGTTGCGCGTGCGTACCGTGGCGGAGCGGATGCACGCCGCATTGCGACAGCAACAAAGGCGAAAACAACGCAAGGAGGGCGGCCAATGACCGTCCTCCCCACCGCGTCAGCGGATGTTGGTGTTCGCCGCGTTCTGGTCGATGCCGCGCAGCGTGCTGCCCACCGCGATGATGTCCTGCTGCGACCGGTTGATCTGGTTTGCCAGACCGGTGAGCGTGGACGTCAGGGCGGCCAGTTGCTGCTGTTGCTGCATCTGCATCTGGTTCTGGTTCACGTTCTGACTGACGTTCACCTCGATCTCACGACTGCGGTTGATCGAACGCTGCTCGGCGAGCTGCGCCTCGGCCACGGACAATTGACGCTGCAGGTTGGCCTCGTTCTGGGCAACCAGCAGGGCGCGTGTCTTGTCGCCGTCGTTCTGCACGGCCGTGGTGATAGCCCAGGCGTTGCGATCGCTGTTCGCGGTCACTTGGCCGAACCCCACGGCTACGTCCTTGCTCAGGTTGCCGATCGCGGCGCCGATGCCGAAGAAGCCGTTGGTCACCTTGTC
>DASSUO010000118.1:0-4701 GCA_035706925.1 Moraxellaceae bacterium
ATTTGCGAGAAGCCTCCTGGCACGCCTCGCATGTTATTGCGCTGAACTGCTGGTCGGGCTTCATGAATTCGTGGCAACTGACGTTGTTCCTTATTGAACCAGCCACGCCTGCCTCCCCGGTGGGCGTTTTTTTTGCCTGACGTTTGGCCTCCGAACGTCCCGGCCTCGACTCCGCAGATAAACCGGTTTATCTCGAGCCTGCCACCTCGGACCGCCTGCTTTGCATCCGCTCAACCAGCCAGCGCGCATACTGGCTGATTTCTTCGACATCGCCCGGTGAGAATGCAAGGCCGTCGTTATACATGCAGCAAAGCCCGTGCAGCGTGCTCCACATGACCTGTGCCAGTCGTAGCGGATCCAGATCGGGCGACAGCCATCCCTGGGACTGCAACCCCTTGACCACCTCTGCAAATCCACGGAACGAGGCGCGTGCCCTGGCACGAAAGGACTCGCTCTCCGCCCCGTCGGCCTTCCAGAGGACGCGGCCAAAAAGCAGCTCATAGAGCTCGGGATGGTCCAGCGCAAACCGGACATAGACGGTCACGAACCGTTCGAACTGCGCCTCATGCCCCTGGACCTGTGTCAGGCCCTGCCGCATTTCCCCCGCAAAACGCTCGATCGCAGCTTCACCGATGGCACACAGCAACGCCTGCTTGTCGCGGAAATGGTGATAAAGCGCCGTTTGCGATACGCCAACGCGGTCAGCCAGCTTGCGCAGGCTCAGCGAGTCGATTCCTTCCTGCTCCACCAGTGCGACGGCCGCCTCGGTCATTTGCCGACGCAGGTCGCCATGGTGGTAGGGCCCTTTCTGCCCTCCGGCTTGTCTTGACATTACGTCACTTCCACGTATCTTAACGCCGTTAAGTTTACCGCCCCGGACCGGGCTTTGCGAACCCCCAGGAGTATGCCGATGACTGCCGTCGCCTTCCCAAACATGCTGAAACCGCTGGATCTTGGATTCACCACGCTGAAGAACCGTGTGGTGATGGGCTCCATGCACACCGGCCTGGAGGACCGCTTCTTCAACTACGGCAAGCTCGCGGCGTATTTTGCGGAGCGCGCGCGCGGCGGCACAGGGCTTGTGATCACCGGGGGCATCTCGCCTAACCGCCGTGGCTGGCTGCTGCCGTTTGCCGGCACCCTGAACCGCTATGCGGACATCGTCAACCATCGTCGCCTCACAAGTGCCGTCCACGCTGAAGGCGGCAAGATCCTCATGCAGGTCCTGCATGCGGGCCGGTATGGCTATCACCCCTTCGTGGTGTCGGCATCCGACCGCAAATCGCCGATCTCGATGTTCAAGCCGCGTGCCATGAAGGAAAGCGAGATCCTGAGCACCATCCGGGATTTCGGTCGCTGCGCGCGACTGGCGCAGCTCGCCGGCTATGACGGTGTCGAGATCATGGGCTCCGAGGGCTATCTTCTCAACCAGTTCATCTGCAACCGCACCAACAACCGCAAGGACAAGTGGGGCGGAAGTGTCGAGAACCGCATGCGCCTGCCGGTGGAGATCGTCAAATCGGTGCGCAAGGCCGTTGGCGCCAACTTCATCATCTGCTACCGGCTCTCGCTGATCGACCTCGTGGAAGGCGGCAACAGCTGGCAGGATATCGTCGCCATCGCCAAGGCGCTGGAAGCCGCCGGCATCACCATCCTGAATACCGGTATCGGCTGGCATGAGGCCCGCGTCCCCACCATCGTGACCTCTGTTCCCCGCGGCGCCTTCCGCCAGGTGACAGCGAACATCAAGAAGGAACTGAAGATTCCGGTGATGGCGTCGAACCGTATCAATACGCCGGAAATGTGCGACGACATCATTGCCAGCGGCGACGCCGACCTCATTTCGATGGCGCGGCCCCTGCTCGCCGACCCAGAGTTCGTGAACAAGGCCGCGGCCGGTACGCCGGAAGAAATCAACACCTGTATCGCCTGCAACCAGGGCTGCCTGGACATGACATTCTCGGGCAAGCGCTCCACCTGCCTTGTGAATCCACGCGCCTGCCAGGAAACGGAACTGGTCTACGTGAAGACTTCCCGCCCCAAGAAGATCGCCGTGGTCGGCGGCGGCATGGCAGGTCTCTCCTGCGCCACTGTGGCGGCCGAACGCGGTCATGACGTCACGCTGTTCGAGGCGTCGGATGACATCGGTGGCCAGTTCACCATGGCGATGAACGTGCCGGGCAAGGAAGAGTTCCGCGAGACCATCCGCTACTTCCGCAGTCACGTGAAGAAGACGGGCGTGAAGGTCGTGCTGAACAAGAAGGTGTCAGACGCTGAGCTCAAGAGCGGCGGCTTCGACGAGGTGGTGATTGCCACCGGCGTCGCACCACGTACACCGAAGATTCCGGGAATTGATCATCCCAAGGTCCTGTCCTATCCCGATGTGCTGAAGCACGGCAAGAAGGTGGGCCATCGTGTCGCGGTGATCGGTGCCGGCGGCATAGGTATCGACGTCAGCGAATTCCTGCTGGCCGAACACTCGCCGCAGCCGGTCGACCACTGGATGAGCGAGTGGGGCGTGGACATCCACTCTGCCGACCCGGGCGGCCTGCGTGCGCCCGAGCGCCACCATCCCCTGCGCGAGGTCTTCCTGCTGCAGCGCAAGGCTGGCAAGAAAATGGGCCAGGGCCCGGGCAAGACCACCGGCTGGGTGCACCGTCTCGCGCTGCAGCACCATCAGGTGAAGATGCTGGGCGGCGTGGAATACGTGAAGATCGATGACCTCGGCCTGCATATCCGCGTGGGCGATGAAGACCAGATTCTCGACGTCGACAACGTGATCGTGTGCGCCGGCCAGGAGTCCGTGAAGGACCTGCTGCCGGTAGACAGCGAGGGCAAGATCACCGACAAGCGCTTCCACGTCATCGGCGGCGCCAAGCTCGCCGGCGAGCTGGACGCGATGCGCGCCATCAGTGAAGGGGCCGAACTCGCCGCCCGCCTCTAACGCAACACTGTCCCCGCCCTACGCCCGCTCCGGACGTAGGCGCGGATTCAGACGCAATCATCGCGATCACTATCACCCCGATCGTGATCACCGCAATTACAGCGGTCACGTTGGTCACGGCGATTGCAGCGATTCCCGAGCTAATCGTGGCGACTATCGGTAGAGGTGATCGCGACTGAAGCCGCTCCTGCGGGACAGGGAGCTGAGGGTGTCAAAAAAAACGGCCGCATGAGCGGCCGTTTTTTTTGAACAGCGGACGGAATTACTTCCAGCCGGTGATCTCGGCGATGGCCTGACCCAGCAGCGCCGGGTTGTGGACCGTCTTCACGCCAGCGGCTTCGAGCGCGGCGAACTTCTCGGCCGCCGTGCCCTTGCCACCAGAGATGATGGCGCCAGCATGGCCCATGCGCTTGCCCGCCGGAGCGGTCACGCCAGCGATGTAGGACACCACGGGCTTGGTCACGTGGGCCTTGATGTAGGCCGCGGCTTCTTCTTCCGCGCTTCCGCCGATCTCACCCACCATGATGATGGCTTCGGTCTGCGGATCGTTCTGGAAGAGTTCCAGCGCATCGATGAAGGTGGTGCCCGGGATGGGGTCGCCACCGATGCCGATGCAGGTGGACTGGCCGAAACCGAGGTCGGTGGTCTGCTTCACGGCTTCATAGGTCAGCGTGCCGGAGCGGGACACGATGCCGACCTTGCCAGGCTTGTGGATGTGACCGGGCATGATGCCGATCTTGCACTCGCCCGGGGTGATGATGCCGGGGCAGTTCGGGCCGATCAGGCGCACGCCGCCCTTGCGGACGATGTATTCCTTCACGAAGAGCATGTCGATGGCGGGGACGCCTTCGGTGATGCAGACCACGAGCTTGATGCCGGCGTCCACGGCTTCCAGGATGGAGTCCTTGGCAAACGCGGCGGGCACGTAGATCACGGAGGCTTCGGCGCCCGTCTTTTCGACGGCTTCACGCACGGTGTCGAATACCGGCAGGCCGAGATGGGTGGTACCACCCTTGCCCGGCGTCACACCGCCAACCATTTTGGTGCCGTAGGCAATGGCCTGTTCGGTGTGCAGGGTGCCTTGGGAACCGGTGATGCCCTGGCAGATGACCTTGGTGGCCTTATTGATCAAAACGCTCATGTCTTACGCTCCCACAACCTTCACCACGACGTCGCCCGCTTCATTGAGCGAGGATGCCGGGGTGATGTTCAGTCCGCTTTCCGCCAGGATCTTCGCGCCCAGCTCGGCATTGTTGCCTTCGAGGCGCACGACCACGGGCACCTTCACGCCCACTTCCTTCACTGCACCAATGATGCCTTCCGCGATCATGTCGCAGCGCACGATGCCGCCGAAGATGTTCACCAGCACGCCCTTCACGGCCGAGTCGGACAGGATGATCTTGAAGGCTTCGGTCACGCGTTCCTTGGTCGCACCACCGCCGACGTCGAGGAAGTTGGCAGGCTGGCCGCCCTTCAGCTTGATGATGTCCATGGTGGCCATGGCGAGACCGGCACCATTCACCATGCAGCCGATGTTGCCTTCGAGGGCCACGTAGTTCAGTTCCCACTCCACGGCACGGCGCTCGCGCTCGTCTTCCTGGCTGGGGTCGTACATGGCCTTGAGCTTGGGATGGCGGTAGAGGGCATTGGAGTCGATGACGATCTTGGCGTCCAGGCAGTGCAGGTTGCCTTCCGAGGTGATCACCAGCGGATTCACTTCCAGCAGCGCCAGGTCGAGCTCGACGAACATCTTGCTG
>DASSUO010000119.1:0-9894 GCA_035706925.1 Moraxellaceae bacterium
GCGTTGCTCTCTCGTGTCCACCGACTCACGCAGGACTGCAGGTCGGACTCGTCGCGGGCGCATGACAGCCACACCTGCCGGTCATGCCAGCGCCCCAGCACGTTCTGGGCGTTTTCCAGCTCCCTCACGCGCCTGTCGCCCGCCGGGGGCATCCGGGCTTCCAGTTGATACCGCAGCTGCTTGATGTCAAGGCGCAACCGGTGCAGGTCATGGCCGGGCGCCTGCAGTTGTTCGAGCAGGCGACAGTGGTCGCGTTCCAGCACCTTTCGGCAGCGCTTCTCCAGGGCCTCGCGGTCAGGCAGTGCGATCAGGGGCGCATGCGCGGGACGCGGCCGGCACTCTGCCTCCAGATCGAGCAGCTCCGACCGGCCGATCAGCTCCATGAGACCGGCGTCCAGACGGCGCTGGCGCAGATATGCCGCGTGTTCGCGCTGGTGCGCGGCAAGATCCTCGATCAGCACCTCGATATCACGCAGGGGCCCGGTCGCCTCCAGGACGCGTCCTGCTTGCTCATACAGCGCACTGAATGCCTTGCGCCCGGCAAGGGGACGCAGCAAGGTCCGCATGCGTCTGAGTGCGACGCGCAGGGCGTGCAAGGTATCTGGTGCCGGCACGCGCACGAGTTCATCCACTCGCCTGGCCAGCGTGGTCTGCAATGCATCAAGCTGTTGCCGGAAAATCCTGGGACGCATCGTCGCGAAACCCGGCCACGCTCCCTGCGCGGCGGTGGATTCAAGGGTGGGGAGGGGCGCTTGCACCCGCACGGCTCCCGGTCATTTCGCCGTCAATGCATGACAGGCGTGTGACGCCAAGCTTACTCCCGCATGACCAACGTGTGTTCCGCGCGATGACGTGGCGGGGGGCTACCATCGTGTTCGGCGGCAGGTCCCCGCTAGTGCGACGGTGCGGCTGAGCTCGGACCATCCTCGCGGCCTGCACTGGCAGGTGTCAGCCAGCGCTCCAGCGCGCGGTGAAGACTGGCGAGGCGCAGCGGCTTTGCCAGGTACCCGTCCATTCCCGCTTGCAGACAGCGGTCGGCCTCACCCCGGAGTACGTTGGCCGTGAGCGCGATGACGGGGAGATGCGTCCCGGTTCCGTTTTCGGCATCGCGAATCATGCGTACCAGGGTGAGCCCGTCCATCACGGGCATCTGGATGTCCGCCAGGATCAGGTCCACGGTTTTTCCCCGCATCAACTCCAGTGCCTCCTGGCCATTCGCCGCCATCAGGCACTGGCATCCGAGGTGTTCCAGCTGGCGTCGCGTGATTTCCTGGTTGACGGGATTGTCCTCGGCGACCAGTACGACCGGTGTGCGGCCCAGTGCCGACGGGAGGGGCGCAAGTCGCGTCGCGGTAGCTGGCGCCCGGCCGCCTCGGCGCCCGGCGGCCATCGCCACGGCATTCAGAAGTTCCTGGTAATGCAGGGGATAGAGAAGGACACGTACCACGCCGTCCACCGCCTCTTCACTACCACCACTACCGCGTGACACCAGCTCCACGATTCGCAAGGCGGCATTTCCCGACAGGGCACGCAGCCGCGGAATCCAGTCCTGTAGCGGCAAGGGGAGTTGCTCGGCAAAGACGATGACCACGGGAGGGTCTGCTGAACTGGTACTGAGCGCGGCTTCCACGGCCGTCGCGTCCGGCGCCACCTTCAAGGGAACGCCGGCGGCGGCGAGATAGCTGTGCAACGTTTCGAGATGAACCGCGGGAGGGGTCAGCGCCAGTACCTGCAAGCCGCGAACCTGCGCGGTGTCGATCTGGGGCAGGCCGTGGGCCGGCAGCAGCTCAAGCCGGACGCTGAAGCGGGAGCCGCGTCCTGGCGCGCTGTCGACGTGAATGTCGCCTCCCATCAGTGTGACGAGGCGCTTGCAGATCGACAGCCCGAGTCCCGTGCCGCCAAATCGGCGCGTGGTCGAGACGTCGGCCTGGGTGAAGGGTTTGAACAGGCTCGCCTGCACCTTTTCATCCATGCCGATGCCATTGTCTTCGACCGTGAGCAGCAATCCGGTGCGATCTCCCGATGCGGCAACGCGCGACGCCTGAATGCGTACACGGCCGGCCTTCTGTGGTGACGACGGCGTGAACTTGACGGCATTGCTGCCAAGATTGAACAGGATCTGGCGCAGACGGACTTCGTCGGCCAACAGCCACTCGGGCAATGCCGGATCGACATGGCAGGTCAGACTGACACGCTTGTTCTGGGCATTGGCGGCCAGCGTATCGGCAACGCCTTCGACAATTCGACGCATGTTGACCGGGGCAGATTCCAGCTCCAGTCGGCCTGCTTCGATCTTGGAGAAATCAAGAATGTCGTCGAGGATTCCGAGCAACGCCTCTGACGAGTCGCGCACCGTTGCCAGCATGTGCTGCTGTTCTGCGGTGAGCGATGAGCCCATCAGCAATTCCAGCATGCCAAGCACACCGTTCATGGGAGTGCGCACCTCATGACTCATGGTGGCCAGGAACAGGTTCTTGCTGGCGTTGGCTTCCTCGGCCACGGTCTTGGCTGTCAGGAGTTCGCGCGTTCGCGAGGCGACCCGCTCTTCCAGCTGCAGATTGAGTGCGGTGAGAGTCGCGGCCTGTGCTTCCACTTCCAGTTCTGCCAGCTTGCGTTCCGTGATGTCGAGACATACACCCATGAGACGCGTCAGTTGTCCTTCCGGCGAAAGGATCGGGACGGCCCAGGTATGCAGATAACGGACGTTGCCGTCGCTGTGAAAGATCCGTTCATCATGCGAATACGGAACATGCTGGTGGAAGACCGCATTGGTCGCGTCGATGACACGCTGCCGGTCGTCCGGATGCACTCGCTTGAGGTATTCCTCGTAACTCGGCACGTACGTGTCGGGCGTGAGCCCGTAAATACGGTAGAGGCCCTCGGTCCAGTAGGCATGCGGCTGGGTGATGTCCCATTCCCAGACACCGAGATGGGCGATCCCCTGGGTATCCATCATCATTTCCGCAATGCGCTGCAGGCGTTCCGTGTTCTGGTGCTGAACGGTCACGTCGATGCCGTGATGCAGCAGGCCGGAGATGCCGGTGTCGTCGCGAACGGCACTGACCGTCATCAGCAACCAGGAGTCCTGCTGCCGGCCGGGGATTTCGGCACGACGGCTGTGTCCGTCCGTCATGACATGTTTCTGGAGCGTCACGAGGGCGGGACTGGGCAACAGCAGATGCCCGCCCAGCGTTTCACGTGTGGACGTCCGGCCGGCAGGCGCAGACGCGTTGGCGTAATGGATCTGTCCGTCCGTATCGGTCAGCACGACGAGATCGTCTGCGGCGCCAAAAAGGGCCTGCAGCAATGTGTCCGGGACAGCGTTGATTGCCAGTGAAGGCATGGCGGCTCCTGCATGGCGCGCAAAGGCCTGATTTCCATCGTAGTTCGCGGACACCGGTCGGGCGGAGGCCTCGGCCCGGTGCCGATGAATGGAATATGGTACGGCATTCCGGCGGTCCGGCGGTCCGGCGACAGCGCCGTCAGGCCGCCGCCGCCTCCACACGATTCCGGCCTGACAGCTTGGCCCGGTAAAGAGCCTGGTCCGCCGCCCGGATCAGCGTCTCCGCGTCAGGGCTGCCCTTGCCCTCCGGGCAAACGGTGCAGGACACGCCGAAGCTGGCGCTGGTATGGAAACTTTCACCCGAATCGGCCCGGATTTCGGTGCTTGCCAACAGGGACCGACAGCGTTCCACCAGCGCACAGGCACCGGCCATGGTGGTAGAGGGCAACAACATCATGAACTCCTCTCCGCCGTGGCGACCGACGGCATCGGTTTGACGCAGGCATGCGGTCAGTGTCCGTGCCGCCTGCTGCAGCACACGGTCTCCCGTCGGGTGTCCCCAAGTGTCGTTGATGAACTTGAAATGGTCCAGGTCGAGAATCACGAGTGACAGCGGCTGCCCGGTACGCGCACTGCGGGCCACTTCCTTGTCGAGCAACTCCATGATGCTGCGGCGGTTATGCACGCCGGTCAGCATGTCCGTGACCGACAGGTGCCGGATGGTGTCTTCACGCTGATGCCACCAGTGCACGGTCTGGTCAGCGAAGAGGAGGATGACGATCACGTGGGGTGCGGTGAAAAGGTAGATCATGTCCGTCCACCAGCGCTGGGTGACGACATCGGTCGGGGGCACCACAACCGGTGCGTAGGGCAACGATCCCGAGACAGCAGCGTAATTCAGCACCAGAAGTGAAAAAATGCCTGTCGCTGTTGCCCACCACACCACGCGGCGGTTGAGGAGAATGAAGCCGAACACAGGCGCTCCGAGCATGATTACACCGGTGCACAGTGTCATCGTGCCGATGTAATAACTGCTGGCGACCATGGCGAGTGAGTAATACTGCGCAGCGAGATGTTGGACCCACAGCGTGTCCGGGCGCCGGCTGCGCAGATAGAGGCAGTAGCTGGCAATGACGAGGGCGCCGGCAACCAGCACCGTTTCGACCAGTTGCATCTGTTGCACGGCAGCGACATGGACGAGACGGTCGCGCTGCGGATGCTCGAGCGCGTACGAAATGCCATTCAGATAAAGCCCCAGGATGGGAATGAGGGCGACCATGATGTACAGACTTTTGTCGACCTCGCTCCACTCCAGTACTGCTGCCAGACGCTGCCGTAAACGACTCATGCTTGCTGCCCTCCAATGGCTGCTGTCGTGAGGGAAGCATAGGTCGTGTGACGGCTGTCACAGTCTGTCGAGAGGGCGAAGGGAGCCTGCGGTCGATTACTACGACAAACGCATGAGGTCCTCACCTGAACGAGGGAGGACGAACGGATTTGTTCAGGACAATTCAGGTTGTTTTTTTGGGCTTTGGGCGTCAGCCCGTGAGTGTCGTACCGAAGAGCTGGCCCACGAGTGCCGTGGAGCCCATGGCGAGTGCTCCCCAGAAGGCCACGCGCAGCGCACCTTTCCACACCGAGGCACCGCCCGCATACGCGGCAAGTGCCCCCAGCACCAACAGTGTCACCAGTGAGGCGCCCGTCGTCACCGCCGCGGCGTCACCGGCGGGCGCCAGCAGCACCGTGGCAATGGGCACGCTGGCACCGACTGCAAATGATGCTGCAGACGCGAGCGACGCCTGTACCGGGCGCGCACGCAGGGTTTCGGTAATGCCGAGCTCATCCCGTGCGTGAGCCTCCAGCGCATTGTGGGCAGTCATCTGCTGCGCGACCTGGCGTGCCAGGCCTGCCTCCAGGCCTCGCGCCATGTAGATGCCGGTCAGCTCGTCCAGTTCGTGATCCGGCTGAGCCTCGAGCTCACCCTTCTCGCGCGCCAGATCGGCGTCTTCCGTATCGGCCTGTGACTTCACCGAAACATATTCCCCGGCAGCCATCGACATCGCACCCGCCACGAGGCCGGCAACGCCGGTCAGCAGCAGACTCCCCTGGGTGGCGCCGGCCGCTGCCACCCCGACCACCAGACTGGATGTCGAGATCGTGCCGTCGTTGGCACCCAGCACGGCGGCGCGCAACCAGCCAATGCGGTCTGACTTGTGGAATTCCAGGTGGCGCGGCATGAGGACGTCTCCGTTGTGATCATTCCGATAGAGGATCTAATCACAATCCACCGGGCAAGGGTTGATTCAGGACAGGCCGGGGCATCAGCGCCGCGCGTCGATGACCACTTATTCTATGGTTCCAAAAATGGAACAAAGTGTTGGTAATTTTCCGTCTAGTAGCGTTTTGGCAACAGTCATAACCTTTGGGACATCGGTGCGGCGCACCCCCTAACCCAGAGGATTTCCCCATGACCATTCTGCACCTTGATGCCGGCCTCTTTGGCCAGAACTCCGTCTCCCGTGTCGTGAGCGCCGCCGTGGTCGAGCGCCTTCGTGATGCCCGGCCGCAGGCCCGTGTGACCTATCGCGACCTGGCCGTGGCGGCCCCCGCCCATCTGGACGCGGCCCTTCTCGGGGCAGTGCCTGCCGATGCGCTGACCGAAACGCAGCGGGCGGAAATCGCGCTGACAGACACACTGATTGCCGAGTTGCTGGCCGCAGACACCATCGTCATCGGTGCGCCCATGTACAACTTCTCGATCCCGACCCAGCTCAAGGCCTGGTTCGACCGTGTCCTCAAGGCGGGCGTCACGTTCAAGTACACCGACAAGGGTGCGGTAGGGCTGGCCGGTGGGCGGCGGGTCATCGTGGCGTCGTCACGCGGCGGTGTGTATGGCGAAGACTCCCCGGCCGACTTCCAGGAGGCCTATCTGCGGCAGCTGTTCGCCTTCATCGGCATCACCGATGTCACGGTGTTGCGTGCGGAAGGCGTGGCGCTTGGTGCCGATGCCCGCGAAGCGGCCGTGCGCCAGGCGCTTGATGAGGCGGCCGGAATTGACACGCAGGCCGCAGCGGCCTGAGCTTCCTGACCGCAAGACCGCAAGACCGCAAGACCGCAAGACCGTTTGGGGTGGCGTCCGGGACGCCACCCTTTTTTTTCCGGGTGGCCCGTGACCGTCGGCAGGGGCCGGTCAAGCGGCACAAGAGGCCCTTGCCGCACTTCCACGTCAACCGCAGGCTGAGTACAGTCCCGGCGCCGGCCCAGTTCCCCTTGTCCATTCCTTGCCGGCACGGAGGCGTGCATGCAGAAGATCGTGGTCATTACCGGCGGCAATTCCGGCATCGGGCTCGCCATGGCGCAGGAGTTGGCTGCTCGCGGCGCACACATCTGCATGGCCTGCCGCAACATGACCAAGGCCGTGGCCGCGCGGGACCTCATTCTCGCGAGGACCCCGTCGGCGCATGTCGAGCTATACCAGCTGGATCTGGCCTCGTTCGTGTCCATCCGGCATTTCGCGGCAGAGATTGCCGAACGTCATCCCCACATCGACGTGCTCATCAACAACGCCGGCGCGGCACCGCTCACGCAGCAAATCACGGCCGACGGCTTCGAAATGCAGTTCGGCGCCAACTATCTGGGTCACTTCCTGCTGACCCACTTGCTGCTTCCGTCGCTGAGCGCGGCATTGCAGATGAAGGGTGAAGCGCGCATCGTGCATGTCGCCTCGATCGCACACATGATCGGTCGCATCCGGCCGGATACCTTTCGCGGCATGGCCCGCTACCGGCCAGGCGCCGCATATGCCCAGTCCAAGCTGGCCAACCTCATGTTCAGCAACGCATTGGCACGGCGACTGCCGACCGGCATTACCTCGCAGGCATTCCATCCCGGCGGTGTGGACTCCGAAATCTGGCGCGAGTTGCCGCGTCCCGTCTACTACGCCCTGAAACCCTTCCTCATTTCCCCGGAGCGTGCCGGGCGCCTCGGTGCGGATCTGGCGCTGAGCGCGGAGCATGCCCGCGAAAACGGCGGCTACTACTCTGCACAGTGGCCTCGACCAGTCAGCCGCACTGCGCGAAGTGCCAGTGCACAAGACCAGCTGTATGCGCAGAGTTGCGAGCTGACAGGCGTAATGGCACTGCCTGTACAGCGCTGACCACGCATGACAGGCAGAGGGTCGGCCATCGTCCGCTGGTGCCCCGCACCGGTCGTGTTGCCAACGTGAGTGCGATGACACGATGTGCCCTGTTTCAGGGCGTCAGCGGCCTGGTCTGCCGCGCGTCGAAGAATGGCGGCCTGCTGTCTCCTCACCCGAGACGGGCGCTGCACCTCTGTCATTTGATACCCCTGAAGGCGGGTGACATTGCACAGGAGGCGCGGCAGGAATGAAGCAAGCATTGGCAACGGTGGGTCTCGGTCCCCTGCTCCTGCTGCAGGGTGCCTACGTTCGCCGCGTCACACCGCACCTGCCGGAGGCCGAGGGGCCGCGGCGTGGTGAAGCCGGTGCGGGACGCCCCCTGCGTCTCCTGGTCACGGGCGATTCCGCCGCCGCCGGAGTGGGTGTCACCCATCAGGGCGAGGCACTGGCCGGCCGTCTCACACAGGCGCTGACCGGGGAATTCCGCGTGCGCTGGATGCTCGAGGCCCGGACCGGGCGGACCACCGCCGATACCCTGGCGCATCTGGCGCAATTGCCCGCACAGCCGTTCGACGTGGTACTCACGTCACTCGGTGTGAACGATGTCACCGGCAGCGTCGGACTCTCCCGCTGGATCGCACAACAGCGTGCCCTGGTGGACCTGCTTCGTGACAAGTTCTCGGCACGACACGTCCTGCTTTCCGCATTGCCCCCCTTGCATGAATTTCCGGCATTGCCGCAGCCCCTGCGCTGGTATCTCGGCGCGCGGGCGCAGCGCTTCAATGCGGCGCTGGCCGAGTGGGCGCCGGCGCAGGGATGCCACGTGCTGGCGCCGCGATTCGTGCCGGATTCCCGCGCCATGGCCAGCGACGGCTTTCATCCGGGTCCCGCATCCTATGCCGTGTGGGCCGACATGGCCGCACAGCGGATTAGAGCGCTGCACGGCATCTGAACCCGTGCGTCCGCGCAGGACATGGTGTGACGTCCGCCGTGGCCTCGCCGGTTCGACAGCCGCGTCAGTCGACGACAGCAAAGCCCAGGCCCGCATGCGTCGTAAGGCGGTGGAGCAGTGCCTCGCCCATGGCGGTCGACGGAGTCCAGAATCCACCGGGCGTAACGTCGCGCGAAACGTCCAGCGCGAGACACACGGCCGCTTCTCCCAGCATTTTTCCCGTCGAGCCGTAGCCCGGATCACGATCGCCCGTCACGCGCACCTGCAGGCGACGATGGTCGCGTGTCACCCCGTGGAAGCGGAAATCAAAGAAGCCCCGGGCTTGTGCTTCAGGACTCGGGCCTGTGCCCGGTGCCGGCAGGGCAAGGCGCTCAAGGAGCGGACGCGTCAGCGGATTTGCAAGCAGCGCCACCATGCCGCCCAGTCCGACAGTAATGCCGAGCGCCATGGTGCGGCCCTTCAGTCCGCGACCCGTCAGCATGGACTCGTCATAGCGGAAGTCACGCCCCCAGGGATAGTTCGCCAACGCGTGGCTGCGCAGCACGACGCGGGAATTGATGCCGGACATGACAAAGGGCGCGCGCCAGAGACCGAGGTCCGCGTCGAATTCGGCGCGCATCACGTCATGCTGGTGCACCGGCGCAACATCCGGATCGGGCGACAGTGCATACGGATTGCGCAGCAGGGCGCGGGTGGCCGCGCTAGTGGCCGCCTCGTGCAGCACGTTAGTCATGCTGGCCACCGTCCCGCCACTGAATCCGCCACTCGCCGCCTTGAGTCCGCCACGCACCAGCACACAGGGCTCGCCCAGGCGACGCTGCGCTTCGCGCTGCGTGAACCATACGCCCATGTCCGACGGAATCGAATCGAAGCCACAGGTATGCACGATGCGGGCACCGGTGCGGCGGGCGGTGTCCTGGTGCTGGTCGATCATGCGGCGCATCCAGGGCACTTCGCCGGTGAGGTCGCAATAGTCGGTACCGAGTTCGGCGCAGGCCGCCACGAGCGCCGATCCGTGAAGGGCATACGGACCCACGGTGGACACCACGACGCGGGCCTGCGCCGCCATCGCGCGCAGCGCCGCGTCATCGGTGGCATCCGCCAGGATCAGGGGGATGGAATGCATCCCCAGCTCACGTTTGACCTCTTCCAGCTTGCCGGCGTTGCGCCCGGCCAACGCCCAGCGCAGCGCGCCGGCTTCGCCGTGCCGCTCCAGCAAGTGACGCGTGAGGATCTTGCCGACAAAGCTGGCAGCGCCATAGACGATGACGTCAAAGGGACGGTCGGAAACGGGCGTAATGGTCATGGGATCTCGGTCCTTGTGAGGTGAGGCCGCATTCTACGACGAGAGCGTGAGCAGGGTCCTTGTCTCTGTCGACAGCGCTCTTACGGATACCGGTACGGCTGAAATACGCGGATCCGTCGATTCACCCTCCCTGCAAATCGGGACACTCTGCCGTCGGTGATCAGGGGCGACTGACGCAGGCGTCTCGGTAACCACGCTCAGACCGTCTGCTTTCC
>DASSUO010000120.1:0-3373 GCA_035706925.1 Moraxellaceae bacterium
CGACGGCGAAGCAACGGCACGCGGGGATCGCTCATACCGGGCTTTAGCGTGGGGCCAGCCGGCAATTCCGGCCACCCTCCCGCGGCCTCGATTTTGCGCAACTGTGACAGCGCGATGCGCAGACGATCGTAGTAACCCCACACCGGCCTTGCCCGATCAAAAAGTTCCTCTATGCGGTTCTCGCGCACCGCCACCGCTACCTCATGCAGGGCCTGTACCGGATCGATCTTGCGCGGCGGAAAATTCCAGTGCGTGTCTAGCGTGGTGGGATCTACCTTGCCACGATAAAGATGCAGAAGCGCCAGAAGACACGCCCGGGTTGCGTCGATCTCCCGCTCCGCAATGACTTCGGGAGCCGTCGCCGCTGCCAGGGCACGCAGGTGGGCGAGGCCATAGTCCGCCGGGTTAAGCCCGTCCCCCGACAAATCATCGAGAGATTTCAGCAACAGCGCATAGCGCCCTTCGTCCCAGGCAGGCGCATAGGCACGTTCGGCGTAAAAGGTTGCGACGGCCTGTGGCAGCGACCGGACATCGAGACTGATCGGTTCGGGCTCCGCCACTTCGCGCTCGAGGCGGAACTGCAGCGCTTCAGGTACGGTGATGGCGAACGCCGGACCGCACAGACTGCACAACAACACACCGGTCAACAGCCGGGCCAGGAAACGGGCGTAACACTTCAACACGTTGTCGATCCAGTGTGGACGAACGGGCCCTTGAAAAGGGCATCATCCGTCAGCATTTGATGTAAAGGGCCAGCGACCGGGTCTACGGTTGCGCTTGGCCTCCGTGCAGGAGCTGCCCCTGCCGGCGGACGGTCTCCTCCGGGGATGGACGTCACTGCAACCGGCTGACAGTCCGCCCCGGCGGTGATACTGTGCGCGCTTGTTGCCCCGCAAGGGATGGCGGCAATGACGACCCAAAGGCCCGTGCGCCCGGTCATTTTATCCGTCCATCCACTACCGCTGCGGAGTTTTTGCATGATGTGGCGTTCCCTGCTGTTGCTGCTGACCGGAATCACCGGACCTGCCCTCGCTGCTCCACTTGTGGCACCCGTTCCGGCCACGCCCGTTCCCGCACATGCACTTCCACATCTTGCCGATCTTGCCGCCTCCGCACCCGACGCCGACCCCAAAGTCCTGGGGCGCGCACTGCAAGCCATGCAATGTGCAGCAGAAAGCGGAATGCCGGCTTCGCAACGACTCGCCGTCATCGATTACTCCCTGCCATCGTCCAGGCCGCGCCTCTGGGTGTTCGACCTCGCCAGCGGGCAGCTGCTCTTCCATGAGCTCGTGGCACATGGTCGCAATACGGGCGACAACGAAGCGCACTTCTTTTCCAACGAAATGAACAGTCGCAGCTCCAGCATTGGCCTGTTCCGTACCCTCGACACTTACGAGGGCGGCAACGGCTATTCGCTGCGACTCCAGGGCCTTGAGCCCGGCTTCAACGACCACGCCTACGAACGCTCCATCGTCATGCACGGGGCTCCCTATGTGAACGAGGAGCATGTGAAGAAGTTCGGACGCCTCGGTCGCAGCTGGGGCTGCCCTGCCGTGCGCATGGGTGTCGCCAAGCGCATCATCGACAGCATGAAGGGCGGCCAGTTCGTCTTCTCTTACTATCCCGACAGCCACTGGCTGAGCGCCTCGCAGTACCTGAATTGCGGTTCGCGGACCGCCAGCCTTTGACCTGCAGGCGTCCTGACACCGGACGCCGGCTTCTCCCCAATAAAAAGCCCCGATGTTCGGGGCTTTTTTATTGGATGCATCCACGAATTGCTACCCTGGTGCCAAAGGCATCATTGCACCAGTTTTGGCGGCAGTGTGGTGCCGTAATAAATGCCACCGCCAGAACCATCGATGTGGCAGCCTAGCGTCATCTGGACCAGTACATATTTCTCACTTCCGCCCACCGCATCAAGAATGTGCAAACAGGCAAACGCCGCAATCTTGGTTTGCGCATGCACTGTCACATCGTTTGTTTCGATAACCGGCATGGACACGTACTCGCACGTCTTGTCGCCCGCTGCACTGCAATTGTGCACCGTAGTGTAAAGCGCTGACTTCACCCCGGGTTCCAGCCAGGTTTGATCACCCACGCTAATAGGATCCGGATTTCCATTTGCGATCAGATTACGGATAGTCGTCGTATCATTTTTGTCCAGAAGAAACGACGTCCACTGCCCTGTCTCACACCCGTCATATTGGTAAGGCGTACCGATCTTGAAGATGAACGGATTCCCGGTTGCCGGGTCCGACACGGGGTTGTTCGCGGTGAAATCCCAGAAGTTGGTGAACAGGCAATGCGTCATGGCAATCGGAAACAGAGCACCCGGATTTGCACCGCCCGGAGGCATGACAACTGCAGTGGCCTGAGCGCCAAGCGGAACGGTACTCACGCCCAGCATGCCAGCCAGGAAGGTCTCTACCGGCCCTCCATTATTTCCCGCCGAGCGCAACACCTTGACCTTCAATGCGGCGTAATCATTGGCGGAGGGAGTCATGGGCAGCGGTTGAAAGCCATCTGTCAGATTCCAGTACCCGCCAGTAATCTCCCCTTGGGACAACTGCGCCTTCATCGTCGGGTTGAGCGGAATGGCCGCCTGGGCCCTTGCCTCAGCCGTCACGAAATCAGGTGTATTGATCAGGTGCGAGGTAAACAACGCCCCCGCACCGGCAAGCACGGCCGCGTCAGCGTCGTTCTGCAGTTCGTTTCGAACGACGAAGAGGTGAAAGCTGTCCAGCGCCAGCGCCGCAAACCCCATGATCATCAATAGAAAGAAGGCCACCATGATGGCGACCGCTCCCCGTTGCCGCGAGCGTCTGGTCGGGCGACCGCGGCGTGAGCCCATGAAGGACATGTTCAAATCCTCCTGCCTATGCCTATTCATCTTTCATCGTGGTACTGGCACTCAATACCAGCGGCCCGGTGATACTCGTCAGCATGGCACCCAATCCTAATCCCGTATAACTGTAGTCGATTTCAACCGTCAGCAGCTGCTCAGGGAAGTCGGGTGAAGTCGTCCGGGTGATGGTAACGACGGGCACTGCATCATTGTTGTAAGAGATGAGGTTGGCGCAATTCTGCAGTGCAATGGAGCGGATCGTTGCATCACTGACATGCGCTGTCGGACTGACATAGACAATGCCGGAACGCGCTGCCTCACGGCTGGCATTCGTGATCACGGCCTTATCGAATAGCGCCGTCGCGAACTCGACTATTCCGAAGAACAGGATCAGCAGGATGGGCAGCACCAAGGCGAACTCGATGATCGCTGCTCCCTGAAACCGAACCGGACGTCTTCTCATAGACCACCATCCTTAACGCTCTTACGCCCGCCCTATGGCTGGCCTCGATACATGAATCCGCACTC
>DASSUO010000121.1:0-4470 GCA_035706925.1 Moraxellaceae bacterium
TTGACGATTCGTCGCGGGGTGGGGGCGGGGGCGGGGTGCCCGGCGCGCCCCACCGCGAGCGGTGGAGGCGCGCCGGCGTTGGCTAGGCCAGCGCCGTGGCCGGCGGCAGGGCCTTGAGCAGGGCGGCCGCGACTTCGATGCGGTCGACGAGGTCGATGCCGTCCTGCTGGGGCAGCAAAATCTCCGCACTGCCGCCGGTGGTAGTGACGGCGATGCCTGCGTGTCGAAGTTGCAGGGCGTCGGTCATGGCCTGCCACTGGCCCGATTGCAGGAGGCGGGCCGGGATGTCTCGGAGTGCCCAGCCGGTGGCGGTGGAGCGGAGCCGGAGTCCTGATGTGAGGGCAAGCCAGCGGTGCGAGCTTTCATAGCCGCTGAAGGCTGCGGGCCAGCCGGCATTGGCGATCTGGTCGGGCGGCAGGTCCGCGGCGGTGGCCGCGGCAAGCAGGTAGGGATCCATGTAGCTGCTGTTTAGTTGCCACTTGTCGAGCATGCAGGCTTCGTAGCCGTCCTTGCTGAAGCAGAAGCGGCCTGATTTCCCGATGCGCATGACCTCGTATTTTACCAGGTAGTACCGCCAGTCGAAGCGCGTCGAGGGGGAGTTGAGGAATTCCTGCATCACGTCCGATGGGGTGAAGCCCTGGCTGGCGGCATCGAGCAAGGCCATCAGCGCGTGGCGAAGCGCTTCGGGCGAGCGTCCGCGTCCCTTGCCACGGAACAGGGTCTTCCAGGGCTCCCGGTTGCGGGGGGCGCCCAGGTCGCGCAGGAGATAGTTGTTGCCTCGACCGGATTCGCGGGCGTAATTCCCCATCGCCAGGAGCGCCCCGCTCACATCCAGCAGGGGCATGGGTCCGGCGTCGTCGCTCCGGTCGAAGAGCGCGATGAATGCACGGGCGCGCACCTCGAACGTCGTCGGCTCGAATGCAAATGCGGTGAGTCCGCCCAGTAGAAGGTCGTGGTCCTCCAACTCATGCAGAATGTCCTTTAGCGCCGGCGCGTTCTGCAGCATGGCTCCCTTTTCCAGCTCGTTTTGCTTTTGGGCCGTATTCAGGGTGCTAACGGAAGCGATGTCGCCATCCGCGATGACGGCGGTCACGTCCGCGATCAGCCCGGGCATGTTGTTCCGCTCGCCGCTACGGATTTCGTCGCCGTTGGAAGCTTCAATCAGGTTGCGCACTATGCGCAGGCGATTGGCGAAGTCCGGTATCTCAATGTCCTGTCGTGGCAGGTTGAAGCGCAGCAGCGCGGCGTGCAGCAGGAGGGAGTGCGCCAGATCCCACTCGCGACTGCCATAGTGCCGGCAGCAAGCCAGGAAAAGGTTGACGCCTTCCTTGGCGAAGGCATTGCTGATCAGAAGGCGGCTTGCGCGATACTGCCGGTCAGCCGTCAGGATGCTGTCGAAGAAAGCGCCGATATCCTGCTGGTGCCAGATGTCGAAGGCGTGGCGCAGGTAGTCCAGGTTCTTTCGCGCAGTCTCGCCGTCATGGCCGAAGACGCGCTCGGCCAGTTCGCTCAGGTAAGTCAGCTCGTCGGTGGCGGCCGGAAAGCTGGCTCCGCTGGTCCAGGCACGGATTTCGCAGACGAAGCGCAGGTAGTGCATGAACTTGTCGTCGATCAGCGGGTCGTCCTGGCGCCAAAGTACGTCGGTCCAGGCATTGTCGAAATTGAGTGCCACCTCGCTTGCCTGCTCAGGATGCCAGCGCTGCAGAAGCTCCTCGAAGCGGGCCTTGAAGTTCTCGAAGGTGGTCAACGGCTTTCCGCGCGAATTCATCTTGATGTATTGCGCGTCGCTCAGTCCATTTTCGGCCATGGGAAGGACGTGAAAACGGATGACCGGCACATCGGCGGTGACGAGCCGATGCCAGGCAGCGTCGAAATCGAAGCCGGGCGGAAACCAGTCGTGCAGGTCATCAAGGACCACCAGCATCGACTGGATGGTCGGATCGTAGTCCCATGTCGGCAAATAGTCGGCGTGGTCACAGAGCCATTCCGAGGGTCGCTGGTTCGGATCGGGACATGTGCCGGTGAGGAAGGCGCAGAACGTGCGAGCCCCCGGCCGGGTGGCGTAGCTGAAGCTCGCCCAGCGCTCGGCGCGGGCGTCACGGCCGGTGCGCCAGGCGAGATAGCAGTGCAGCAGGAAGAGAAGGGTCAGGCGTTGCTGGCCGTCCAGTGGGATGAACTTGCCTGCCGTATCGACGTTCCCGTACACGAAGTCCAGTTCAATCGGTGCGGCGTCGGGCTGGAGCGAGCCACACACAACCTTGAGGAATTGTTCGCGGATGCGCTTGACCTGGGCCGTCTTGCGTCCCTGGGCATAGTCGCGCTGGATGAGCGGAATCTCGATAGAGGTGATCTGCTTGTCACCGATCGTGAGGCCGAAAAGCCCGGCAAAGCTGGTCAGGCGGGTCTCGAGCTGGGGGGCGGCTTGCGTCATGTCGCGGGTATCCTTACTTCAGGTATTCCTTGAGGAGGTCGGCCATGGCCTTGAAATAGGCCTTCTTGTCCTGTTCGCTCCAGAAATGGGGCTGCTGCGCGTCGGCTTCCGCGTAGTACTTGAGGAATACGTTGCGCGTGCAAGCCGGGACGTATTCGCCCGTCCTGTCCAATTCCAGGATGAGTTGTCGCTTCACTTCAAAGACTGAATTGTTCAGCTTGCTGTTCTGGTGGGACGACAGCAGCGCCAGGTTGCGGATGGAATGGTCTGGCGCGGCGTCGCGGTTCAGGAACTGCAGGATGCGGTGGCTGAGGGCGGCAAACTCGTTTCCCGAAAAGGCCTTGGCATTGCCTTCGCGGATGTGCCCAACCGCGGTCCGGATGTCACATTTAAGGCGGTCGATGGCGGCGGCGTTCTCCGTGTCGCGGACCGCGTCGAGCGCCTTGTCGTGAAGGTCGAGCCAGGCCCGCCACTGTTCGGCCTTCTTGAGACTTTCGGCATTCTGCGCATGTATGTGCTCAAGTGACCATGTGCCGACGCCGAGGTGGCGATGGAAGGGAAAGTGTTGACCGGTTCTCGATGTCGCCTCGACGTTCATCATGAGCAGCAGGTTGTGCAGGCGGACGCGATCACTGCTCCGGTCGTACCGTGGGTCGTCGAGGTTGTCCTTGCCGATGTCGAGGCGGTCGCGGATGCGTGTCACCAGATAGGCCTCGAACTCACTCTTCCGCTTTCCCTGCGCCGCCCTGGCGATGACGGCGAATTCGCCGGCGCGTGGGGCGCTGTCGGCGAGGAAGCCGATCTTGTTGTAGAGAGTGGCATGACCGAACCAGCCGATCACCTGTGCATGCAGGGCGACGACCCGTTGCCAGAATTCCAGCGGGGAATGCTCAATGTCACCGCGCAGGGTATCGAAGGTGTAGTAGCGCGGTCGCATGGCGGCAGGGGTGCCGGCCTTGTGATCCGCCAGTGCATCCAGAAGAAGGCTGATGCGGGTGGGGTAATCCGTGTCGGCTGCGTCTGGCGAGCGGCCCGCGACGAATGACCAGATGTCGGGACGGTGCAGGTCACGCTCGATGCTGTCCCATTGCGCAGCAATTTCGTGGGCCCGGTCAATCGACGCGGACGTCCGGATCCTCGACAGCAGGGCGGCCTTCACCAGCTCGGCGTCGGTGAGCGGAATGCGGCCGACGTTGAGGCGTGTGAAGAGGTCGGTACTGCTGGTGGACGCCGGCGCCTGATACCAGATGATGCGTACCCGCTCGCAGAGCTGGTCGCGAAGCTTGCTGGCGATGCGCTCTTGCTCGAAGGAGTCATTGCCTTTGCCCCTGAACCACTCCGCGACGGCCTGGTAGGAATTATAGAGGTGGGAGTAGTCAATGTTGCGACCCGACAGCGCGAGGTCCTGCTCCGGGTGGCTGCCCATGGATCGCAGATAGGCGCCGCTTTCGCTTCGCGTCTGGTAGTGCAGCGAGAAGGGCGCGCCGAGCCGGCCCCACGCCTTGTGGATGTACTGGAAGACCAGGTAGAGCGTGGTCAGTCGCTGCTGACCGTCGATCAGCTCCCACTCCTCGGTAGCCGCGCTGCTGCCCGCCTGGTGCAATTTCAGCACGATGGGTTGCAGGCTGTAGTCGCGCTCCGCGCTTTCCCAGATGTCGTCCAAGAGGCGCCGCACGTCCTCCGGGCCCCAGCGGTAGCCGCGCTGGTAGGACGGCACGAAGAACACGCCGCGCAGGTCGCCGATGGTCTTGTGGTCCAGCGTGCAGCCTTCCGGTGGGGGAGCATCAATGGGGAGGGTGCCGGTGGTCATGGGCGATCTCCTTATCGGGGGCAATTTCCTGGGGCCGAGGCCAATTCAGGCCCGGCTGTCGAGGAAGGGAAGGTGCCGCGCAGGCGGCCGGAATTCCAGCCTGTGCGGATATGGGGTGGCTTTGGGGCGCTGATTTGCCGAAAGAGGTAGTTGGCGGTGCGTGGCCAGGGGGGAGAGGGGCGCCGGCAGGGGCGCCCAAAAAGAAAAAGGGCTAGCCGATGGCTAGCCC
>DASSUO010000122.1:0-10845 GCA_035706925.1 Moraxellaceae bacterium
GCAGCACCCTCCAGACGACTCCGGGCCGAAGATGTCGACACTGATTAACCTTTTCAAAGACGGATTCCTGCGCAGCATGCTGCTTGCGGTCGCCATCGCCTCGCTCTTCCCCGCACTGGGCAAATCCGGCGGCACTCTTCACATTGATGCCATCACCAACTACGGAGTCGCCCTGGTATTTTTTCTCCATGGCATCGGGATTCCCCGCGAGCGGATGCGCGCGGGGTTGGCACACTGGCGTGTGCATGTGCCCGTCCAGGCATTTACCTTCCTCGTCTTTCCCCTGCTGTTCTGGCTGTTTCGCCCCTTACTGGCCATGATGTTTCCGCCGATGCTGCTGCTCGGCTTTTTTTATCTGTGCGCACTGCCATCCACCATCACGTCGTCCGTTGCGCTGACTGGTGCTGCGAGAGGCAATGTTCCTGCGGCCATCTTCAATGCCACGCTGTCCAGCCTGCTTGGAGTCGTCCTGACTCCATTGCTGGTCAGCGTCATGGCGCCGGTGACCGGCGTCGCCCCTTCGCTCAAAACCGCCATGCTGGACATCGCCAGTCTCTTGCTGCTCCCCTTCGTCGTTGGTCAGCTTCTGCACCCTCGTCTCTGGCCATTGCTCGCCCCGCACCGCCGGTATACCGGCCTTCTCGACCGCGGCATTGTCGTGATGCTGGTCTTTGCCTCATTCAGCGACTCGGTCGCTGCCGGCCTGTGGCGAGACTATCACGCGAGTACACTACTGCTGACCCTGACGGGCACCGGACTACTGCTGACCATCGTTCTTCTGCTTACCAGGTCGGTGGCACGACTGACTGGGCTGCGGCGGGAAGATGAAATCGTGGTGGTGTTCTGTGGTTCAAAAAAGACGCTGGCAGCCGGCGTCCCGATGGCCAAAGTCCTGTTCGGCGCGCATCCGGGTCTGGGCCTCATCGTGCTGCCCGTCATGTTCTATCATCAGCTTCAATTGGTCGTTTGTGCTGCACTGGCCCAGCGCTATGCGCGCTCCGCCCCGTCCACCCCGGCACCCTGAAACCGGATCCGGCTGCGCAATCCATCCCTGAGCAATGCATCAGGCAGGCCCCAGCATGTCATCGGGCCGTACCCAGGCATCGAATTGCTCGTCCGACACGTATCCGAGCGCCAGCGCCGCTTCACGCAATGTCAGGTTGTCGTGCCACGCCTTGAGCGCAATTTCGGCACTCTTCTCGTAGCCAATATGCGGATTAAGTGCCGTGACCAGCATCAAGGAGCCATCCAGATGTGCCCTTATCCGCTCCTTGTCGGCAACCATTCCTCGCGCACAGAACGCATCGAACGCAACGCAGGCATCGCTCAACAGCCGGATCGACTCCAGCACATTGTGAAGAATCACAGGCTTGAACACGTTGAGCTGAAAATTTCCCTGGGACCCGGCAAAGGCAACGGCATGATCATTCCCGAACACCTGCACGGCGACCATTGTCAGTGCCTCGCACTGCGTGGGATTGATCTTGCCCGGCATGATGGAGGAGCCAGGCTCGTTCTCGGGAAGCGACAGCTCTCCCAGCCCGGCACGTGGTCCGCTCGCATACCAGCGGATGTCGTTGGCAATCTTCATCAGGCTGCCTGCCAGCGTCCGGAGCGCCGCACTGACATTCACGAGACCGTCGTGAGCCGAAAGGGCCGCGAACTTGTTGGGTGCAGGCACGAACACATGCCCCGTGCATTGCGAAACATGCGCCGCGATCCGCTCGCCGAAGCGCGGATGGGAATTGAGTCCGGTTCCGACGGCCGTCCCCCCCGTTGCCAGCTCACAGATGTCAGGCAATGCACGATGAATGCCGGCCAGTCCGCCATCCAGTTGCGCGACCCACCCCGAGATGACCTGCCCCAGCGTTAGCGGAGTCGCATCCTGCAGGTGCGTTCGACCCACCATGATGATTTCCGCAAACTCCCGCCCCTTGCGGGCGAAGGTGTCCCGCAGGCGGCTTACGGCAGGAACAAGCGCTTCAACCAGCAATGATGCCACCGCCACGTGCATGACGGCAGGAAACACATCGTTGGAGGACTGGCCACGATTGACATCATCATTGGGATGGATGGGTGATTTGCTGCCCAATTCACCGCCCGCAAGCTGGATGGCACGATTGGCAATCACCTCGTTTGCATTCATGTTGGTCTGGGTGCCAGACCCCGTCTGGAATACCACTAGGGGGAACTCGTCATCCCACTTCCCATCGATGACTTCCTGCGCGGCGGCAACGATAAGACGGACTTTTTCCGGGGGTAACTCACCCAGCTCACCGTTGGCCAGTGCGGCACATTTCTTGAGGATTCCAAATGCACGGATGACCGGTCGCTCCCAGCGGAATCGACTGACGCCGATCGGGAAAAAATGCAGTGACCGTTGCGTTTGCGCGCCCCACAGACGGTGCGCGGGCACCTCCACCGGCCCCAGGGCATCTTTCTCGATTCGGCTTGCAGGGCGGGACATCGTGCGATCCTCGCAATGGACATACCCTGAGCTTAGCTCAACAAAAAAGCCGGCGATGGCCGGCTTTTTTGCGAGACAGTGACGGATTCCTCAGAAGGGAATGTCGTCGTCGAAGTCGTCCGCCGGAGCGGGACGCTGCGGAGCACCCGCCGGCGCCGACGCAGGACGCTGGGTGGGACGCGCCGGAGCGGCACCCTGGTCGAAATCTTCATAGCTCGGGAAGTTGCCACCGGCAGCAGCGAAATCATCACCGCCACCAAAGCCCGCCGACTGGCCACCGCCACCGCCCTGACCACGGCTATCCAGCATCTGCATGGTGTTCGCCTTGATCTCGGTGCTGTATTTGTCCTGACCGGTCTGCTTGTCCTGCCACTTGCGGGTGTGCAGCGAGCCTTCGACGTACACCTTGGAGCCCTTCTTCAGGTACTCACCAGCGATCTCCGCCAGCTTCCCGTAGAACACCACACGGTGCCACTCGGTCTGCTCCTGCTGCTGTCCGGTGTTCTTGTCTTTCCAGGCCTCGCTCGTGGCAATGGTCACATTGGCCACAGCCCCGCCAGAGGGGAGGTAACGCACTTCAGGATCGCGTCCGAGGTTACCCACCAGAATCACTTTGTTCACGCCACGCATAATGTAAGCCTCGCTCTCGTTACGTACTTGGGAATGGGCGTTTTTCGGTCGCCCTCACGACCATCGGAGGCCAGACTCTACCCGAAGCGCCATGACCCTGCCACGGCCAAAAGGATGAAATGCCTTGCCCCGTGAGGCTGGCCCGGGGAGCCCGAAAGGGTGCTCCGCCGGCATTCCCGCCCCACCCTCGAGCGTTGCTCAGGTTGCCACGGCAGTTGCCGGAAAAGCGGCAAGCGCCGCCTCGTCGAGCTGCTGCCGGTCGACCTTCAGATAGGCCACCTGCTCCTCGACCAGCACCACAACCTCATGGACGCCCGGAACGGCCCGAAGGCGCTCGGCCATCAAGGGGGCTTCTTCGGCAGAAAGCTGCCGGAAGGTGAGCATCAAGCTGTTGAGGAAAGGGGGAGGCTCCATCCCGGCCGCCACCAGCAGCCAGACGGCCACGATGGTCCCGAGCACGGCAAACAGCAGCCCATAGCTGACGTGACCACTCAAGACCCCGCCCAGGGGACCGCCCACAAAGGCGCCCAGGAACTGACTGGTCGAATAGATCCCCATCGCCGTTCCCTTGCTGCCAGGCGGACAGATCTTGCTGACCAGGGAGGGCAAGAGCGCCTCAAGAAGGTTGAAGCCAAGGAAGAACAGCACGAGGCCGACCACAAGCTGGGTAAGTGAGCCATGCAGGACCGACAACCATGCCATGCCGGCCACGATCATGCCGATGCCTGACACGAACACTCCCTTCATGCGACGCTTCTTCTCCGCCACGATGATGCCAGGCACCACCGCAATGAATGTGCCGAAGAGTACGGGCAGGTACACCCATCCGTGCTGCCGGGTCTCCAGGCCGCCGACATTGCGCAGCAATACCGGCACGGACATGAAGAATGCCGCCATCACCAGATGCAGGGTGAAAATGCCCCAGTTCAGTCGCAGGAGCTCCCGGTGCAACAAGGACTCCCGGAACTGCTGCCAATAAGTTGACGGAGTCTGGCGAACCATGGTGACCGGGGTGGGCACCAGCCAATAACAGACCGCCATTCCGGCCAACCCCATGGCCGTTGTCGACCAGAACAGGCCCGACAGGCCGAAGTGCCCTGCCAGTAGCGGCCCCAGACCGAACGCCACTCCAAACGAGAGCCCGATGCTCATCCCGATGGCCGCCATGGCCTTGGTCCGCTGTTCGATGCGCGTCAGGTCGGCCAGCAAGGCCATGACCACGCCGGAGATCGCCCCCGCCCCCTGAAGGGCCCGACCGATGATGACCCCCCATATCGACGATGAAAGGGCCGCCACCGCACCCCCGACGGCAAACAGGAACATGCCCTGCACGATGAGACGCTTGCGACCCACCCGGTCCGACAGCTGGGAGAGGGGAATCTGGCAGACCGCCTGCGCAAGGGCGTACATGCCGACCGCCAGCCCGATGAGAGCAGGGGTTGCCCCTGCCAGATCACGGCCATATATGGCGAATACCGGCATGATCATGAACAGGCCGATCATGCGCAGCGAAAACAGGCTGGCCAGGGTGGCAACGGCGCGGCGCTCGCCGGCGGTCATGGCACTCATCAGGGGTCTCTCTGGTCCGACGGAGACAGCGGCGCGGGGCCGGGGCGCGCAATTCTACCAGTCCGACCGCGCCTGAACAGGTAAAAACACGTTATCCGTCCCAGACACGTCCACTGCGGCGTCCGGTACCTTTCTCGTATACTCAGCGGTTTGCGCCTGCCGGCCCCTCCTGCCCGGCCCGCACTGAGGTACCCCATGGACAAGATCCTGATCCGCGGCGCCCGCACCCATAACCTCAAGAATGTCGACCTTGACCTCCCGCGCGACAAGTTTGTCGTCATTACCGGGTTGTCGGGTTCCGGCAAATCCTCCCTGGCCTTCGACACGCTTTACGCTGAAGGCCAGCGCCGCTATGTGGAATCACTCTCGGCCTACGCACGTCAATTCCTGTCGCTGATGGAAAAGCCGGATGTTGATCACATAGAGGGGCTCTCGCCCGCAATTTCAATCGAGCAAAAATCGACATCGCACAATCCGCGATCCACTGTCGGCACCATTACCGAAATTTATGACTACCTGCGCCTGCTTTATGCACGCGCCGGCATTCCACGCTGCCCCGATCACGACGTTGCACTCGAGGCCCAGACGGTGTCGCAGATGGTGGATCAGGTGCTCGAGCTTCCGGAGGGAACTGCCATCATGCTGTTGGCACCTGTCATCCAGGATCGCAAGGGCGAACACCTGCATGTCTTTGAGCAGCTGAAGGCCGAAGGCTTCGTGCGCGCCCGCATCGACGGGATAGTGGTTGACCTCGATGAGGCGCCCGCGCTCGACAAGCTGAAAAAGCACACCATTGAAGTCGTGGTGGACCGGCTCAAGGTGCGCCCGGACATCCAGATCCGCCTGGCCGAATCGTTCGAGACGGCGCTGCGACATGCTGACGGAATTGCGCTACTGGCCTTCATGGACGATGCCGGACGGCCCGACCAGATCTTTTCCGCGCGCTATGCCTGCCCGCATTGCGGCTACTCCCTGTCCGAACTCGAGCCCCGCCTCTTTTCCTTCAATAATCCGGCAGGTGCCTGCCCCACCTGTGACGGCCTCGGGATCAAGCAGTTTTTCGACCCCACCCGCCTGGTAAGCGATCCTGAGCTGGCCCTGTCCGAAGGCGCCATTCGCGGCTGGGACAAGCGCAACATCTATTACTTTGCGATGCTGGAGGCGCTGGCCGACCACTATGGATTCGACGTTGATGCCCCGTGGAAAAAGCTGCCCAAGAAGGTGCAGAACGCCATCCTGAATGGCTCAGGAAAAGAAGAAATCCCGTTCTACTATTACAATGATCGTGGACGTCGCGTAGTTCGCGAGCACACCTTTGAAGGGGTGTTGCCCAACATGGAGCGTCGCTACCGCGACACAGACTCCGCCAATGTCCGGGAAGAGTTGGCCCAGTACCTCAGTCATACGCTGTGCAAGGAGTGCAACGGCTCGCGTCTGCGCCGCGAGGCCCGCCATGTCTATGTCGGGCACAGCACGCTGCCCGACGTGGTCAAACTGCCCATTCGTCGCGCCAGTGAGTACTTCACCGAGCTGACTCTCCCGGGCAAGCGGGGCGAAATCGCCGACAAGATCCTCAAGGAAATCCGCGAGCGGCTCCAGTTCCTGGTCAATGTCGGACTGGATTATCTGTCGATGGACCGCTCAGCGGAAACCCTCTCCGGCGGTGAGGCGCAACGCATTCGCCTCGCCTCACAAATCGGAGCAGGATTGGTCGGGGTGATGTATGTGCTCGATGAGCCCTCCATCGGGCTGCACCAGCGTGACAATGAACGCCTGTTGAGCACGCTCGTTCGCCTGCGGGATCTTGGAAATACCGTCCTGGTGGTTGAGCACGATGAAGATGCCATTCGCGCGGCCGATTACATTGTCGACATCGGACCCGGCGCCGGCGTGCATGGGGGACGGGTAGTTGCTCGCGGCTCACTTGAAGATATTCTGGGGAGCAGTGAGTCGCTGACCGGCGACTATCTCTCCGGACGCAAGAAGATTGCCGTCCCGGAAAAACGCACCCCGGTCGACAAGAAGAAGCAACTGTCCCTGCGCGACGCCACCGGAAACAACCTCAAGAATGTCACGGCGCAATTCCCGATTGGGCTCATGACCTGTGTGACAGGTGTATCGGGCTCGGGCAAATCCACACTGGTGAACGGCACCCTCTTCCCAGTCGCGGCGAAGTCGCTGAATGGTGCGACCGTTCTCGACGAAGAGCCGTATGGCGCCGTGGAAGGCCTGGAGCATCTCGACAAGGTCGTCGACATTGACCAGAGCCCCATAGGCCGGACGCCGCGCTCCAATCCAGCCACATATACCGGCATCTTCACGCCGATTCGCGAACTCTTTTCTGCCACGCAAGAGGCCCGGTCACGCGGCTACGGACCCGGACGCTTTTCCTTCAACGTCAAGGGAGGCCGCTGTGAGGCCTGCCAGGGGGATGGCGTCATCAAAGTCGAGATGCACTTTCTCCCGGACATCTATGTTCCCTGTGATGTCTGCAAGGGCAAGCGCTACAACCGCGAAACCCTCGAAGTGAAGTACAAAGGCAAGAGCATCACCGAAGTTCTGGACATGACCGTCGAAGAGGCCCGGGGCTTCTTCGACGCCATTCCTGCCCTGGCCCGCAAGCTGCAAACACTCGTCGACGTAGGGCTTTCCTACATAACCCTGGGGCAGGCAGCCACGACACTATCGGGAGGCGAAGCACAACGCGTGAAGCTTGCCCGTGAACTGTCCAAGCGTGACACGGGTCAAACGCTATATATCCTGGATGAACCGACGACTGGCCTCCACTTTCACGATATCCAGCAATTGCTGGCCGTGCTGCATCGACTCAGGGACCACGGCAATACCATCGTCGTCATCGAGCATAATCTTGACGTCATCAAGACCGCAGACTGGATCATAGACATGGGGCCAGAGGGAGGCGATGGAGGCGGGCAGATAGTTGCCACCGGCACCCCGGAGGATGTGGCACGCAACAAGCATTCGCACACGGGTCGCTTCCTGAAGCCATTGCTTGTCGCTTGATCCCGTAAGCATGAGCCGGTGACCGGCGACTCATATCCGCATCAGTGAATCGCCTGTCGCAAACGTCTCTTCAACTTTAAAGACTTAATGCGCCTCTATCGACGTATCGCATAATGGAAATCATTCGTTCCCGTCAAAATCCTCTTGTACGGCACCTGGTAAAGCTGGCGGAAAGTCGTCGCGACCGCCAAAAGTCGCGCCAAACCCTGCTGGTCGGCACTCATCTGGTGGAGGCCGCCATCGCGGCGTCATGGACACTGGATCGACTGCTTACCTGCGAAGGACATGACGACCACCCTGACATCCGCGCACTGATCTCCGCCGCCCCCTGCCCCGTCACACGACTGTCCGCAGAACTTTTTCGCGAAATAGAGCAGGCGCCGAGCACAACCGGCCTCATGGCGTTGATCAGCCTTCCGGCTCAACCGCTTCCAGTCAAGAAAGGCTGCTGCCTCCTTCTGGAGGGCATTCAGGATCCAGGTAACGTCGGCTCGATATTTCGTACCGCCGTTGCTGCAGGTGTCGATCAGATCTGGCTGACTGCCGGATGTGCGGATATCTGGTCCCCGAAAGTCCTGCGCGCTGGAATGGGCGCTCACTTCCTGATTCCACTCATTGACCGGGTCACGTTGACCGACGTACTGCCAGGCTTCACCGGCCCGATCGTAGTCACCACCCTGGACCGCGCAGTGTCGCTCTATGACACCTCCCTGCCAGCAGACATGGTGCTGGCGATGGGAAGCGAGGGCCAAGGCGTCAGCGAAGAGCTCTTGTCGCTTGCCAGTCAGCGAATCCATATTCCCATGGCGGGCCCCGTTGAGTCGCTAAATGTTGCGGCGGCCACCGCCATTTGTTTGTTTGAGCGCCGCCGCCAGGAGCTATCCTCTGCCGGTTCGCACCAGAAGCCTCGCCCACCACGCTGAATACTGACTGACCGCATCAATGAAATGCAGAAAAACAAAAAGCCGGGCATTGCCCGGCTTTTTGTCGAATCACACACCTGCCTGAATTATTCGGCAGCAGCGGGCGCCTTGGCCACAACTTCACGATCCACAAGCTCAACGTACGCCATAGGCGCGTTGTCACCAGCGCGGAAGCCTGCCTTCAGAACACGCAGGTAGCCGCCACTGCGGTTCTTGTAGCGCGGACCGAGGACCGTAAACAGCTTGCCCACAATTTCCTTGTTACGGGTACGGGCAAACGCCAGACGGCGATTGGCAACAGAATCGACCTTCGCCAGAGTGATCAGCGGCTCAGCGACGCGGCGGAGTTCCTTGGCCTTTGGCAGCGTGGTCTTGATCAGCTCATGCTCGAACAGCGAAATCGCCATGTTCTGGAACAGAGCCTTGCGGTGGCTGCTATTGCGGCCGAGTTTGACACCACTATTACGATGACGCATGGCAAAACTTCCTAATAAGCGGCAACCGGCTTAGCGGCTGCGATAATTCAGACGATCGTCATTGCGCAGGCTGGCAGGCGGCCAGTTCTCCAAACGCATACCGAGCGAAAGACCACGGGAGGCCAGCACATCCTTGATCTCGGTGAGGGACTTCTTTCCGAGATTCGGCGTCTTGAGCAGCTCAACTTCAGTACGCTGCACCAGGTCGCCAATGTAATAGATGTTTTCAGCCTTCAAGCAGTTCGCGGAGCGGACCGTCAGCTCAAGGTCATCAACCGGCCGCAGGAGCAGCGGGTCAACTTCCTCGCGGGTTTCCACGACTTCCGGTGTCTTGTCCTTCTGCAGATCCACGAACACGGCGATCTGCTGCTGAAGAATCGTCGCTGCGCGGCGAATTGCCTCTTCCGGATCGATAGTGCCGTCGGTCTCGAGGTCGATCACGAGCTTGTCCAGGTCCGTGCGCTGTTCAACGCGAGCGGCCTCAACCACATAAGCGACCTTGCGCACCGGGCTGAACGAAGAATCCAGCTGGAGCCGGCCGATAGGGCGAGTTTCGTCTTCCGCATAGCGGCTGTCAGCAGGCTCGTAACCACGGCCGCGAGACACGCGAAGCTTCATCTTCAGATGGCCATTATTGCCAAGATGAGCAATCACGTGCCCCTTGTTCATCACTTCAACATTGTGCGGCAGGCCGAGGTCGGCTGCAGTCACAACGCCAGATCCCTTCTTGTCCAGAACCAGGAAGGCTTCATTCTGCTCATGAAGCTTGATGGCCAGACCCTTGAGATTCAGGAGGATCTCAATTACGTCTTCCTGCACGCCTTCGATGGCGCTGTACTCATGCTCGACACCGTCGATTTCGACTTCGGTGACGGCCGCACCCGGCATGGACGACAGCAGGATGCGACGCAGGGCGTTGCCCAGGGTGTGGCCAAAGCCGCGCTCCAGAGGCTCCAGAGTCACTTTCGCGTGCGTGGAGTTGATTGCGGAAACCGCAATGCTCCGGGGAGTCAGAAACTCATTGATAGAATGCGACATCGGTTAAACCTCAGGCGGTCCCTTACTTGGAGTACAACTCAACGATCAGGTTTTCGTTGATTTCGGAAGACAGATCCGAACGTTCCGGCTTCGACTTGAACGTTCCTTCCATCTTCGACACATCAACTTCAACCCAGGACGGGATCCCACGCTGGGCCGCAACTTCCAGAGCGCTCTTCACACGCAGCTGGTTGCGGGATTTTTCGTGCACGGCAACCACGTCACCCGGCGCCACCTGCATGGACGCGATATTGACGCGCTTTCCATTCAGGGTAATAGCACGATGGGCAACCAGCTGACGCGCTTCAGCGCGAGTAGCACCAAAGCCCATGCGGTAAACCACATTGTCGAGACGCCCTTCCAGAAGCTGCAACAGGTTCTCACCGGTTGCACCCTTCAATTGGGCAGCAGTCTTGTAATAGTTGCTGAACTGACGCTCGAGAACGCCGTAAATACGACGCACCTTCATCTTTTCACGCAGCTGCAGACCATAGTCCGACAGGCGACCCTTTCGGGAGGCGCCGTGCTGACCCGGGGGGGTATCAGCCTTGCACTTGCTGTCGAGAGCACGGACACCGCTCTTCAGGAACAGATCCGTACCTTCGCGACGAGCGAGTTTGCACTTAGGACCAATGTAACGAGCCATTCTTCAAACCTCTTAGACGCGACGCTTCTTGGACGGACGGCAGCCGTTATGGGGAATCGGCGTGATGTCGCT
>DASSUO010000123.1:0-7991 GCA_035706925.1 Moraxellaceae bacterium
CTGGAAGCGGGCCGAAAGCCCCATCGCCTTCGCGCGGTCATCGCGCGCGAAATCCTGGTTGATGGACTTGCCTTCGTCGTACCAGTCGTCACGAACGACGCTGTCCTTGTTCTTGTAGGCAATGGCAACCGTGGTGAGCCCGGCAACCACGGCCGCTGCAGGAAGCGCCATGATGAACCAGGGCCAGAACTGCCGGTACCAGGGTTTTTTTACAGCGTCATTCAGCAGGGTGGTCATCGCTCTTCTCCTCTTCCACTTCGGCCGGTGCCAGGAAGCGGCTTTTGCTTTCGTCAGTGATTCGTGCGTGCGTGACCGAACGGACATGAAACTCGATGTCGGTCTTGCGGTGATGAAGTTCGGCCGGGTCGGCCACCAGCGTGACGGGGACTGATACGAGCTCCCCCGGCGCGGCATCCAGGGTGATGGCGCGGCTCATGCGGATGTGGCTGTCGCCCTCGATCGACACGGCATAGCGATCGGCCTCCTGGGACTTGTTCAGTACCTTGAGCAGGTAGACGTTCTCGATCATGCCGTCGCTGTTCTCGCGGTAGAGCTGATTCCGGTCGCGGATCGTTTCCACCTGCAAGGGCACGCGCAGGCCCAGAGTCACCACGAAAATCAGGGCCATGATGCCGATCATGGTGGCATAGGCGATCAGTCGCGGTCGCAGGAAGTGGTACTTCGTCCCGTTCTCGATCATGTTTTCAGTAGTGTAGCGAACCAGTCCGCGCGGATACCCCATCTGGTCCATGACCGAATCACAGGCGTCCACACAGGCGGCGCACTGGATGCATTCGAATTGCAGACCGTTCCGGATGTCGATGCCGGTCGGGCAGACCTGTACGCAAAGTTCGCAGTCGATGCAGTCGCCGAGACCCTGCGCGTGGTAGTCCGCGGTCTTCTTGCGGCTGCCACGCGGCTCGCCGCGGGCGACGTCGTAGGAGATGATCAGGGTGTCTCGATCGAACATCACGCTCTGGAAGCGGCCATAAGGACACATGTACATGCAGACCTGCTCGCGCATCCAGCCGGCATTCATGTAGGTGGCGCCCGTAAAGAACAGGATCCAGAACATCTCCCAGAACCCGAGGTCGAGATGGGCGAGTTCATAGGTGAGGTCGCGTGCGGAGGTGAAATAGCTCACGAAGGTAATGGCCGTGATGAAACCGACCGCCAGCCACAACAGGTGCTTGGTCCCGCGGCGAAGGATCTTGTTGGCGCTGAGAGGGGCCTTGTCGAGGCGAATGCGGGCGTTCCGGTCGCCTTCCGTGAACTTCTCGATAATAAGGAAGATCTTGGTCCAGACGGTTTGCGGGCAGAAGTAGCCACAGTAGACGCGGCCGGCAAACACGGTGACCGCAAACAGCGTGAATGCCGCCATGATCAGCAGCCAGGACAGGAAGAAGAAGTCCTGCGGCAGAAAGGTCCACCAGAATATGTAGAAGCGGCGGTGGGGCAGGTCGAACAACAACGCCTGACGCCCCTCCCAGGTGATCCAGGGCAGCGCCAGAAAGACGGTCAGCGTGACCCAGATCGTGACGATGCGCACGTTCTGGAAGAGGCCGCTGATCGCGCGCGGCTGGATCTTCGGCTGTTTGGCGTAAAGGTCGATCTGGTCCTTGCCGACACTTCTTACCGGGTCGGGTGATTCATCCTTGACATTGAGTTTGCGGTTCTCGGGCAGGTTGGACATGGTCTTGCATTACTCCGGGGGCGGAGCCTCTCAAAGTGAATGGAGAAGACACGGCCGCGCCGTGGCTTTTCAAATCACTCTGCAGGAATCGTGTTGTGGTCATGGTTGTCACCGGGACTGGATGCCGCCTGCGGCACGTTGCCGCAGGCGGGCCAGAGCCGCTCACTTCTTGTTGGACAGCGACCAGACATAGGCGGCAAGTAGATGGATGCGCTCGTCGCCGAGGGCCTCCTTCTGCGCCGGCATGTGGCCATTGCGTCCGCCGGTCACCGTTTCAACGATGGCCTTTTCAGAACCGCCGTAGAGCCAGATGTTGTCTGTGAGGTTGGGGGCTCCCATCATCTGGTTACCCTTGCCGTCCGCACCGTGACAGGCCGCGCAGTTCGTGGCGAAGATCTGCTGGCCGGCGGCGGCCAGTGTCGTGTCGTGCTTCTTTCCGGACAGCGACATGACGTAGTTTGCCACCTTCTTTACGCCGTCATCACCGAGGATCGGTCCCCAGGCGGGCATCATGGCCTGGCGTCCACCCGTGATCGTCTCGACGATGCGGTCCGGAGCGCCACCGTAGAGCCAGTCATTGTCGGTCAGGTTGGGAAAGCCCTTGGCGCCATGGGCATCCGTGCCATGGCAGGCGGCGCAGTTGTTGGCGAACAGGCGGGCGCCAATCTTCATCGCGCGCGTATCGTTCGCCAGTTCCTCGATCGGCTTCTTCGCGAAGTCCGCATAAAGGGCGCCGTACTGCTTCTGGTAGGCGGCCTGGTCCGCGGCGACTTCACCATGCGAGGTCCAGCCCAATGCGCCCTTGAAGGCACCGAGGCCCGGGAACAGCACCAGATACGTCACACCGAACACCAGCGTGATCCAGAACAGGTACAGCCACCAGCGGGGCAGGGGATTGTTGTACTCGCGAATGCCGTCGTACTCATGGCCGGTGGTTCCGTCCGCGGGCATGTCGGCGGCATTCATCTTTCGTGTCCACATCAGCAGCCACGCGCAGCCGACAATGTTCAGGACGACGATGGCGATGATGTAGAAGCTCCAGAAGTTGCTCATTTTCCGTTCTCCTGTGGGGAACGCCCCTCTTCAGGCGACAGGATGGGATCCGAGTCCAGTGCCGAGCGTCCGATGTCTTCAAAACGCTGGCGATTGACCGGGCTGTAGGCCCACCAGCACACGCCGACAAAGGCGAGCAGGGCGGCCACGGTAGCGATGCTGTGCATGAGTCCGATCGACATTACTGTCCCCTCTTCATTACGGTGCCGAGCTGTTGCAGGTAGGCAATCAATGCTTCCTGCTCGGTCTTGCCCTGGACTTCATACGGAGCCTTCCGGATGTCGTCGTCCGTATACGGCACGCCGAAGGTCTGGAACGCCCGCATCTTCGCGGCGGTGTCTTCGCCGGTCAGCTTTGTGGTGGCCAGCCACGGGTAGCCGGGCATGTTTGACTCGGGAACCACGTCGCGCGGATTGTTAAGGTGGGCGCGGTGCCAGTCATCCGAGTAGCGGCCACCCACGCGGGCAATGTCCGGCCCGGTGCGCTTGGACCCCCACAGGAAGGGGTGGTCCCACACCGACTCACCGGCCGTGGAATAGTGGCCATAGCGCTCGGTTTCGGCGCGCAGAGGACGGATCATCTGCGTGTGGCAGACATGGCAGCCTTCACGGATGTAGACGTCGCGACCTTCCAGCTGCAGCGCCGTCAGCGGCTTCATGCCGGTTACCGGCTGCGTGGTTTCCTTCTGGAAGAACAGCGGGACGATTTCGACCAGGCCACCGAAGGAAATGGCAACCAGGATCAGCACGGCCATCAGGCCGACATTCTTTTCTACAAGCTCATGCGAGGACGACATTCTTTTTCTCCTCGTTGGTCGGCAGGTCGCGGGCGTCATCGCGGGTGATCGTCATGTACACGTTGTAGGCCATCAGGAGCATGCCGGTCAGGAAGAAGACGCCGCCCACGAAGCGGCCGATGTAATAGGGGTGCGTCGCAGCCAGTGCTTCAACGAAGGTGTAGGTCAGCGTGCCGTCGTCATTCACTGCGCGCCACATGAGGCCCTGCATCACGCCGGCGATCCACATCGAGGCAATGTAGAGCACGGTGCCGATGGTGGAGAGCCAGAAGTGCGTGTAGATCATGCGGGTGGAATACATGTGCTTGCGATTGAAAAGACGCGGAATCAGCACGTAGATGGACCCGATGGTGATCATGGCGACCCAGCCGAGCGCACCGGAGTGCACGTGTCCGATCGTCCAGTCCGTATCGTGCGACAGCGCATTCACGGTCTTGATCGACATCATCGGCCCTTCGAAGGTGGACATGCCGTAAAAGGACAGTGCCACGATCAGGAAGCGCACGATGGGATCGTCACGCAATTTTTCCCATGCGCCGGAGAGCGTCATCATGCCGTTGATCATGCCGCCCCAGGACGGCGCCAGCAGGATCAGGGAGAACACCATGCCGAGTGACTGGGTCCAGTCGGGAAGCGCGGAGTAGTGCAGGTGATGGGGGCCCGCCCACATGTAGACGGCGATCAGGGCCCAGAAGTGCACGATCGACAGACGATACGAGTACACAGGGCGCCCCACCTGGATGGGGACGAAGTAGTACATCATGCCGAGGAAGCCGGCCGTCAGGAAGAAGCCCACGGCATTGTGTCCGTACCACCACTGGATCATTGCATCCATCGCGCCCGAATAGGCGGAGTATGACTTCCAGAAGGTCACCGGGAGCTCTGCACTGTTCACCACATGCAGGACGGCGATGGTCAGGATGAAGGCACCGAAGAACCAGTTCGCCACATAGATATGGGATGTCTTGCGGATGGCGATGGTGCCGAAGAACACGATCGCATAGGACACCCAGACAATGGTGATCAGGATGTCGATCGGCCATTCCAGTTCGGCGTACTCCTTTGCTGTGGTGTAACCGAGCGGAAGCGTGATGGCGGCAAGGAGAATCACCAGCTGCCAGCCCCAGAACGTGAAGCGGGCGAGTCCCGGCGCAAACAGCCGCGTGGAGCAGGTGCGCTGAACCACGTAGTAGGAAGCGGCAAAGAGACCACAGCCCCCGAACGCGAAGATCACCGCATTCGTATGCAGCGGACGCAGGCGACTGTAGGTCAGCCACGGGATGTCGAAGTTGAGGGCGGGCCAGGCGAGCTGGGCGGCGATGAGAACCCCCACCGCCATGCCCACGATCCCCCATACCACCGTCATGATGGCGAACTGCCGGACGACGGTCATGTCGTAGTCCGGTGTCGCCGTATTGGCAGCAGGTGCATGTGTCATAACACTACCTTTGGCTTGGTTGCTGGAAAGTACGAATCAGGCGTCCGGGCCGACGGTGCCGGACGAGGAATGAGGGCGGCTGCGGGGATGCCTCGCGCACGGCGGCAGGTTGACGGCAGTGGGGCTGAAGCGATGAGGGGGCTGCGTCTCATACCCGAAAATCTCGTTGGGCGGCGGAAAACTGCGGCGGGGACCGACCTTGTCCCTGCCATTTTCTGTGTAAGCGCAGTGTATCGGCGGACGAATGGCATCTGCTTGATGCACGTCAAGGCCGCGGGTGGACAGAACCACGCAGTGTACGCCCCGTAGAGTGATGTGCTGCCCGGATAATGCACCAAACGGGGGCGTTTTTGTCTCCATTGATTCAATCGTGCATCAAAAGCGGGCGTCAACGGATGATGGCCACGTCCTTTTGTGGCCGAAATCCGTGATTGCGGCCGGGCGGCAGGCTTGGTGCGGATTGTGCATGCACCGTTTTCGGGCTTTCGTCATGCCATGGGGCACTGGGTGATCCAAAAAGGAGCTTGCCGGGCGGCACGGGCGGTTTATGCTGTGTCGTCCCGCCCGGAAAGAGTGTCCCCCAGCAGTCCCATGCGCGCGGAAACTTGTATATGAATCAGGAGTTTACCCATGAAGATGATCACTGCCGTCATCAAGCCCTTCAAGCTGGATGATGTTCGCGAGGCCCTCTCGGAGATGGGCGTGACCGGCATGACCGTCACCGAAGTGAAGGGGTTTGGCCGTCAGAAAGGCCATACCGAGCTCTATCGTGGTGCGGAATACGTCGTGGATTTCGTACCGAAGGTCAAGCTGGAGCTGGCCGTGCGGGACGACCAGGTCGAGGGCGCCATCGAAGCGATCAGCACCGCTGCCGGCACCGGCAAGATTGGCGACGGCAAGATCTTTGTAAGCGACCTCTTGCAGGTGGTGCGCATCCGCACCGGCGAAACCAACGACGACGCCATCTGACGGTACTTGCCCACCGTCCTGTCTGTTTCAAAAAGTCTGGGGGACTTTATCCATGCTGCGTTCCATCGCACGCGGCGGCATCTTGCTGCTGCCCTTTCTTGCCACGCCCGCCCTGGCGGCGGATACCGCGCTGAATTCAGGAAATACGGCCTGGATCCTGACTGCAACCGCGCTGGTACTCTTCATGACCCTGCCGGGTCTGGCCCTGTTCTACGGGGGGCTGGTGCGCTCCCGCAACGTGTTGTCCGTACTGGCACAGTGCTTTGCCATCGCCGGCGGCGTGTCGTTGCTCTGGCTCCTCGGACTTTATTCGCTGTGTTTCGGTGACGGCGGTAGCGTCAACAGCGTAATCGGGAGTCTGTCCAAGGCCTTTTTTGCCGGTGTCGGGAAGGACAGCCTGTCCGGTGACATCCCCGAGGTCATTTTCGCCGGCTTCCAGATGACGTTCGCGATCATCACGCCAGCGCTCATCATCGGCGCCTATGCGGAGCGCGTGAAGTTCTCGGCCATGCTGGTGTTCAGCCTGCTGTGGGCGGTACTTGTCTATGCCCCGGTGTGTCACTGGGTGTGGGGCGGGGGCTTCCTGCAGAAGATGGGCCTGATCGACTTTGCCGGCGGCACTGTCGTTCACATCACCGCCGGCGTTGCGTCGCTGGTCGCTGCCATTGTCGTCGGACCGCGTCGCGGCTTCGGCAAGGTCGCCATGCCGCCGCACAACATGACCATGGTGGTGATTGGCGCCGGCATGCTCTGGGTGGGCTGGTACGGCTTCAATGCCGGTTCGGCGCTGGCTGCCAACGGTTCCGCCGGCATGGCCCTGATGGCAACCCATATCTCTGCGGCCGCGGGCGCGCTCATGTGGATGACCATGGAATGGCGTCGTCATGGCAAGCCGTCCGTACTGGGTATCGTGACCGGCATGGTGGCGGGACTTGGTACGATCACGCCGGCCTCCGGATCAGTCAGCCCGGCGGGTGCACTGCTGATCGGTCTGACTGCAGGCTACGTCTGTTTCTGGATGACGTTCCTGGTCAAGCGCAAATGGCAGATCGACGACTCCCTCGACGTCTTCCCGGTACACGGCGTGGGTGGCATTCTCGGCACGTTCATGGTGGGCATCCTCTGTGCGCCGACCGGTCTTGGCGTGTTCAGTGGCCTGGGTTTCGGTCCCGGCAACGCCGGTATCGGCGCGCAGCTCGGGGTGCAGGTGCTTGGCATCCTGATTACGGGCGCCTACACCGCCGTGCTGACCTGGGGACTGCTCAAACTGACGGCTCTCCTGACTGGCGGACTGCGTGTGTCGGCCGAGCAGGAAACCGAGGGTCTGGACCTCGTCCTTCATGACGAGCGCGGCTACGACCTCAATTAAGACATATGCCCCTTTTCGGGGTGCGCCACTTCTGAAAAGGTCCGCTATTGGCGGGCCTTTTCTTTTGTCCGGAGGGGGCACTGTTGACGCCTCTGCGACCTGTCAGGAGAGGGGCTGACGGTGTCGTCTGGCGGCGCTCGCACCGTGAGCGGAAATGTCAGGCAAGCGGTTCCGATTCGTTATTGCCAAGGGTGGGGGCCTCTTGTAGGGTACAGGCCTCATTGCAGCATCGGACCGCACAGGCGGGTTCACTGCCTTGTAGGCGTTGGCGCGCTGCAGTGATGGACATGCGGCCAGTTCTCGTGAGCTGGCCAAACCCAGAGACTAATCCCGGAGAATGAAAAATGGCCGCTTTCCTGACTGATGAGTGGTTCACCAAGGTCGCAGAACTGACCGCCGCTGCTGGCAACCTCAATGTGCCTCCGGTCCTGGCCGGCCTCGCGCTGAACGTGACCGTCACCGGCCTGCCCCAGGGCAACGTCGACATGTGCCTGAACGGTGGCAACTTCGAGAAGGGTCACAATGCCGCTTCGCCCACCAAGCTGACACTGCCGGCTGACCTGCTGCGCAAGATCTTCCTGGAAGGCGATGCAGCTGCCGGCATGCAGGGCTTCATGAGCGGCCAGATCAAGGTTGAAGGGGACATGAGCAAGCTGATGGCGCTGCAGACCGC
>DASSUO010000124.1:0-3349 GCA_035706925.1 Moraxellaceae bacterium
GGTCGGGGTCGGGGTCGGGGTCGGGGTCGGGGTCGGGGTCGGGGTCGGGGTCGGGGTCGGGGTCGGGGTCGGGACCAGCGCAAGGGCAGGAACGGCTGAGGCTGGATTGAGGCAGCGGCAACGGCAGGGGCCGACGCCCCCTCCCCGGCCAGGCTTTCGACCGCTGCCGGCCGCTCGCCGCCATCGGCGGGCAGCCGGCGGAGGGCCTACTGCTGGACCAGGGAGCCGACCTTGATGGCCACCAGCGTGAAGTTGCTGACCAGGACATCCCCGTAGGGATTGGCGTTGCGGCACTTGACCTGCACCTGGGCGGGCCCGGGCAGGTCGAAGCCCGAGGTGGCGACCAGGGTGCGGGTGTCGTGTGCGTAGAGGGCGGTATCGCTGGTCACCCCGCCATAGGGGGAGGCCAGGGCACAGGTGACGGCCGCGGGATCGCTCGCGCTGCTACGGTTGCCCAGGATCGCCGTGCCGGTGATGACGTACTGGCCGGCCGGCAGGTCAATGGCGCCGACGTCGCTCCAGGGCTGCGTGGTGCCCAGGGGCGACACCGGCAGCACCACCAGGGGCTGGCCGTTGCGGTACCAGGCGGCGGAGGGACCCGCCGGCCCCTGCAGGCCCTGCGGCCCCTGGGGCCCCTGCGGTCCGGCCTGGTTCCAGCTGTGCTGGGTTTCGCGCGGCTTGCAGGCCGGCAGGTCGTTGACCTCGACGCTGCCCGGACGCAGCTCGTGCGTGGCCGAATCGGCGCAGCCGCGGAAGACATCCTGCGCCAGCGCCTGGCCGGCGCCCCCCAAGCCGCAGGCCGCGCCGAGCAGCGCGGCGGGCAGCGCCCCTTTCATTCGTTTCATGCTCACCCTCCTGGTGATGGAAGCCATGGCCGGTGCGTCCGCACCGGTCCGCCCGCGAGCGTAGCGGGCGGGCACGGAGGCGCAATCAGGCAGTGGTTGGGGTCGGGTGATGGGGCGGGAGGGGCGGATGCGGGGCGGAGCGATATCTGCCGAGGAAGAAGGCGGTGGCAACCTGGCGGTGCCCTTCGGCAGGACGTGTTGCGTCACCTGCGAGCGAGCCCCCGGGCGAGCGCCGCCCTGCCTGGCCGCCGGCCACCGGCGGGACGCCGAAGCACCCCGTCTTGCAGCAAGGGCCGTACGAGGCTGGCCTCGGCCAGCCCGGACGCAGCGCTACAGGTAGCCGAGCTGTCGCGCTTCGGCGAGCGTCGCCTTGACCAGGTCGGCGCGGGCCTCGGCCCATGCGTTCCCGTCGAAGGGGGCGAACGGCGCCAGGAAAAGATGTGACCAATACACCACGCTCTGCTTCTTCTCGATGATTCCCAGGACCTGACCCTGCGGATCCCCGAAGGTACTGGTCAAGGTATACACGGTGCGCTTGCGCGAGGGCACGATGAAGAGCGAAGTCTCGTTGAGATGACTCAGGAGCCGGCTGAAGCTCTTGTCGTCCCGGCCGACCATGTCGATCTGCACATCGGCCGTGGTGCCCGCCTCCTTGCGTCCCGAGACATCCCGGACCGATGAGAACAGGCCGGACGCGGCAAACTCCTTGCTGACTCCCTGGCGCCACAGCAGGTCATTGGCCGCGAAAAAGTCAGCCTTGCCGTTCGCCGTCCCGGAGGCGCTGACCGTGAATTGGACCGTCTTCGTGCCTGCGCTGGCAAGCGGCCAGGCGATATCGCGGGGGAGTTCGCTGCCGCGGAAGGCGCAGGCGGACAGCAGAAGTGACAAAATAGAAAACAGAAAAAGGCGATGCGCATTCTTAGCAAACATTGGAGAAAACATGCTCTTTACTTGGCTAATGATTCGGCGACAGGCGACAACACCTGCTGATCCAGATAGGCGAGCAATCTCGTCACTCGCTCCCTGAGTTCAGGCAGCAACTGCTCAAAAATCGGCTGATACCGCTTCTTCAGGATTTCGTAAGCATCGGGGCGATATAAGCGAGCAAGGATCAATGCCTTCAAGGCAGAGCCATGGCCATGCCAGCCAGGCAACTCCAGAGAGTGGCGATCCTTCTCGTCGTATCCCAGATACAAATCGACAACAGCCCCTGGCTCAGAAAAAGCGGCCAGCGTCGGATAGAGCTTCTCCATGACAAAAATCCGGAGAGACTCCAGAAACGCCAACAGATCCTCTTCGCTCTGGCAGCGCATATCGGACGACCAGCTACGCGCAAAATGCGCATAATCAGCCTGAAGATCAACTGATCTATCCGGCGAGGGAATATCCCGATCATGCATGAAGGCCTGATAAATCGCCTGGGAACTTCTGAATCCCATTTGTCCCACAGGCTTTACACGATTGATGCCACCTATTCGTGTGACAACACAGCCCATGTAGACATAAATGTCATTCTCCCAGCGAGAACACCCCCCCTGCTCTGCACGGAATCCCAACGGGGAAAGCCATTCGACCAGCGCCTTTTCGATGGCCTTTTCCAGCTTCTTCGCGGTTATAGCAGCCACTACGGCCTCCTCATCATGGCTCGATACGCTGTACCGATGAGCCCCACCGTTATCTGCGGGTCGTATCCAGAGCAGCGATGGCTTCCCCTTCCCCGCCACGACCACGTTCTCCAGGCGACATTCCGAGCTGATCAGCAGGGGGGCGCCCCAGGAGAAACCGACCAAGGATACGTTGCAAAGGGAAACGCCCTTGCAGATGACAGCGTCCCTCTCTCCACTACGCAATCGATGAAGTGAACAAAGCTGAGCCCGATTACCATGGCGTGCGTAGGCCGGAGGCTGAAGCCCAAGAAATGCTCGCAGCGGAAGCACTCTCCGACGAGCTCGCGCCGCCCGTCACCGGCGTCGCGCAAATAATCCGCAACCGACTTCATCCATACCTCACGCTTACGCGTGGACCGAGCGTCACGCCACCGACCAGGACAAGTCGAAGCGGGGTGCCCTGCCGTCCTGATACTTCCATTTGCCGTTGGCCATGAAGGCATCCTCGCCAAAATGCGCCCGGATCCGGGCCCGGGCTTCATCGCCCACGCCCTCCCGGAGCGACTCGCTGGCGACCAGCCAATAGGCCTCCCCCACGCGCTCGACCGACTGGAACGGCGCGGCCTCGATGGCATCGCGACCGAAGAGCTCGATGTATTCCCGGCCATAGATGGAGATGGGCGGCACGTCCGGCAGCCGCAGCTGCAGGTTCATGGGAGCATCCCAGCCCTTGACCGCCATGCTGCGGATTTCACCATAGGCGGGGGCAAGGGCGGCCACGAGACGGCGCGCCAGCTCCACGAAATCCGCGAGCGCCTGCGGATCCTTGTCGATGGCGGCAAACATCAGATAGCCGCCGATAAAGGAAAACCCCGGCTGACTCGACTTGTTCCACTG
>DASSUO010000125.1:0-5487 GCA_035706925.1 Moraxellaceae bacterium
CGCATCACACACAGACGTTTATCCGTGTACAAGAGCTGTGATATGGTCGAGCCCGATAACGATAACTGCCAACAAGGCGCAGCCATGGCCCGTCTGCCGGTCAACGCTCACGTTCCCCACATCGATCAGTTCCTGGACCAGTGCCACCGCCGCAAATACCCGGCCCGTAGCACGATTATCTATGCCGGGGACGCTGGTGACACCCTTTATTTCATCATTTCCGGCGCCGTGTCGGTCGTCATTGAAGACGACGAAGGCCGGGAAATGGTGGTCGCTTACCTGAACGCCGGTGACTTCTTCGGCGAGATGGGCCTGTTCGAGGACCGGCCCGTCCGCTCGGCCTGGATCAAGGCGAAGACGCCCTGCGAAGTGGCCGAGATCAGCTATCCGAAATTCAAGGAGCTGGCCCGTCAGGATGCCGGCCTCATCTTCGCGCTGTCCGCGCAGCTTGCAGGCCGTCTGCGCGCCACGACGCGCAAGGTGGGGGACCTCGCCTTCCTCGACGTGACCGGCCGTGTTGCCCGCGCCCTGCTCGACCTCTGCAAGCAGCCCGATGCCATGACGCATCCGGACGGCATGCAGATCAAGATCACCCGCCAGGAAATCGGCCGCATCGTCGGCTGTTCACGTGAAATGGTGGGCCGCGTGCTGAAGTCCCTCGAAGAGCAGGGGCTGATCAGCGTGAAGGGCAAGACCATGGTCGTGTACGGCACCCGCTGAGCTGCCCTCACACGCCTGCGACAAGCGCCGGCACGCCAGGCTTTTGGGCAAGTCGCAGCACGACCCCGGACCCCAAAAGAAAACGCCCCAGGAATGGGGCGTTTTCTTTTGCACGGTCCGGTTCGGCCGTCGTGGAGCGTCCGCCGGGCAGCCCCTCAGGTGCCAAAGAGGTCCGCGAGCCTCGCTCCCGGATCGACGGCGCGCATGAATGCCTCGCCCACCAGGAAGGCCTGCACGTCGTGATCACGCATGAGGGCGACATCCTCGCGCGTATGGATGCCGCTCTCGGTGACGACCCGGCGTCCGGCCGGCATCCGGTCGAGCAGGCACAGGGTGTTGTCCAGACTCACCTCGAAGGTCTTGAGGTTGCGATTGTTGATGCCCAGCAACGCCCCCGGCAGGATCAGGGCCCGCTCGAGCTCTTCCGCATCATGCACTTCCACCAGGACATCCAGATCATGTTCGCGTGCGCAGGCGTTGAGCTCGTTGAGCTGGGCATCACTCAGCGCCGCGACAATCAACAGCACGCAGTCCGCCTCGATGGCGCGCGCCTCCACCACCTGGTAGGGATCGACGAGGAAATCCTTGCGGATCACCGGCAGGGAGCAGGCGGCTCGCGCCTCGCGCAGGTAGTCATTACTGCCCTGGAAGAAGTCGACGTCGGTCAGGACCGACAGGCAGGCCGCACCGGCCTTCTCGTACGAGCGCGCGATGTCGGCTGGCCGGAAATCGGCGCGAATCACGCCCTGACTGGGTGAGGCCTTCTTGATCTCCGCGATCACGCCAGGTCGGCCAGCGGCAATCTTCTCCTCGATGGCACGCTGGAAGCCGCGCACGGGCGACGCATGGCGCGCCGCCTCCTCCTGCTCGCGCAAACTCTTGCGCTGGCGGGCCACTGCCACCTCTTCGATTTTGCGATCGAGGATCTTCTGAAGAATGGTCGGTACGCTCATGTCTCTTTCCAGTTAATCACGCCCGTCACAGCAACGCCCCCCAGGAGCGGGCAACAACAGGCAGGAGCGGATTCAGCCGCGGCAAGGCTTGGCACCAGGCCATGGACTTCACTCGCGCCCCGCTCCTCATCCATGACTCGGCTTGCAGCGGCGGCACGATTCTCCGCCTCGGGAGTTTGCGGGGTCGCGACTAAAGCCGCGCCTACTTGTTTCCCGGGGCCAGGGCGCGGGTGTACTCGCGCAGGGTGTCGAACTTTTCCAGTGCCTGGCCGGACCAGACGAGGTCGGTGGCGAGCGCGACACCCTGCTTCAGGCTGGGTGCCAGGCCGGCAACATAGATGCCGGCGCCCGCATTGAGCGCGATGGTATCCGCCGCCTTGACGGCATGCTCGCCCTGTCGCTTGCCCAGCGCATCGCGCACCAGCGCCAGCGACTCTTTGGCGCTGTTGACGGTCAGGCCGATCAGGCTCTGGCTCTTCAAACCGAAATCTTCGGGAATGACGGTGTATTCCGTGATGTCGCCGTTCTTGAGCTCGGCCACCTGCGTGGGCGCGGCAATGCTGAATTCGTCGAGGCCGTCCTGCGCATGCACGACCAGCGCATGTTCGCTGCCCAGACGCTGCAGCACTTCCGCCATCGGCCGGCACAGCTTGCCGTTGAAGACGCCGATCACCTGACGCCTCACACACGCGGGATTGGTCATGGGCCCCAGAATGTTGAACAGTGTCCGCAGCCCCACCTCGCGGCGCGCCGTAATGGCGTGCTTCATGGCGGCATGATGATTGACCGCAAACATGAAGCCGACGCCGACTTCACGGATGCAGCGGGCCGTCTGCTCGGGGGTCAGATCGAGATGAAGCCCGGCTTCCGTCAGAAGGTCGGCACTGCCGCTGCTGGAAGAAACGGCACGGTTGCCATGCTTGGCCACATGTCCGCCTGCCGCGGCGATGACCATGGCGGACGACGTCGACACATTGAACAGGTTCGCGCCGTCACCACCGGTACCGACGATATCGACCACATACGGGAGGTCGCCGAGGTCGACGGGAATCATGAGCTCACGCATCACGCGGACCGCGCCCTCGATTTCGTCGAGCGACTCGCTTTTCATGCGCAGGCCGACCAGAAACGCGGCGATCTGCGCGTCGGAACACTTGCCGGTCATGATGTCGCGCATCACGTCCTGCATTTCGTGCAGGGACAGGTCGATGCGGTCGACCACGCGGCCCAGGGCCGCGCGGATATCCAGAGGCGTCGTGGTCATCGTCATTTCCCGTCCAGGAAGTTCTTCAGCAGTTCATGGCCCTGCTCGGTGAGGATGGACTCCGGATGGAACTGCACGCCCTCGACTTTCAGGGTCTTGTGCCGGACCCCCATGATTTCGTCCAGGGTGCCGTCCGGAAGCTGCGTCCAGGCCGTGATTTCCAGGCAGTCCGGCAGCGACTCTTTCTCGACGATGAGGGAGTGGTAGCGCGTGGCGGTCAGGGGGTTGTTGAGGCCGGAGAACACCCCGACGTCGCGATGGTAAATCGGCGATGTCTTGCCGTGCATGACCTGCCGCGCCCGCACGACCTTGCCGCCAAAGGCCTGGCCGATGGCCTGGTGCCCCAGACAGACGCCGAGCAGCGGCACCTTGCCGGCAAAATGGCGGATCACGTCCATGGAAATGCCCGCCTCGTTAGGCGAGCAGGGACCGGGCGAAATCACGATGCGGTCAGGCGCCATCGCCTCGATCTCGGCGACGGTGATTTCATCATTGCGGAAGACGCGCACGTCTTCTCCCAACTCGCCCAGGTACTGGACGATGTTGTAGGTAAACGAATCGTAGTTATCGAGCATGAGCAGCATGGCTTATTCCTCCACGAGATGGCTGGTCGCGACTTCGGCAGCGCGCATCAGCGCGCGGGCCTTGTTCAGCGTTTCCTGCCATTCGAGTTCGGGCACCGAGTCGGCGACCACGCCGGCACCGGCCTGCACATGCATGACGCCGTCCTTGATCACCGCCGTGCGGATGGCGATCGCGGTATCCATGTTGCCGTTCCAGCCGAGATAGCCCACGGCACCGCCATAGATGCCCCGCTTTACCGGCTCGAGTTCATCAATGATTTCCATGGCCCGCACCTTGGGGGCACCGGAGAGCGTGCCGGCCGGCAAGGTCGCACGCAGCACGTCCATGGCCGTGACGTCAGGCTTCAGGTCGGCTTCGACATTCGAGACGATGTGCATGACGTGCGAGTAACGCTCGACCACCATCTTTTCGGTGACGCGCACCTTGCCGGTCCTGGCGACGCGTCCGGCATCGTTGCGGCCCAGATCGATCAGCATCAGGTGTTCGGCAATTTCCTTGGGATCCGCCAGCAGTTCCGCTTCCAGCGCCTGATCCTGCTCCGGTGTGGCGCCACGCTTGCGCGTGCCGGCGATGGGCCGCACGGTCACCATGCCGTCTTCCATGCGCGCCAGGATTTCTGGCGACGATCCGACGATGGTCAGCTCGTCGGTGCGCATGAAGTACATGTAAGGCGAGGGATTCAGGTGGCGCAGGGCCCGGTACAGCAGCATGGGCGACGCCGTGAAGGGGGCGCTCATGCGCTGCGAGGGCACCACCTGCATGATGTCTCCGGCCAGCTCATAGCCCTTGATGTGATCCACCGCACGCTTGAATGCCGCTTCGCCATAACTCGACACGAAGTCCTCGGCGCGCACGGTCTTCTTCACACTGGCATGCATGGGACGCGTATCCAGCGACGACCGGAGCCTGACGACCAGCGCATCGAGCCGTGCCTCTGCCGACGATGCTGCGGCGGGATGCGCCGGATCGACATGGGTGACCAGGAACAGTTCGCCTTTCAGGTTATCGAAGACGACCACGTCTTCCGACACCATGAGCTGGATGTCAGGCGCACCGATGGGATCGGGTTTCTCGACCGAGGCCAGCTTGCGCTCCACATAGCGCACCGTGTCGTAACCGAAAAAGCCCACGAGGCCACCGGTGAACCTGGGCAGATGCGGCAGTTGCGCCACGCGGTAGCGCTGCTGGAACTGCTCCACGAAGGCCAGGGGATCGGCGACATGCTCGTGCCGCTCAACGACCTGTCCGTCGGTGGTCACCACGACCGAATGACCGCGCACCGTCAGCACGGTGCGGGCCGGCAGGCCGATCATGGAATAACGGCCCCAGCGCTCACCGCCCTGGACGGATTCGAAGAGGTAGCTGAACGGCGCATCCGCCAGTTTCAGATAGACAGAAAGGGGGGTATCGAGGTCGGCGAGGACCACGCGCGCCACGGGCACGCGATTGAAGCCCCGGGAGGCCAGGGCAGCGAACTGTTCGGTGGACATGTCTCTTACTCGGTGAACGGGCAAAGGGGGATGTGCTTACGGTGGTGGAGTCACCATCGCCATCCGCGCCAACGCTTGTTCAGAGCAAGACCCGTCACGATCAGCCGCCTGTAGGGAATCAATAAAGGGAGGCCCACAGGGTAAGAAACCCGGCGGGCGCTGTCCAGCCATTTCCCCGGCGCGGTGTCGGGTGGGGCAGCGGGGGCGGAGGACGGATTTCCGTGGTCGCCGAATTTGGGGGCGAGACTGAAGCTGCTCCTGCGGCCGGACCGGAGGAAGTGGCAGGAGCGGCTTCAGCCGCAACGCCCCCCCCCTGCAGGGGCGGCTTCCGCCGCACTATTTCCCGGGCACCCCACCACACGCCCGAAGTCATCCACGTGCAAAACCGGGAAAAGCCCGGATCAAAGCAGATCCGCAAGCGACTCCAGCAGCCAGTCCGGCTGGCTCGTCTCAATGGGTTCCCCGTGATTGTAGC
>DASSUO010000126.1:0-6189 GCA_035706925.1 Moraxellaceae bacterium
CTGATCTGGATTGATGGTGACTGGCGCGCCGGTCAGGGCACCGGCGGCGTGTCGGTCTATGTGACCGGTATCAGCGCGCAGGGCAACGGCATTCTCTTTGACCAGGTGCTCACCCCGACACAGAAGGAGCTGTTGCAGCAGCCGATGGCCGTCATTGTCGATCGTTCCAGTCTCGACCAGTTGGCAGTGGCGCCGGGGGACACGGCCTGGATAGACGGTCATGCCGTGCGCGTCGTGGCGGCGGTGAGTGGATTGCGCGCGTTGGGGGGTGTCAACGTGATCACATCGCTGGAATCGGCTCGTGAAATCGCGCCGGTGTTTCGCGATGCGGGGCAGGCCACCTACCTTGTCGCGCGACTGCGGCAGCCGGGGCGTGCCGAGGCCGTTGGCGCCGCACTCAAGGGGCAGCGAGGATTCGGTCCCTATGACGTCTGGACCGCCGACGAGTTCGCCCGCAAATCGCAGCTGTTCTGGATGCTTGATACGGGTGCCGGTGTTGCCGTCCTCTTTCTGGGCGGCATTGTTTTTCTTGTTGGCGTGGTCATCGCAAGTCAGGCGCTGGCGGCGGTTGTAATCGGTTCGGCACGGGAGTACGCCACCCTTAACGCTCTGGGAGTCGGTCGACGCGCTCTTCGTCTTGTCGTGCTGGAGCAGTCTGCCTGGATCGGGGGACTGGGTCTTCTGGTGGCGGCGTTGCTGGCGGCGCTGCTGCTGACCGTCGCGCAGCAGCATGACGTGCCTGTCGGTATGTCGGTGCCGGTCGCCTTGATGTGTGCGGCGCTCATTTTCCTGCTGTCCCTGGCGTCGGGCTTGTTCGCGATGCGCGGTTTGATGCGGGCGGATCCCGCGCTGCTCCTGAGATGATCCGATGAATTCACCTGCCACCGGAATGCCGTCGCCAGACAGACAACCCAGCCTTCAGGCCTGTGCGCTCAGCAAGTCCTTTTTGTCGGGCGTGGTCAGTCTGCAAGTGCTGTCGGAGTTGTCCATCAGCATCCTGCCGGGTGAGCTGACGCTTATTGCCGGTCCGTCGGGCTGTGGCAAAAGCACGCTGCTGTCACTGCTCAGTGGCTTGCAGCAGCCCGACGCGGGCCGCGTAGTAGCGCTGGGACACGATCTCAGTGCCGTTCGTCCGCGCGAACTCGAACACTTCCGCTTGCAACATACCGGATTCGTATTCCAGGGCTTCAACCTGTTCTCGTCGCTGACGGCACTGGAGCAGGTGGAACTGCCGCTGCGCTACCTGTCCCTGTCCCGGCGTGAAACGCGTGAGAAGGCCATGGTGGCACTGGCCGAGGTGGGGCTTGCGAGTCGTATCCACATGCGCCCTGCCGAGATGTCGGGCGGCGAGCGACAGCGAGTGGCAATCGCCCGTGCCATCGCCAAGAACCCGCGCCTGTTGTTTGCCGATGAGCCGACCAGCGCGCTCGACGCCGTGAGTGGGCAGGTCGTCATCGACATTCTTCACCGTGTCGCGCTGGAGCACGGAACCACCGTGCTGTGCGTCAGTCATGACCCGCGGTTGATCCGTCACGCGGACCGGGTGCTGGCCATGGAAGACGGATTGATCGGCCGCGACTGGCGCTCGGAACGCCATGAGGTCGATGACGCAGAGCTCTTTTCCAGGCTGGAGCAAAAGTGATGAGAAATTCGTGGGCGGCGGTCTGCCTTTCCGCGCTGGCCAGTCTGGCGCTATCGGGATGCTCGCGTCATGACGACACCGCGCACGCGCAATCTGCCGGGCCGGTCAGCGCCGCCATGGCGCGCGGCAAAGTGGATGTCGAGGGCGGGGTACTGAGTCTTGCCGTGCCGCGAGACGGTGTCTTTGACCGTATTCGTGTGCGACCCGGTGATCGCGTACATCAGGGTGACATTCTGGGAGAGCTGGATCTGCGCGAGGCGACCACCGGACTTCATGTCGCGGAGGCCGAGAAGGCGCATGCGGAGGCCGAGCTCAAGGCCCTGCAGGTCCGGGAGCCGCTGGTGGCACTCGAGGCCCGACGTTGGCGGCAGGCCGTCGCAGCGGGCGCGGCGGAGCAGCAGAAGGCGGATGACGCGCAGCAGGACGCCGACCGGTTGGAGGCGGATATCGCGATTGCCCGTTCGGCCATCGCCTTGGCCGGACACAAGGTGGAGCTGGCGCGTGACGAGATCGAGCTTCGTCGGCTGCGAAGCCCGGTGGATGCCGAGGTGGTGCAGGTTCTGGTGCAGCCGGGCAGTGCCAGCCCGCAGGAGCGGCAGCCGGCATTTGTGCTGCTGCCCGAACGGCCGCGCATTGTTCGCGCGGAAATCAACGAGAGCTATATCCGCCGGGTGCATGCCGGAATGACGGCGCAGGTGGTCGTTGAGGCGGACCCCTCCATGACGCCCCTGAAAGCACATGTCGTCAGGATGAGCCCGGTGCTTTCGCCGGCGCGCATGACGGAAGAGCAGCAGATTGCCCGTTCGCTGGAGTGTGAACTGCAATTCGACAACGACGAAAAGACCCATGCACAGGAACTGCGTATCGGCCAAAACGTACTGGTGAATTTCCATGATGAAAAACAATGATGCGCGGTTTGCGGCAAAAACTTGTGTTCCGGCGAACGGCGCTGGCGTGAAGCCGGCCGGCGACTGGATCATCCTGTGTGATTTTGACGGCACCATCAGCTGTCGGGACGTGACGGACTTCCTGCTCGACCGCTTCGGTTTGCCGGGCTATGAAGCACTCGAACAGGAGTGGGAAGAGGGCAGGATCGGTTCACGTCAATGCTTGCAGGGGCAGATTGCCTTGCTGCAAATGCGCGCGGCTGACCTTGATGCCAGTCTGGAGCAGATCGACATCGATCCAGACTTTGCCGCGTTTGTCGCGCAGGCAGAGGCAGAAGGGGTTCCGCTGCACGTGGTCAGCGATGGTCTGGACTATGCCATTCATCACATTCTTGGTCGCCATGGGCTCGCGCATCTGCCAGTACTGGCCAACCATCTTGTAGCGACAGGCCCTGACTCCTGGCGCCTGGAGTTCCCCCATGCCGCGGCGTCCTGCCTGCAGGCGAGCGGCAACTGCAAGTGCGCGTGTACCGATCGCGTCCGCCGGCCCGGTCGCCGTGTTCTGTTCATTGGTGACGGTACCTCTGATTTCTGCGCCGCCGGTGTTGCCGATGTGGTGCTGGCCAAAGACAAGCTGATCCAGCACTGCGAAACGCGAGGCATTCCCCATTTTCCGATTCGTAGCTTTGCAGAGGCCCGTGCGCTTCTGCCCCATATCCTTCTGACCGAACGCGACGCCGTCCGTGCTACGGCCTGATGGGCGGAGAGAATTCCATGATCCAGAATGCAGAGTTTCTGTTCGAGGGCGGTCGCGCCGGCGTATTGCTCATTCACGGCCTGACCGGAACACCCAATGAAATGCGGCTGCTGGGCAAGGGCCTGCACAAGGCGGGATTCACGGTCCATGGCATGCAACTGGCGGGGCACTGTGGCGATGAGCAGGACCTGGCCGCCACGGGCTGGCAGGACTGGTACCGCAGCGTCGAGGTGGCCGCCGAACAACTGCGGCAGCGTGTGGATCATCTCTTCGTGGGCGGCTTGTCCATGGGCGCCGTACTCGCCCTTAAGCTGGCGGCGGACCGGCCGGAACTCGTTGCCGGCGTCGGCGTGTATGGCCCCACCTTCCGTTATGACGGCTGGAGCATCCCGTTGTATGCGCGCCACCTTAATTTCCTGTTGCGCTGGTTCAAGCGCTTCAATCTCTTTCAGGATCGGTATTTCGTCGAGCAGCCGCCCTATGGCCTCAAGGATGAGCGACTTCGCGCCACCGTTTCCAACAGCATGCTGAGTGGCGACAGTGTGGCGGCGGGATTGGCGGGCAACCCTTATCCGGCGCTGGCCGACATGATGACCCTGTCCGCACGGGTGCGCCGTCAACTGTCGCAAGTGACGGCGCCCTGCCTGATCATGCATGCAGCAGAAGACGACATTGCCGACATCCGCAACTCGCTGCTGGTCAAACGGCGCGTGCGGGGGCCGGTGCATATGGTGGTGCTGAATGACAGCTACCACATGATCACCATTGATCGAGAACGCAAAGAGGTCGTCAAGGAGTCGGTCGCGATGTTCCAGTCGGTGGTACGCGAGCGACTGGCGCTGGCCGGTGAGCACCAGTCTGCGTCGGACGTGTTTGCCGTTGCGGAGACGGGAGTATTGTCCTGATGGCTCCCCTGACCGCATCGCTGTGGTTGGCCAACATCGTGCTCGACACGGGCGGTCAGCTGGCGTTCAAGGCGGCGGCACATGCGGCCGATGGTGTCCCTGGGGGTTCTTACTGGGCACGGCTGGCGCGGGCGCGATGGCTATGGGCCGGCATCAGTTGCTATGTCGCCGAATTCCTGGTCTGGCTGGCCTTTCTTTCGCTCGTCCCGCTGTCCGAGGGCGTGCTGCTGGGCTCCATCAATATCGTGGCCATCATGCTTGCCGGCCGGTTGCTGTTCCGCGAGGCGCTGACGCCCCTGCGCGTGGCCGGCATCCTGCTGGTGAGCATCGGCGTCGCATTCGTGGGGGGCACCTGAAATGAAGGCGCCGGTGTATGTCGCGGGCTTTGCCCTGCTGATGGTGTTCGATACGTTGGCACAGACGAGCTTCAAGCTGGCATCGCAGCTTGCCCTTCCGCTGACGATGGATCTGCCGTGGTTGTGGCGCGTATTTGCAGAGCCCTGGATTTACGGCGCGTTCGCCGGCTACATCGGCGCCTTCTTCACGTGGATGACGCTGCTGCGGCGCATTCCGGTCGGACCGGCCTTTGCGGCCTCGCATCTCGAGGTTGTCAGCGTAATGGCGGTATCGGCATGGCTGTTTCATGAGCCCCTGCAATGGGCACGACTCGCCGGAGCATTTCTCATTGTTGCCGGCATTCTCTGTCTCGCTGCGGCCGAGACGCGCGCCAGTGAAGCAGTCGATGTCGTCGGGGAGGCAGGCAAAGGGGCTGAATCCTGATGGCCCGCGAAATACCCCCCACTGCCGGCTTGCCGTTGCGGGCGTCCGATCTGCTTCCGGGCCCGGTCAATCTGGCGCAGGCTACGGGCGTCGCCTTGGGGCTGCCTTCGCCGCAGCTGGAATGCTCCGGCACTGCTGCACTGATTGTTGCATTGACCACGCTGGCACGAGGAAGTGACCGACGGACCGTGATCGTGCCTGCCTATACCTGCCCGCTTGTCGCCCTGGCGGTCGCCCGTTGCGGACTGCAACTCCGCGTGTGTGATCTGGCGCCCTCCCATTTTGATCTCGATCTGGCGCATCTGGCGGCACTCATCGATCACGACACGCTTGCCGTTGTGCCCACTCACCTGGGCGGTCGTGTGGCGGATGTCGCGTCTGTTGTTGCCCTCGCGCATCGCGGGGGCGCGTTCGTTGTCGAGGATGCGGCACAGGCGCTGGGTGCGACCATCGGCGGTCTGTCGGTTGGCCTGCAGGGCGATGCCGGCTTTTTCAGTCTTGCGGCGGGAAAGGGACTCAGCATCTACGAGGGCGGGCTGCTCGTCAGCGCCAGCGAGGAGCGGCGTGACCACTTCCGCGCGACCCACGAGTTGCAGGTACCCGACCGGCCCGTGTGGGAGTGGCGTCGCCTGCTGGAGCTGCTCGGTTACTGGGCGTTCTATCGGCCGCGAGGCCTGCATCATGTCTATGGTGAGCCACTGCGCCGTGCACTGGAGCGTGGCGATCCCGTCGGGGCCGTTGGCGACCGCTTCAGTCCGGACATTCCGGTACACCGGGTGGGGGCCTGGCGGCAGATGATCGGGTCGCGTGCCCTCAATCGCCTTCCCGATTTCCTGACGCTCACGAGGGAACAGGCACATGAGCGACGGTCGCGCCTGCAGGCACTGGGTGTCATGGTGGCAGGCGATCGTCCTGGTGATGAAGGCGTCTGGCCCTTCTTCATGGTGCTGATGCCAACCGAAGCACAGCGTGACGCTGCACTCGGGCGCTTGTGGCGGCGCGGACTCGGTGTGAGCCGCCTCTTCATTCATGCCCTGTGCGATTACGACGAACTGCGCAATGTGGTGCCGTTTGCCGAGGTGCCCCGGGCGCGGGATTTTGCGGCGCGCATGCTCACGATTTCCAATAGTCCCTGGCTGGATGACGAGCGCTTCGAGGAGATATGTCGTGAGCTGGCCCGGGTATTGGCGGTTGCGGATTAGCCTGTTGCCCAGGTCC
>DASSUO010000127.1:0-23876 GCA_035706925.1 Moraxellaceae bacterium
AAGGGTACGCGGCGCGCCCTTGAGGGCGGTCAGGAGGAAATTGTCGATACGCTGACCGGCCACATCATCGGGCACGGTCAGCAGCCGGACTGACGCCGCGGCCTCTTGCTCGGAAGTCATAAAAACCGTTTAGCAATCAAAGATCTGGCTATGAAAACGGTGGCCGGTTCGCCTTCTTGCTGCTATATTACGCTGTCGCTAGCAGAACCGGCCGCCCGGCCTCACCCCGCAGGGGTGCGCCAGAAGGGCCGCCGATTGTACAGAAGGTCCGTACAGGTGTCGCGAGCGGCTGCCCTGCAAAGAAGAATGAGCACATCCCGTTCCTGCGCGGTCATTGCCGGAACCGGGGGCAGCCCTCCCCATCGCCGATCCTTTTGTGCCCTGCCAGCACCCACCCCTGCAGGAACAGCACCTTGCCGGGCCGTCCGACGCTGGCGCCGGATCGACCCGCACCCCATGCACCTCCTGCAGAGGCGGTAATGCCGACTCGAGGCCACCGTCCACCATCTCCGCCTCGCGGAGACGTGACGCGTAACATGGCCAACAGCCAGCGATCCGGGGCGGCTCGTCCGCCTGTTGCCACCATTTGCACGACGGCAAATGGAGTGCCACCGGAAAGCGGAACGATTTCAGGGTAGTGCCCCCGGGCACTCCCGTGCCGGCCATGTCGACAGGCCATAAGCCACTGACTCCGGCACAGTGATGAGCGTTTGTATTGTTGCCGCGGGTCCAGTGCTCCATGCCTGCCCGCGGTATCGCGGCCTCCCCTATTGAGGTGGCCGTGGACGTCACGACGTTACCCGCTACCGGGGTGCTCCTGGCCTGATGTGCCAGAGCCCTTTGGGTAGACTATGAAACGCATGCTGATCAATGCCACGCACGCCGAAGAAAAACGCGTCGCGATGGTGGACGGACAACGTCTTTACGATTTCGACCTCGAGCACACCGCTCGCGAACAGAAAAAAGCCAACATCTACAAGGGCAAGGTCACCCGCGTAGAACCCAGCCTCGAAGCCGCCTTCATCGATTACGGTGCCGAGCGCCACGGCTTCCTTCCGCTGAAGGAAATCGCCCGCGAATACTTCAACAAGTCCCAGAAGGAAGCCGGCGGCCGCATCACCATTCGTGATGCGATCCGCGAAGGCCAGGAAGTCATCGTCCAGGTCGAAAAGGAAGAGCGCGGAAACAAGGGCGCTGCCCTCTCCACGTTCATCTCGCTGGCCGGCCGTTACCTGGTGCTAATGCCCAACAACCCCCGTGCCGGCGGTATCTCCCGTCGCATCGAGGGCGAGGAGCGTCAGGAACTGAAGGACGCGCTGAATGCCATCAACATTCCCAACGACATGGGCGCCATCGTGCGTACCGCGGGTCTTGGCCGTAGCGCCGAAGAACTGCAATGGGACCTGGACTACCTGCTCACCCTGTGGGGCTCGATCAAGGTCGAGGCGGACAAGCGCTCTGCCCCGTTCCTGATCTTCAAGGAATCCAACGTCATCATCCGCGCCGTGCGCGACTACCTGCGCCAGGACATCAATGAAGTCCTGATCGACGCCGAGCCGGCCTATGAAGAGGCCATGAACTTCGTCAAGCAGGTAATGCCGCACTACGAACACAAGATCAAGCTGTACAGGGACTCGGTTCCGCTGTTCAACCGCTACCAGATCGAGAGCCAGATCGAGACGGCGTACCAGCGCGAAGTGAAGCTGCCCTCCGGCGGCTCCATCGTGATCGACCCGACCGAAGCACTGGTGTCCATCGACATCAACTCCTCGCGTGCCACCAAGGGCGGCGACATCGAGGAAACGGCGCTCAACACCAATCTGGAAGCGGCGGATGAAATCGCCCGCCAGCTGCGCCTGCGCGATATCGGCGGCCTCATCGTCATCGACTTCATCGACATGACGCCGGTCAAGCACCAGCGTGCCGTGGAAGACCGCCTGCGCGATGCGCTGGCCATGGACCGCGCCCGCATCCAGATGGGCCGCATTTCGAAGTTTGGCCTGCTGGAACTGTCGCGTCAGCGCCTGCGCCCGTCGCTGGAAGAAACCACCGGCCTGGTGTGCCCGCGTTGCAACGGCACTGGCGTGATCCGCGACGTGCGCTCGCTGGCTCTCTCCATCATGCGCGTGATTGAAGAAGAAGTGCTCAAGGAACGCAGCGCCCGCATCAATGCGCAGGTGCCGGTGTCCGTGGCCACCTTCCTGCTGAACGAAAAGCGTGGTGCCCTGGCCCAGCTCGAGTCCCGCAGCGGCGTGCGCATTGTCATCCTGCCGAACGAGCACCTGGAAACCCCGCATTACGAAGTCACACGCCTGCGTGATGACCAGATCGAGGAAGGTGACGAAGACACGGCCAGCTTCAAGCTGGTGGAACGCATCCAGCCCCCGGCCCGTGAAGACGTGCTGAGTGTTGTCGAAGCCGAACCGCGCCGCCAGGAAGCGGCAGTGAAGATGATCCAGCCGGCACAGGCGCCCGCCCCTGCCGCACGTGCGGCAGCACAGGCTGCGCCGGTCGCACCTGCCGCGCCCGCGCCCGCGCCGGTTGCCACATCCGAAGCCAGCAAGCAGGGTTTCTTTGCGTGGATCAGCAATCTTTTCACACCGGCGCCTGAAAAGCCGGCCGAAGAAGCTCCCGCTGCCCCGGCTCCCAAAAAGAGCGGTGATGGCCGCCAGCGTCAGCGCGGCGAAGGCCGTGGAGACCGCAACGGAAATCGTCGTGGCCGCGAGCGCGATCGTGGTGAACGTCCGGACCGTATCGAAACGGTGGGACAGCGTGAGAGCCGTGAAGTGCGTCCGGAACGGGGCGAAGGCCGCCGCGGTGAAGGCCGTCGCAACGATGTCGAAGGCAGGCCCGAAACGGAACAGCGCGAACCGCGTCAGCCGCGCGAACCCCGCGAGCCGCGGGAACAGCGCGAGCCCCGGGAGCCGCGCGAACCGCGTGAGGCACGTGAACCGCGGGAGCCACGTGGCGAACGTGCGCCGCGTCCGGAACGCGAACCCCGTCAGCGCCGCGAAGACGTTGCCGCAGAGGCATCGGCCGCCGAGGCGGTTGAAGGGCTGGCCGTTGCCGAGGGTGAACAGCGTACCGAGGGGGATCGTCCCCGTCGCCGTGGTCGCCATCCGAATCGCCGCCAGCGCGGACCGCGTGAACGCGATCAGCAAATCCTGATTGAAGAAGGATTGCTGACGCCGGAAGGCGAGCCTGTTGCAGCAGCCGCTGCACCGGCAGCCGCTGCACCGGCAGCAGCCGCTTCTACGCCAGCGGTTACGGCGGAGGCCGGCGCACCTGCTCCGACGACTGAAGTGATGGAAACGACGCCGGCTGCTGTTGAAGCGACCGGTGTGGAAAACCGCCACCTCGCCGATGCCGCCCCTGAGGCGGTTGTCGCCGCCACTGAGCCCACGCCGGTGGCCGCACCTGGCGCAGCGACCGTGACCCTGTCGGCCGTTACTGCCGAGATGGAAGAAAATGCGGTGACTACCACGATCGAAGCACCGGTCTACACGCCGCGCGCACCGGGTCGTGCCAGCAATGATCCGCGCGAACGTCGTCGGCGTGAACGTGCGGAAGCTGCTGCACGCGCAGCTGCTCCGGCGATGGAAACACCTGCCGCCCCGGTGGAGTCAGCAGTGGATGCGCCCGCACCTGCTGCGGAAACCACCGGCAGCGATGTGCAAGGCAATGCGGATTCCGCATCGCCACAGCACTAAGCCAAGCCGGAAATGAAAAAGGGGCGGTCAGATGACCGCCCCTTTTTTATTCGCCCTGATTCGCCCTGATTCGCCCTAGTTCGTCCTGATTCGCTTTGCAGCGCGACGTCACATGAATGAGCTGGGTTTGCAGCGCCGTCACTTGAATACAGCGCCACAGGAACGAGCTACTTGCCAGCGACGGCGGTACCTTTAGCGCTGACTTCATCAATGAAATGAAGAATGTCGATGCCGGTTTCTTCCGGGGCCTCGGTCATCGGCATGTGACCAATGCCGGGAAGAACGACCAGGCGCGCATCGGGAATATAGCGCTGGAAGACCTTGCCGTTTTCCAGGTCAAGCAGACGATCCTTGTCGCCCCAGATGACCAGCGTCGGCGCCTTGATGTCCGCCAGATGCAGCGTCAGGAAGCCGACATCGGGCATCAGGACCTGATAGAAAATCCGCGAATGCAGCGCGTTGTCCGCTACGGCTCGTTCGGCCATCAGATCGACAATGGGTTGCGGCACGATCGGCCGCTTTGCCATGGCGAAGTCCAGCAGACGCGGCAGGTCTTCCGGCACCTTGGGAATCAGGAAATTGCTGCCTTTCAGTACTTCGCGATCGAGATCGGTAGCACGCGTATGCACGCCTGCCGCATCGATGAGCGTAAGGCTCGCGACTCGTGCCGGCTGCAACAATGCCATTTCGCCCACGACCCCGCCGCCCATGGAGTTGCCTACCAGATGCACGTTGCCGACTTTGAGAAGATCCAGCATCTGGAAAAGCCGGTTACCTTGGGCGACATAACCGTAGTCCGCGTCGCGATTGCGTGAACTGCGGCCAAAGCCAGGCAGATCGGGCACCAGAATCCGGTAGCCGGCGTCACGGAACAGCCGGGCCATGTACATCCAGCTCGCGCTGGAGTCTCCGAATCCGTGCACGAGCATGACGGTCCGTGGCGCCTTGTCGCGTTCATTGTCGAGATAGGAAATGCGCTGGCCATCCACTGCGACTTCATGTCGCTTGAGGCCGGCGATGCCCTCCTGGGACTGCAGCATTTCTTCAGCCAGTGCCTTGTCATAGGCGGATGACAGCGCAGGCCACGCCATCAAAAGACTCAGCAGGACGGTCCTGATCAGTTGCATGGTCCTCTCTCCCCTTTTTCTTGTTGTCATGAAGGCATTCGGGTCTTCGGATGGCACTCAACGGCTAGTGCGTGCTGCGTGCTGCGTGCTGCGTGCTGCGTGCTGCGTGCTGCCACCGATGGAATTTCACGCGCCGCCGTAAAGCAAAGGCTCCATCTCCAGTTCGACATCGAACTGCTTCCGCACATCCGCCTGGATTGCCTGCGCCGTGCGCATCACGTCGGCGCCGGTCGCTCCGCCATGATTGACCAGTACCAGGGCCTGGCGCTCATAGCTGCCCACCGGTCCGATCCGGCGGCCCTTCCACCCGGCCTGGTCGATCAGCCAGCCCGCCGCCAGCTTGAACTTCTCGCCTTGCGGATACGCGACGACTGTCGGCCATTTTGCCTTCAATACGGCCAATGCCTCCGGAGTCACCACCGGGTTCTTGAAGAAGCTGCCCGCATTTCCGATGACCGCGGGTGAAGGCAGTTTCCTGCTGCGAATGGCGATGACGGCTTCCGCTACCTGCCGAGGAGTCGGGTGATCAATTCCCTGTGAAGCGAGCTCGGCACGAATGTCGCCATAGGCCGTATTCACCGCAGGCGCTTTGCGCAGCAGGAAGCGAACCCGCGTGATGATGTAACGGTCGCGCAGGGCGCCCTTGAAAACGCTGTCGCGATAGCCAAAGCCACATTCGCCGTGTGCAAATTCACGCAACTTGCCCGTTGCGATTTCGATGGCCGTCAGCGAGTGCAGGACATCGGTGATTTCCACGCCGTAAGCGCCAATGTTCTGTATGGGGCATGCGCCAACGCTGCCGGGAATCAGCGACAGGTTCTCCAGTCCGTACCAGCGCTGCGACAGCGTGAACTGGACAAAATCATGCCAGACCTCACCGGCGGATGCCTCGACAAGGAAGTGCGTCGTTGATTCTTCAAGGCAGCGCACGCCACGCATGGACGGATGGATGACAAGTCCGTCGAAATCGCCACGGAAGACAATGTTGCTGCCCCCCCCCAGTACCATCAGCGGAATGTTGCGTGCAGTCACCGAGCACAAAAGGCGCGCCAACTCGGCCTCGGACTCCGGCGCCGCAAAATAGCGCGCCATCGCGCGAATGCCGAAGGTATTGCAGGTTGTCAGCGAAAAATGCTCGAAAAACTGCATGTCAGCACCCGCAGCCAAACACGCCCTGGCGCTTCAGCATCTCGCGCAGAAGGGTCGTACTGCCTGCCTCAACCAGGTCCAGCACGGTTTCGAAGCCGTCGGCACCACCGTAGTAAGGATCGGGAACGTCGCGCCCTTCGAAACCAGGCAGATAATCGAGAAAGAGAGCGACTTCGGACCGTTCCCTGGATTCGGGAGGCTGCATTCGCCGCAGCACGTCGAGCACGGAGGCGTCCATGGCCAGCAGGAGGTCGAACTGGTGGAAGTCGTCTGCCTGCACCTGGCGCGCCCGCAAGTCGTCCATGCGATACCCCCGCTGTGCAGCCGCACGACAGGTCCGGGGATCTGGTGACTTGCCGATGTGATAATCCGCAATCCCGGCCGAGTCCGCAGCGATCAGTGAGCCCCACCCTGCCTTTTGCGCCTGGTCGCGAAAGACAGCTTCGGCCGTCGGCGAGCGGCAGATATTGCCGAGGCAGACGAAGAGCACGCGACTCGCGACCGCCATTGTCAGCGCTCCATCAGCGCGCGGACACGCTCGAGATCTTCGGCCGTATCGACACCGGGCGGCAACTCCACCGCGGCGACATCCACATGAATCTTCACCCCGTGATAGAGCGCCCGGAGCTGCTCCAGTGCCTCGATCTGTTCGATTTCAGCTGGAGGCCATTGCACGTAGTCATGCAAAAAGCCGGCGCGATAGGCATAGATGCCCAGATGACGCAGGTAAAGCCCGCTGGCCGGCAGGACCGAGCGGTCTTTCGCAAACAGATCGCGCGCCCAGGGCATGGGCGCGCGGCTGAAATACATGGCGAATCCGCGCACATCACGGACAAGCTTCACGATGTTCGGATTGAAGAGCTGCGTAGCGTCCGCCAATGGCTCTGCCAGCGTGGCAATGCCAGCTTCCGGTGCCGCAGCCAGATTGGCCGCCACCTGATCAATGACCGCAGGCGGAATCAGGGGCTCATCGCCCTGGACGTTGACGACAATGGTGTCGTCAGTCCACCCCGTCTTGCGGACGACCTCCTGCAGGCGATCGGTGCCGGAGGGATGCGCCGATGATGTCATGACGACCTTTGCGCCAATGGCATGGGCGGCCGCCTCGATGCGCGGATCATCCGTAGCGATGATCACGTCATCGGCACTGCTGTCACAGGCACGCGCATACACATGCGCAAACATCGGCTTGCCGGCGATATCCAGCAGCGGCTTTCCGGGAAGACGGCTCGACGCATAGCGGGCCGGAATGACAACCTTGAATCCCATGTCGCCGCCCTCAGCCCAGTCGCTCTTCTACCGTCAGGCGACGCGCTTCTTCTTCCAGCATGACGGGAATGTCGTCACGGATGGGGAACGCCAGGCCATCACCCTTGCAGACCAGCTCCAGCCTGGCGGCCTCGTACTGAAGAGAACCCTTGCAGAGCGGGCACACAAGAATCGCGAGCAGTTTCTTATCCAGCATTTGTCTTCATCCTGGCGAGGGCAGAAATCTGCCCGGTAAGGCGGTCAAGAAATTCAGCGGGGAGTTCCGCGCGGACAGGAACGACCCATCCGCGCGAACATGAAAGGGTTCGGCACTTCACTCCGTCCTTCTCGGTCATCACTACCGGAAGGGTGTCGTTGAATGCAAGGTCAGCTGCCGTATAGACATGGTGATCGGGAAAGGCATGCTCCACCACATCGAAGCCCTGCGCCCGCATCATGTCAAAGAATCGTCCGGGATTTCCGATGCCGGCAACGGCATGCACTCTGCTACCAGGCGCCGGAGGCACTCCCCCCGAATCAGGCGTCAACGGCTGCCAGGGTTGTGCCACGAGGCGCATCCGTAATGCGTCTGGCCAGGGAGCGCCTTCGCCGTTCACGACCACGTGATCGACGGAATGCAGACGACGGACCGGTTCGCGAAGCGGGCCGGCCGGCAGCAACCAGCCGTTGCCAAATCCACGGGCCCCGTCGACGACAGCAATCTCGATGTCGCGTGCCAGGGCCAGGTGCTGCAGACCGTCATCGCAGAGAATCACGTCGCAGTCACCACTCGCCAGCAGATGGGCCGCGCCACGCGCCCGAAGCGGATCCACGACCAGGGGCACCCCGGTACGCCGGAACAGCATGGCCGGCTCGTCGCCCACCACCTCGGGCCCCATGTCTGGCGTGAGGCGCAAGGGATGATACGGTGCCCTGCCCCCATAGCCCCGACTCACCACACCGGGATGAAAACCGCGAGCCCGCAGTGCTGTCACCAACGCTTCGGTCAGCGGCGTCTTTCCCGTGCCGCCGACACTGATGTTGCCCACTACGATCACCGGCACCGGCAGATGCGTCACACGCAGCAGACCCGAACGGTAAAGCACGTGCCTCAGCGCCGTCACCAGCGCAAAGAGCAGGCTCAAGGGCGCCAGCAAGAGCGGCCAGGCACGGCCCTCATACCAGGCACGGGCTAGCGCCTGACTCACATTGCCCCCGGCGCCGTGGCCTCATCTTCCACGAAATTGCGGCTGTGAAGCTGGGCATACATCCCGCCACGGGCCAGAAGCTCGGCATGTGCCCCCGACTCGACAATGTGTCCCTGGTCCATGACCACGATGAGATCCGCGTTTTCAATGGTGGAGAGACGGTGCGCGATAACCAGTGTGGTCCGGTCCTTCATGACGTCGTCCAGCGCCGCCTGGATATAGAACTCGGATTCGTTGTCGAGTGCCGAGGTGGCTTCGTCAAGAACCAGGATGGGGGCATCCTTGATGAGGGCACGGGCAATGGCGAGGCGCTGTCGTTGGCCACCTGACAGTTGGGCGCCATCCTGGCCTACCCGGGTGTCATATCCCTGCGGAAGCTGCGTGATGAAGTCATGTGCATAGGCGGCACGCGCCACGCGTTCGACATCCTCTGCGGACCTGTCCCGGTAGGCACCATAGGCGATGTTGTTGCGAATGGAATCGTCAAACAGCACCACCTTCTGGCTGACGGCAGCAATCTGGCGGCGGAGTGCATCGAGTCGGTAGTCGGCAATCGGGTGTCCGTCGACAAGAATGTCCCCGCTGCCAGCCTCATAGTAGCGCTGAAGCAGATTGACGAGGCTGGACTTGCCTGAGCCCGACCGACCGACCAGGGCCACGGTCTGCCCGGGCTTGACCTTAAGGTTGATGTCCTGCAGCACGGGCTTGCCGTCCTGATAAGAGAAGGTAACGTGGCGGAACTCGATTTCGCCGCGCAGGCGTGACGGCGCCAACGATCCGTGGTCCGGTTCGTCCTGCAGGTCGAGCGTGGCGAACACGTCTGCCGATGCAGCCACGCCACGCTGGATTTTTTCATTGATGTCGGTCAGCGCACGGACCGGCTTCTGCAGCATCCCGGCCGCCACGATATACGACACGAATTCACCCGCCGTAATGCCATTCATGAGCGCAGGCTGAAGGGCGATCCAGATGACACCGCCCATGGCCACTGCGAGGAGCAACTGAACCAGCGGCGTGCTGATGGAGGTAGTGATCACCATCTTCATGCCCTGCCGGAGATTCTCGCGGGAGGCGGTGTCAAAGCGCTGGCGCTCGAACGCCTCGCCCCCGTAGCTCTTCACCACCTGATGCGCCAGGATGGTTTCGTGGACCACATGATTGACGTCGCCCATGGCCGTCTGGATTCGGGTGGACAGCTTGCGGAAGCGCTTGCTGGCCGTACGGACGAGCACCGCCGCCATCGGGGCGATGAGGAAGAGTGACAGGGAGAGGCGCCAGTTCATCCAGAACAGGTAGCCCACCAGGGTAACGACAATGAAACCTTCGCGCACCAGTGTCTTCAGGGCCTCGGTGGCGGCACCGGTGACCTGTTCCACATTGAAGATGATGCGGTTGGTGATGTGACCTGGCGAGTTGACGTGATAGTAGGCAGCCGGCAAGACCAGCAGCTTGTCGAACAGCTCGCGCCGCATCTCGTAGACGACGGAGCGCGACACCAGTGACAGAAAATAATTGCCGACAAAGGACCCAACCCCGCGCATCGCGACGACGCCGATGACCAGTACCGGAAACCAGTTCATGTGGCCCTGGTCGCGGTGCTGGATCGCGTCAATGATGTACTGGATCAGCTTGGCGCTGGCCGCTTCGGTCAGGCCGTTGAAAAGAAAGCCGAGGGTGCCGATGACAAAGAACAGCCAGAATTTTCCCGTATAGCGCAGCAAGCGGCGATAAGCCTGTGCACCGGTCAGGGAGTTACTGGCGGAAGAGGTACTCATAGCGGGGACCGTGGAGGTTGGCCGCCCGGGCGTGCGCCCGGGGGACAGGATCATTTCGCCGCTTCAGGCTGGCGGGTAGCGATGCTGAGGCTCTGGAAGCCCATCTGGCCGGCCACATCCATGACAGTGACAACGGCCTGATGCGGCGTGTTGCCATCGGCGGAAATGATGAATGGAACGTCGTGGCTGCCCTGGCTGACTTTCTCGATTGCCGAGCGCAGGCTGTTGGCCTGGCGGCTCGCCAGGACCTGGCCATTGACCGCGTAGGCGCCGCCTGCGCTGACAGTGACCTCAACGGTGCGCGCCGTTGACGCCGCCGGCTCACCTCCCGCTTCGGGCAGGCTGATCTGCAGCTTGCTTGGACGCATGAATGTCGTCGACAGCATGAAGAAGATGATCAGGAACAGCAGGCAGTCAATCAGCGGAGTGAGATTGATTTCCAGCGGATCCTCGGCGGGACGACGGAACTTCACGCCGTGGTCTCCCGCGGCTTGGTGCGGGGTGCCGGCTTCGGCGCTGAAACGGCGACGTCCACTTCACGGTCGCCGTGCACGATGTCGACCAGCTTGATGGCCTGCTGCTCCATTTCTACGGCAATGCTGACAATGTGCCGGTTGAAATAGCGGTGCATGATCATTGCGGGAATCGCGACAACAAGGCCGCCGGCCGTGGTGATGAGCGCCTTGGAGATACCGCCGGCCAGCAGCGAGGGATCGTTGAGGCCGGTCGAGGTTACTGCCATGAAGGCTTCGATGATGCCGACCACGGTGCCGAGCAGCCCCAGCAGCGGGGAAATCACGGCAATGGTGCCAAGCAGCGACAGATAGCGCTCGAGCCCGTGGATGACGTGCGATGCCGCCTCCTCGATGCTCTCCTTCATGATTTCGCGGCCATGCTTGGAGTTCAGCAGGCCGGCGGCCAGGATCTCGCCCAGTGGCGAATCCTCGCGGAGCTCCTTCAGCCGGTTGGCGTCAAGCTGGTTGGACTTGATCCACTGCCACACACGCGCCAGCAGGTCGGGGGGCGCGACGCGGCTGGTCCGGAGGGTCCAGGCGCGCTCCAGGCTGATGGCCAGGGCAAGGGTTGACGCCAGAAGGATTGGCGCCATCAGCCAGCCACCCGATTTGATCAGCTCCCACACAGTCGTGCTCTCCCGTCAGAGATGAACCGGCAATAATCCGGTCAAAAAACCGGACCTACTTTACCGGTTAACCCCCCTGTCGCCAAGCTCACGGGAAGCGTGCCAATCCGCAAAAACTGCAGAAGCATCATCGGCTTGCCAATAGTGGCCGGATGCGGTTCGCCAGCGTTCCAGAGAGACGTTGCCAGCAGAATCCACCGCCAGCGTCAGCGCCCCGTCTGAGGCTGTGTTGCGCGAGATGACTCCTGCTGCGACCAGGCGCCGGATGACTTGCGCACTGGGGTGACGGAAGGCATTCCGGTACCCCGCCGATACGAGCGCCCAGCGTGGCCGGACGGCCGCCAGGAACGCCGGGGACGTCGATGTCCGGCTGCCGTGATGCCCGACCACCAGCACATCGGCGCGAAGTGCTTCCGGCCCGACGCGCGCCAGCAAGGCGTCCTCTCCCGGCTTTTCGAGATCGCCCGGCAACAGCAGGCGCAGGCCCTGCCCTTCGATCATCAGCACGCAGGACCGGTCGTTGTCATTCCTGGCGGATTCCCGCTCGCCGGATTCCGGATACAGGACAGCAAAATGCCATCCATCCCATTGCCAGGATTGCCCGGCCGCGCAGGGGCGCCAGGGAAGACCGGACGGTAGAGCCGTCATTGGCGGCGCTGCACCAAGCCCCTTGTCGACACGGATTACAGAAAGCAACGACGCGGCACCGCCGGTGTGATCGAGATCGCCATGGCTCAGCATCAAGGTATCGAGGTGCCGGATGCCGCGCTGCAGCAGCACCGGCACGACATGGCGCTCGCCCGCGTCGGCATGTGGCCCGAGGGCCGGACCCGTATCGTAAACAAGACGATGGTGGGCTGTTTCCACCAGCACCGAGAGCCCCTGCCCTACATCGATGACGGTCATTCGCAATTCCGCGCCCACCAGTGCCGGGGCGGGCGCGACAAGCGGCAGCAAAAATAATGGCGCCAGCAGGCGCAACCGCCACGTGACCGGCTGAATCAATGCCGCCACTGCCAGCACAAGCCAGAGAAGTCCTCCTGCTCCAGGCAAGCTGAAGGCCACATTGGCCGCCGGCCACGCGGCAAACTGCGTCATGAGGGCATCCAGCAAACCGACCAGCCTTAGGCCGCCCTCCCAGCACCATCCAGCCGCCCCTTCCCAGCCCGCAAGCCAGGTCAGGAAGCCGGCCAGCCCCAACGGAACAATGCCGAAGGTCACAAGTGGCACGGCAATCAGGTTGGCAAAGGGTGAGACCCAGCTGACGCGATCAAAGAACCATAATGACAGTGGCAACAACATGAGGGTCACCAGGAACTGAAGATGGATCACCTGTCGCCAGCCAGGTAACTCTCCGTCAGCGTCACCGGCCAGCATGAGTACCGTGACGGCGCCGAAGGACAACCAGAATCCCGCCGCATGAACTGCCAGCGGACTGCTGCCCAGCACGACCACCATGGCCAGCAACAACACATGAAAGGGCGGCATGCGACGTCCGGTCAGCGTCACCAGCACCGTCACCGCCACCATCACCAGTGTCCGTTCCGTCGGCACCGAAAAGCCGGCCAGCATGCTGTAAAGAATTGCCACGCAAAGAGAGGCGATCAGCACCGGCGATTGAAGCGGCTTCCACAGTGCAAGACGAGGCCACAGACGCAGCAACCGGAGAAGAAGTGCGCCGGCTACGCCGGCCAGCATCATGACGTGGAGACCCGAAATGGCCATGAGGTGGACAACACCGGTCGCCGCGTAGTCCGCCCACGAGGATGCATTGACCAGACTGCGGTCACCCGTGATCAAGGCGAGAAGGACGCCGACCTCCGGGCGCTCCGGGAAGCGCCGCGACATCGCCTCGCGCACCTGCAGGCGAAGTCCGTCCATGGAACCGTTGCCGGGCGGTCGACAGGTAATGGCGATCACCGTACCGGTTGCCGTCACGCCCTCCGACAACAACCAGGATTCGAAATCGAACCCGGCCGGATTGGCGGCACCATGCGGCCGTTTGAGGCGCACCTGGAGATCGCATTCGCTGCCAGGAACGGGTAACTCGGCGCCTGCGGAAAAAAGCTGCCAACGGCCTTGTGCCGGTTGGTCCTGAACGGTACGCGGCCGGAAGCGGAATCGACTCCCCTGCGAAGGGGACAATTCGGGCAACCCTTCGATTATTCCGGTAGACCGCAGCGTTACCCCTTCGCTGGCGACAGGCAGACGTGCGGCCAGCGCCGATGCCGCGACATGCACCGACCATGCGAACGCGAGAAACAGGCAAGCGGCAGCACGCCAGAACCTCCGCCGCCACCAGGCAAGCAGGAGGCATCCGACGGCCAGCGACAGGGGAAGCCAGACCGGCGGTAGCACCGGCAACACGGTCAGCAACAACAACCCGTTTGCCGCCGCAGCGAGAGACGCTCCCATCGCACATCCTTGTGCCGGTGGACATCGTCGCGACTCTAACGCAGTCCCTCGCCGTCGGCAGTCGGCGAATCGCCTGAGCCCTCCTGCGGCATTGACCGCCTCAGGCGAATTGTCAAAGATGGCATTCCATCCTCTGGTGACACGCCATGCCCCGACGGCTTATCCATCGCTACCTACCCACACCGGAGCACATCGTCGAGCATCGCCTTTTGCGATTCATGGGGACGCGCCTGGTCGATCCCGTGTTGTGGACCCTGCATCGCCGATCGGCGGCCGGAGCCATGTTCATCGGCCTGTGGTGTGCGATGTTGCCAATGCCCTTCCAGATGGTCCCGGCGGCGGCGCTTGCGCTCCTTTTCCGGGTGAATCTGCCCCTGGCGATCGTGCTGTGCTGGGCCAGCAATCCACTGACGGTTCTGCCGCTGATGTGGCTGGCCTTCTGGCTGGGAAGTCACCTGACGGGCCTGCCGATGGTGACCGGGGCACAAATCGTCGACTTCATCACCGAGATCACGCAGGCGCTGGGCGGCTGGGCAGGTTTGTCGGCCGTGACACCGACGCCTGTGTTATCCCGCTATTTGCTGCCCTTTCTGCTTGGCACGCAGATACTGGGGATTCTCGCCGGGGCACTCGGCTATGTGATGACACGGCTGATCTGGCGCTGGCATGTCCAGATCAACTGGCACCGGCGTCAGGCGCGTCGGCAACACCCTTCAACGTGAACGACAGGCACACCCGCCTTGCATCAGGCGGGCAAGGATTCAGCGCCCTGCCGTCCATTCCCGTGACTTCGATAACGCGCACAGACGCTTCCGACCACTCCGACTGTCTCGGTTGAGTCGACTTTCTCGGCTGACCCGGTTCCTCAGGCGGGAACTTCGGCGAGGCGGCCATGATCCATCCGCAGGATCCGGTGCGCCTTGTGTGCCAGGACAGGGTCGTGCGTGACGATCACGAAACTGATGCCCAGTTCGCGATTGAGTTCTGCGAGTAATCCCTGAACTTCAGCAGATGTATCGTTATCAAGATTGCCGGTAGGCTCATCGGCCAGCACGACGGCAGGCTCCGTCACCAGGGCCCGCGCCAGCGCCACGCGCTGCCGCTCGCCCCCGGACAGTTCCGTCGGTTTGTGCGTCAGGCGCTCGCCGAGACCCACGCGCTCCAGCATGCGCTGTGCTCGCGCCGAGGCATCGGCAATGTTGCCCTTGCGCAACAGCAGCGGCATGCAGACGTTCTCGAGCGCCGTGAACTCCGGCAGCAAATGATGAAACTGGTACACGAATCCGATGTGCCGGTTGCGCAGTTCCCCGCGCCTTGACTCGTTCACCTTGCTGAAATCCTGGCCGCAGATGCGGACCTCGCCGGCCGTGGGCGTATCCAGTCCGGACAGCAGATGCAGCAGCGTGGTCTTGCCCGAGCCGCTGGCGCCCACGATGGAAACGAATTCGCCGCGAAATACCTGCACATCGATGCCATGCAGGATCTCGAGCTGCCGGGGACCTTCTTCGAAGCGCTTGACCAGGCCTTTGGCCTCCAGGACCAGCTCACTCATAGCGCAGGGCCTCCGCGGGTTGAACGGCAGCCGCCCGGTTGGCCGGATACCGTGTGGCGCCCAGGCTGAGGAGAAGCGCAGCCACACTCACCTTGAAGACATCCCCCCAGTCCAGCTCCGACGGCAGATAATTGACGAAATAGGCGTCGAAAAGACGAACGTTGAACAGGTGCTCGATACCGGTGGCGATGTCGCCGACGGTCAGCGAAAGCAACACACCCAGCGTGACGCCCGCGGCCGTCCCTACAATGCCGATCGTGGCGCCCTGGACGATGAAGATTCGGCGGATCAGTTCCGGGCTCGCTCCCATGGTCCGCAGGATCGCGATGTCGGCCTTTTTGTCGGTCACCACCATGACGAGGCTGGAGAGGATATTGAACGCCGAAACCATGACGATGAAGCCAAGCAGCAACGCCATCATGGCCTTTTCCATCTGGATGGCGCTGAACAGGTTGCCATGTGTCAGGGTCCAGTTCGTGGCATAGAACAGGTCCGGGTGCCGGGCGGCGAGCCGACTGCTGATATCCGGCGCGGCAAACAGGTCATGGAAACGCAGGCGCACGCCCTGCACCTTGTCGTCGATGCGCAGCAGGCGGCCGGCGTCGTGAATGTTGACATAGGCGATCATGCCGTCGATGTCGGCGCCGACCTTGAAGACGCCGACTACCGTAAAGCGCTTGAAGCGGGGGATCACACCCGCTGGCGACAACGAGGCTTCGGGCATCACCAGGGTGACCTTGTCGCCCTGACTCACCCCCAGGTTGGCCGCGAGGCCGGCACCCAGGATGATGCCGAACTCACCCTCGCGCAGATCCTCCAGCCGACCCGCGACCAGATGATCCTGCACGATGGACACCTTTTTCTCGGCCTCCGGCTCGATGCCGTTCACCATGGCGCCGCTGACCAGTCCGCTGGAGGTGATCATGCCCTGCAACTGGTTAAAGGGTGCAACTGCCTCTACACCGGGGTCCCGCATCGCGAAATCGGCGACTTTATGCCAGTCATGGAACGGCGCGTAGGCATTCAGCGTGGCCTGTGGCACCATGCCGAGAATGCGGTTCCTGAGTTCCCGGTCGAACCCGTTCATCACGGACAGCACCGTGATCAACACGGCCACCCCCAGCATCAGTCCGATGATGGAGGTCAGGGAAATGAAAGAGATAAAGTGGTTTCGGCGCTTGGCGCGGATGTAGCGCAGGCCGATGAACAGGGATAAAGGCTTGAACATGGGCCGCATTAAACCACACTTGGATCAAAGCGGAACAAGCCGGCCGGCCAGGGGCCGGCACAAGACAACAAGACGAGGGCCGCGATGAGCGACACCCCACTACTGCCTAGCGAGCGCCGCACCGCCACCCGCATCAACTCTACGCTGTCCCTGATCTACCAGCGCATCAGCTCGGTGGATGCCGCGCTGGATCCCTACGACTCCCGTTTCGAGCTCCCGCGCCATTTCACCCTGTCAGGTGAACTGGCCCGCATCGATGAAGAACATGCAGTCGAGTTGCGTGCGGTGGCCCGCATCGTGCCGGGCATCGAGGCCCTGGTCAGCCTGTACAACCGGAAACTCGCCGTGCTGACCGAAGCCATTGAAGGCGGCCTCAGCATCGTGGGCTCTCCCGCCCCGCAGCGCGTGAACCTGTCCGAGAGCGGTCTCTCGTTCCATGCCGCCGAACCGCTCCTGCCAGGAGGCCACCTTCACCTGGCCATCAGCAACTCCACCCGTGGCTACCATATCGCCGCAACCGGGCGTGTGGTGTTCTGTGAAGAAGAGGATCTCGAGGGTTACCGCACGGGCGTCGCCTTTGTTTCCCTGCGCGACGAAGACCGCGAGACGCTGGCCCGTGACGTGATCCGCAAAGTGAAAGAAACGGAGATCGTCGAGGGCTTCATCAACCCCGAAAACGGTTGAATATCAACCGTTAAGTCTCTACAGTGCTTAACAATTCCCAAACAACTACAAGGATCGGGGACCGATGATGCGCGCCAAGCTCAGCACCTGCGCCCTTCTGTTTGCCGTAAGCCAGTCCCTCTTCGCCGCGTCTGACCTCCCTGCCGCCGGCATGAGCATGAAGGCCGTCGAAGCCAAGTACGGCCAGCCCCAACACAAGGATTCCCCTGTCGGACGCCCCCCCATTACCCGCTGGCAATATGCGGACTTTGTGGTGGTCTTCGAGCACTCCACTGTCGTTGACAGCATGAATGTTACTGGCGGCAGCGCTACGCCCGCCAAGGCGCCCGCCCCGGCTGCCACACCGGCGCGTCCGGCCGAACCAGCGAAGCCGACCCCAGCTCCGTCCGCGGCGGCCCCCGCGCCAGAAGCCGCTGCACCGACGCCGGCCCCCGCACCGGCTGCAATGCCGACTGCCCCTGGCACTTCCCCGGCATCGGCGCCGACAACGACTCCGGCTGCCGCGCCTGCCGCCGGTGATGCACACCAGGCCGCCGAAGCGGCAGCGATGGACAAGGCAGCCGCCGAGAAATCCGCCGCCAGCCCCGCCGCGCCAGCAGCACCGGCACCTGCAGCTGCGCCCGCACCGGACGCCGGCTATACCTTCGACCCCGAAACCGGACGCATCATCGTCAAGTGATCCATTGACGCTAAAAAGGCCGACACTTCGTCGGCCTTTTTTCATTGGCGCTACCGGGCACCACTTCCTACCGCATTCTATGATCACCTGACGCGCCAGCATCCGGTGTACGCCGACACCCGGTCAGCCGCGTCAATTGATGACGGAAGCATCAATGTCGCCACGTTCCCGGAGGACTCCATGAGATTGATTGGGCACCGCGGTGCACGCGGGGAGGCACCCGAAAATACGCTGAGCGGGTTCCGCTACCTGAGGAACCTGGGCGTGCGCGCCGTTGAGCTCGACATCATGGTCAGCGCCGACGGGGAACTGGTGGTGATCCATGACGGCTTCATCGACCGAACCACACTCGGACATGGACGGGTGGCCGAAATGACCGCTGCCGAGCTGGCAGTGGTCGATGCGACCCATCGGGCGTTTCCGGACTGGCCCGACACCGAGGGAGTCCCCTGCCTGAGCGACGTCATGCAGGTGCTGGTGGACTTCGAACACATCCAGTTCGAGGTCAAGGCGCAATCCGAGGAGGAAGCACTGGTCGTTTCACGGAAGTTCCCCCCGCTCTGGCGAGAATTCGGTTTTGGAACCCGGGCGTTTACCACCTCTTTCAACCCGCATTACCTCAAGTTCGTTCGTGAGTCCGCCCCGGAGATCCCACGCGGCTTTCTCTTCGAGCAGGATTTCACGCTCGACCCGGTTGCCATCGCGCAGTCGCTGGGCTGCCACTCTGTGGGTCCGCACCAGTCCCGCTGTACCCCCGAGCTGATAAAAGAGGCTCATGAGGCCGGCCTGCTGGTGTCCACCTGGACCGTCAACGCGCCTGAACGGATGCGTGAGCTGGCTGCCATTGGCGTCGATAGCGTCATTACGGATGTGCCCGCCCTGGCACTTCGGGACGCCGCCGAACTCTTTAGCCGTTAAATCCTCGGCCGTACGCCCCAAGCCGGATTGATGCTGCGGCCTCGGCCCCCTCACCGGCCGACCAATTTGACCTTCAGCTCTCTCTTTGTGAGTAACTCGCTGCCTACTCATTCGATTTTCCTACCGCTTATCCACAAAACCTGTGGATAAAGTGGTGGAAAAGTTTGCGGATTACCTGCCGGATACGCGCCAGGCAAGCATCTCGACAATTTGACCGTTTTTTAATCAAAAAAATATTGTCTTTATTTTCATGAGGTTAGATAAAAAACGTCGTCAAGGGCTTGCGCACAAATTTTTGCGAGCTCATTTCCCCGTAAGGAGTCACTCGCTGTGTACAACTATGGTGCAAGAAATTCCGTCACCCACTCTTAAGGTAATTTTTCAGAGTATTCTGCAACTAATTGATTAGTTGAATTTTTCTTGAACCGCATCAGCTTTTTTGAGGCCCCTCCTCCCGCCCCCCTGATCCACTGTCAGTCACCCTCTTTCAGGCCTGCACCACAAAGAGCTGTTCCCTCAAACGGTGCAACTCATCACGCAGCCGTGCAGCTTCCTCGAATTCCAGGTTCCGGGCCTTCGCCAGCATGTCGGCCTCCAGGCTCTTGATGCGCGACGCCAGCGCTTTGGGATCGAGCGGCTCGACACCCTGCCCCTTGCGTTTCTCGGCCTTGCCGCCTTTTTTCCGCGCCGCTACGGCGCCGTAGGCCCCTTCCATGATGTCGGTGACGGGTTTGACGACGCCACGGGGGGTGATGCCGTGTGCCTCGTTGAAGTCGAGTTGCTTCTGTCGGCGACGCTCCGTTTCGTCCATGGCGCGCTGCATGGACCCCGTGACCGTGTCGGCATAGAGAATGGCCCTGCCATTCAGATTACGGGCAGCGCGACCGATGGTCTGGATCAGGGAGCGGTCTGAACGCAGGAATCCCTCTTTGTCAGCATCCAGAATGGCCACCAGCGACACCTCCGGCATGTCCAGGCCTTCACGCAGCAGATTGATGCCGACAAGGACATCAAACGTGCCTAGGCGCAGATCGCGAATGATCTCGACGCGCTCCACCGTTTCGATATCCGAATGCAGGTACCGCACCTTCACCCCGTGGTCGGAAAGGTAATCCGTCAGGTCTTCTGCCATGCGCTTGGTAAGCGTGGTGACCAACACGCGCTCGTTGACGGCCACCCGCTTGCCAATCTCGGAAAAGAGGTCGTCGACCTGGGTGCGCGCCGGACGTACTTCAATGACCGGATCGACAAGGCCGGTAGGACGGACAACCTGCTCCACCACCTGGTCCGCATGCTCCAGCTCATAGGTACCGGGCGTTGCCGACACCAGAATCATCTGCGGCGCAATGTGCTCCCATTCCTCGAAACGCATGGGCCGGTTGTCGAGTGCCGACGGCAGGCGGAATCCATAGTTGACCAGGTTCTCCTTGCGCGAGCGGTCACCCTTGTACATGGCGCCGAGCTGGGGAATGGTCACGTGGGACTCGTCCACGATCAGGAGCGCATCCGGCGGCACATAGTCGAACAGGGTGGGAGGCGGCTCGCCCGGCTGGCGTCCGGACAAATGCCGTGAATAGTTCTCGATGCCGTTGCAGTAGCCCAGTTGCTGCATCATCTCGAGGTCATACTGCACGCGCTCGCGCAGCCGCTGCTCCTCGATAAGCTTGCCGTTCTCGTGGAAGAAAGCCAGGCGAGGAGGCAATTCCGCCCGGATCGATTCAATCGCCTTGTGAATCTGCTCCTGCGGTGTCACATAGTGGGTCTTGGGATAGATGCTGACCCGCGGCACGCGACGCAGGATCTCGCCGGTCAGGGGGTCAAACCAGGCAATGTTCTCGACCTCGTCGTCGAAGAGCTCGATGCGCACGGCATCGTTTTCGGATTCGGCGGGATAGACGTCGATGACATCGCCGCGGACGCGGTAGTTGCCGCGGAAAAATTCGAGATCGTTACGGGTGTACTGCATTTCCGCGAGGCGACGCAGGATGGCGCGCTGGTCGAGACGGTCGCCCCGGGTCACATGCAGCAGCATCTTCATGTAGGCCTCGGGATCACCCAGACCGTAGATGGCCGACACCGTGGCGACAATGATCGCGTCCCGCCGTTCGAGCAGTGCCTTGGTCGCCGAAAGACGCATCTGCTCGATATGCTCGTTGATGCTCGCGTCCTTCTCGATATAGGTGTCGGATGAGGGCACGTAGGCTTCAGGCTGGTAGTAGTCGTAATACGAGACGAAATACTCAACCGCGTTGTGCGGGAAGAACTCCCTGAATTCACCGTAGAGCTGTGCGGCCAGCGTCTTGTTGTGCGCCAGGATGAGGGTCGGTCGTTGCATCTTTGCAATGACGTTGGCCATGGTGAAGGTCTTGCCCGAGCCGGTAACGCCGAGCAGGATCTGGTGCGAGAGCCCGTCCTCCAGACCTTCGCTGAGCCGGCGAATGGCCTCCGGTTGATCACCTGCCGGGGCGAATTTCGATTCGAGATGGAACGCATCACCGGCGACGGCGGGCGGGTCTTTGCGGCTCATGGGTAGCCCCCTCATTTGGAGCGGAAAGTGTACACCCCAGGGCGTCAGAAGGCGGATGCGACAACATGCCTCTGTTGACCGCAGGCGAGTACCTGCCCGTCAGTTTTCCCGAGCACGGCGTGTCGGAGTCGCCTCATCCACGCCAGCACGCGCACATTGATCGATACCGCGGACTCGAACCGGAACCGGACCAGCGGAACACTGTAATCACTCCCCCCCTGTGCGCAGGGGGGTGGACTGGGCTAGTCTGCCGGCATGAGTACACCTGAATGACGGCCATGACACTGCTGAAACGCCTGATCGGCTTGCGCCAGGCCAACCCGGAATGGTTCTCCTACCATGAGGGTTGCCGACATTTGCCCGCCAATGAAACCCTGACCCTCACCTACCTGGGCACGGCAGGATTCATTTTGCGCAGTCCGGAGCGTACGGTCGTGCTGGACCCGTATGTGTCGCGTCCGGGACTCGCCGATACGCTGCGCGGGCCGCTGGTGCCGGATACCGAGCTAATCCGTCGCACCATCCCGCACGCCGATGACGTACTTGTCGGACATGCCCATTACGACCACATCCTGGATGCGCCCGACCTCTGCCGGCAAACCGGCGCCCGCCTGATCGGCTCGGAGTCAGCGATCATGGTCGGTCGTGCCGCCGGCCTGCCCGAAACGCAATTGCGCGCCACGGCCGGACGGGAAGACATCGTCAGCGGCCCCTGGACCATTCGCGGATTTCCGTCCCGTCATGGACTCGTCTTTGGCCGCATTCCCTTCCCCGGCGACATCAAGTCACCGCCGCCGTGGCCACCGCGCATGCGCCAGCTCAAGCACGGTCTCGTGTTGAACTGGATCGTCGATACCGGCGGGTTGCGCATCGCCCATATCGACAGTGCGGATTTCATCGAGGAGGAACTGGCCGGACAGGAAGTGGACGTGTTGTGCCTGTGCGCGATCGGCCGCCAGTCTCGCCCCAACTATGTGCACGACGCCGTGCGCTTGCTCAAGCCTCGCTGGATCGTTCCCTGTCACTGGGACACGATGCTGACGCCTTTGCATGCAGAACCGGACCTGATCCCCGGCGTAGACTTGCCCGGCTTCATTACCGAAATCATGGCCGCCGGTTGCGAACCTCTGCTGACACCCATCCTGGGTCAGCAGCGATTCCCGGTGCGCCGCATTTGCGAGGATGTCTGGCTCGAGGCCGACTAGCGCGTTCCTGTCACGGTCGACCAGTCCAGTCCAAAGCGCGCCAGGTACTTGCGCAAACGGTCAGAGTCATTGGGAGCGGTGCGCTTCTCGCGACTGCGGGCAAACAAATGCCGCCCCGCTTCCGCCAGGCTGTCGCTACGTCGGCACACGGCGACCACATGCTGTAGTTGCACCCTGTCGAATTCATCCAGTTGGTCGAGCAGGACCGTGGGCAAGTTCCCCGCCTCCCCGTTCCGGTCATCCGCCAGCGGCCGATCCCACGCCATGCGCAGACGGTCGATTTCACGATCGACCGTCACAGTAGAAATGCGTCCGGCGCTCGCCAGCGCTGCCATGCGACGCACCGACGCGTAGAGATCACGGAAATTGCCGTACCAAGGAGCGTCCGCTGACAGGGCAAAGGCAAGGTATTTCGCCCTCGCCTCCTTGTTGAAGCGCACTAGCCGCCCCTCCCGCTCGGCGAACCGCTCGAGCTCGTAGTCGACATTGGGCTCGATGTCCTCTCGGCGACGCGCCAACCCCGGAAGATGAAAGGTCCAGACGTTGAGACGGGAAAAGAGGTCTTCACGAAAACGGCCGGTCGCGACATCGACGCGCAGGTCGCGGTTAGTGCCGGCAATGAGCTGGAAATCGGACGACACTTCCCGATCCGTGCCCATCGGGAGAAAGGTCTTTTCTTCCAGTGCTTTCAGCAACAGCGCCTGCTCATCGATCCCGAGCTCGCCGATCTCGTCCAGAAACAGCTGCCCTCCATCCGCACGCTTGAGGAGTCCCTCCCGCATTGTGGCCGCGCCGGTAAAAGCGCCCTTCGCATGACCAAAGAGCGTGCTCATTGCCGCATCGCCGCGCAGCGTGGCGCAGTTCACTTCGACAAACTCCCCCTTCAGGTGGTGACGCTGCTTCTTCAGCTCAAAGAGTCGGCGGGCCAGATGCGACTTTCCGGCGCCCGTTGGGCCAATCAGGAGCAAAGGCTCCCGGGAACCTACAGCCACCTGCTCCATTTCGTCGATCATGGCGTTGAAAATGTCATTCCGGGTGGGGATACCCGCCTTGAGGTGGCTGACGGCGTCTTCCTTTTCACGGGCGAAACGCGACGCAAGCCGGTCATAACGCGACAGGTCAAGATCAATCACCGCGCAGCTTCCGGCCGATCCCTCCCCTTCTCGCGGCGGCGAGGTCTGCAGGATGCGCGCCGGCAGGTAACGGCTTTCCGTCAACAGAAACCAACAGATCTGCGCGACGTGCGTGCCGGTGGTGAGATGGACGAGATAGTCCTCACTGTCGGTCTGGAAGGGATAGGAGCGGACGAA
>DASSUO010000128.1:0-2562 GCA_035706925.1 Moraxellaceae bacterium
GCCCTGACCTCAAGACGTCGATATTCGTCAAGGATATATCGGTGGAGGACACGATTGACCTGATTCTGCTGCAAGACCAGCTCGAGAAAAAAATCCTCAACGACAACACGGTATTCGTCTATCCCAATACGGCTGAAAAAAGGAAGGAATACCAGGAGCTCAAGGTCAGGAGCTTCCACCTCACCAATGCCAACCCCAAGCAAATGATGGAGATGCTCAAGGCACTGCTGAAAACCAAGGATATCTTCCTCAATGAGAAGACGAACTCGATTGTCATGCGCGACACGCCGGAGGCCATTCGCCTGGCGGAGAAGATGGTTGCCGACCAGGACGTTTCCGATCCGGAGGTCATGCTGGAAGTCGAGGTGCTCGAGGTCAGCCGCAACCGCTTGAGCCAGCTTGGCGTCAACTGGCCGGACCAGATGACGTTTACTGCGGCGCCCAATGCCGCGGGTGGCGGCGGGAGCCCAAGTGTCTATGACCTGGGGCACATCAATTCGCGCTCCATTCTCACCAGCCCGGCGTTGGCGCTGACGCTGAACGCCATGCTGCAGGATTCGGACACCAATATCCTCGCCAGCCCGCGCATCAGGGCGCGCAATCGCGAGAAAGCCAAGATCATGATCGGCGACCGGGTGCCCGTGATCACCAATGCGGTGACGCCAGTCGCGACGGGTACGCCGGTGGTGACCGGCAGCGTGCAGTATCTCGATGTCGGTCTGAAACTGGATGTCGAGCCGGACATTCACCTCGACAATGAGGTGGCCATCAAGGTCAACATGGAGGTCAGCTCGATCGTGAAGGAAATCCCGAACACTATTTCCGGCACGCTGGCGTACGAGGTCGGAACGCGCAACGCCTCCACCCTGCTGCAGCTCAAGGACGGCGAAACGCAGATTCTAGCCGGCCTGATTGACAACGAAGACCGTGCGACCGCCAACAAGGTGCCTGGACTGGGGCAGTTTCCCCTGCTGGGGCGTCTGTTCTCCAGCCACGGCGACAACCATACGAAGACCGAGATCGTACTGTCCATTACCCCACACATCGTTGGCAAGGCGCACTTGCCGGACGCACGGCAAACCGAATATTGGTCCGGCACCGAGGCCACACTGCGCGACAGCCCGCTTATTTTCAAGCCGGTCACCCCCTTACAGTCCACATCCATGCTGCCGGAAACAATCTACACGCCAGAGCAGGCCGCCACGTCGCCGGTAGCGCTGTTCTGGCAGGGGCCAGGCAATGCGAAGGTGGGCGACAAGATCAATGTGACCCTCAGCACTCCCTCCGGGGAGGGGCTGAACAATCTCGGCCTGATGGTCAAATTTGATCCCGCGGTTCTCAAGGCGGTGGACGTGGTGGAAGGCAATATCCTGAAACAGGGGAATGCGCCTTCGAAATTCACCAAATCCATAGACGAGGTGAACGGGCAGGCAGTCATCAACATGGCGGCCACTGGAGTGGCAGGCGCTGCGGGCGCAGGCAGCGTGATTACCATGGTGTTCGAGGTGACGGCGCCGGCACAGCAATCGCAGATATTGCTGAGCCGCATCGCTCCAAAAGGCACGGACGGGAAGGCATTGGCCTATACCATTCCGCCGCCGTATGTGCTGGCGGTGAGCAAATAGCCATGAAGCATACGGCGCGAGCAAAAGGCTTTACCTTTATCGAGCTTGCGATCACGGTTGCGATCGTGGGTTTGCTCGCAACTTTGGTACTGCCGATGGCCGAGTTGGTGCTGAAACGAGATCAGGAGCATGAATTGCGCAGTGCGCTCCGGGAGATTCGCGGTGCGTTGGATGCATACAAGCGTGCGGTGGATGAAGGACGGATTACGGTTTCGGTGGATAAATCTTCCGGCTACCCGCCTTCCCTGAGGGAATTGGTGGATGGCGTCAAGGATGCAAAGAGCCCCGACCAGAACGGCAAGATATATTTCCTGCGGCGCATCCCGCGCGATCCGCTGTGCCTCGACTCAACCAGGTCGGACGAGGAGACTTGGGGAAAGCGCAGTTATGAGAGCGGCCCCGATGCTCCGGCGGAGGGCGACGACGTGTTTGACGTGTATTCGCTGTCGAACGACGTCGGCCTGAACGGCATTTCCTACAAGGACTGGTGACATGGGCGCCTGCATTGTGTCGCGGCAGAGATACACTGGTGCTGGCTTTACGCTGGTCGAGCTGCTGGTGGTCATGGCCATCATCGCACTGCTGCTGAGCCTTGCTGCCCCGCGCTATCTCAACAGCCTGGACAAGTCGAAGGAGGCGGTGTTGCGCGAGAACCTTAGCATGACGCGACAGGCGCTGGACAAGTACTTCGGGGATAACGGCAAGTATCCGGACACGCTGGCGGACCTCGTCACCAGGAAATATCTGCGCAGTCTCCCGGTTGATCCGTTCTCCGGGAGTGCAGCCACCTGGATTATCGTGCCGCCGGATTCCCCTGAAAAGGGCGGTGTGTATGACATCAAGAGCGGTTCGCCTGGTAATGGCTCAGATGGAACGGCGTTCAAGGATTGGTGAATGGACACCCAGCGAAAAAAAGGAGTTGGTATGGATGGCTTGG
>DASSUO010000129.1:0-2045 GCA_035706925.1 Moraxellaceae bacterium
CAACGAGAAGGGCGAGACCATCGCCACCCGCAAAGCGTCGCAGAATGCGATCAATGCGCTGGTGCCGGCGCTGCCCGAATTCCTGGGCGGCTCCGCCGACCTGACCGGCTCCAACCTGACCAACTGGACCGGCGCGCACCACGTGCACGGCAAGAAGCCCGGCAACTACATCAGCTACGGCGTGCGCGAGTTCGGCATGTCGCACATCATGAATGGCATGGCGCTGCACGGTGGCCTCTTGCCCTTCGGTGGCACCTTCCTGATGTTCTCGGAATATGCGCGCAACGCGCTGCGCATGTCCGCGCTGATGAAGCAGCGCGTGATCTACGTGTTCACCCACGACTCTATCGGTCTCGGCGAAGATGGCCCGACCCACCAGCCGGTCGAGCAAACCGCGACCCTGCGCTACATCCCGAACATGGATGTCTGGCGCCCGTGCGACACGGTCGAGTCCGTGGTGTCCTGGGTGTGCGCGGTCGAGAAGAAGGGCCCCTCGACCCTGATCTTCAGCCGCCAGAACCTGGCGTTCATGAAGCGCGACGCGAAGCAGATCGAAAACATCCGCAAGGGCGGCTACGTCCTGTCCGAGGCGGGCAACGGCAAGCCGCAGGCCGTGATCATTGCGACCGGCTCCGAAGTGGATCTGGCGATGAAGGCACAGGCCGCGCTGGCTGGCGAAGGTGTCCACGTGCGCGTGGTGTCGATGCCCTCGACCAATGCATTCGACCGTCAGGAACAGGCTTACAAGGACAGCGTGCTGCCCAAGGGCGTGAAGCGCGTGGCTGTCGAGGCCGGTGTGACCGGGTTCTGGCACAAGTATGTGGGCCTGGACGGCGCCGTGGTGGGCATGGATACCTTTGGCGAATCCGCTCCCGCAGGCGAACTGTTCAAGCACTTCGGCTTCACCGTGGAGAACGTGGTGAAGACCGTCAAGGGCGTGCTCTGACATAAAGATTTGTTAACCATTCTGGAGAGAAAACATGGCAATCAAAGTTGGCATTAACGGTTTTGGCCGCATCGGACGCATGGTGTTTCGCGCCGCAGCCAAGGATTTCCCCGAGATCGAAGTGGTCGCGATCAACGACCTGCTGGAGCCTGACTACCTGGCATACATGCTTAAGCATGACTCCGTGCACGGCCGCTTCAGCGGCGACGTGAAGGTGGATGGCAATAACCTGATTGTCAACGGCAAGAAGATCCGCCTGACCGCCGAGAAGGACCCCGCCAACCTGAAGTGGAACGAAGCAGGCGTGGATATCGTGATCGAGTGTACCGGCTTCTTCCTGACCAAGGAAACCTGCGAGAAGCACATCGCCGCTGGCGCCAAGAAGGTGGTGCAGTCCGCGCCGTCCAAGGACGACACCCCGATGTTCGTGTACGGCGTGAACCATGACGCCTACAAGGGCGAGAGCATCGTCTCCGCTGCCTCCTGCACCACCAATGGTCTGGCCCCGGTGGCCAAGGTGCTGAACGACAACTTCGGCATCAAGCGCGGCCTGATGACCACCGTGCATGCAGCCACCGCCACGCAGAAGACCGTGGACGGCCCGTCCAACAAGGACTGGCGCGGCGGCCGCGGCATCCTGGAAAACATCATCCCTTCCTCCACCGGTGCTGCCAAGGCCGTGGGCAAGGTGATTCCTGCGCTCAACAAGAAGCTGACCGGCATGGCGTTCCGCGTGCCGACTTCCGACGTGTCCGTGGTTGACCTGACCGTCGAGTTGAACAAGGAAACGACCTATGAGCAGATCGTTGCCGCAATGAAGGCCGCTTCCGAAAGCGGCCCGCTGAAGGGCGTGCTGGGCTTCACCGACGACAAGGTGGTGGCTACCGATTTCCGCGGTTGCTCGCAGCCTTCCGTGTTCGACGCCGAAGCCGGCATCCAGCTCGACCCGACCTTCGTCAAGGTGGTGGCCTGGTACGACAACGAGTACGGCTATACCTGTAACCTGATGCGCTTGGTGCGTCACATCGCCAAGTAAGCAAGAGCGCGGGGCACGGAGCAGTCTGTGCCCCGCGTTTTTCTTGGGTTTGCAGGCAGGAAT
>DASSUO010000130.1:0-37206 GCA_035706925.1 Moraxellaceae bacterium
GGCCGGGCAGTGCCGTACGAGATCGTCGATCGCCGGCCCGGCGATGCGGCAACCTGTTATGCGGACGCTTCGCTCGCGGCGCGTTTGTTGGGCTGGACCGCCGCTCGCGACCTCGAGACCATGTGTCGGGACGCGTGGCGCTGGCAGTCGAATAATCCCGGTGGTTATGGGGAGGAGTGAGGGCGGTTTGACCCACGCCAAGGGAAAAGAATATGTCTGTCGACTGTCCGTCCATGTCCTTGTGTCAACGAGACAGGATGACGAGCATCCGGCAGCGAATTGACCATCCCGACGCTGACGGCGTCGCGACGACGACAGGGAGCCTCCATGACCGCCACGCATCTTCTCGCCATTGACCAGGGCACTACCAGTACGCGTGCGATCGTTTTCGACGCCAGCGGCCATGCGGTCGCCTCCCATCAACTGGAGTTTCGTCAGCACTTTCCTGCAGACGGCTGGGTCGAGCACGATGCGCTCGAAATCTGGTGGGGTGTCGAAAACGTCTGCCGTGAAGCCCTGCGCAAGGCGGGCATGAAGGCAACCGACATTGCCGCCATCGGCATCACGAACCAGCGCGAAACGACAGTCCTCTGGGATCGTGCCACTGGCACGCCGGTTCATCACGCGATCGTCTGGCAGGACCGGCGAACGGCCAGCGTTTGCGAACAACTGAAGCGCGACGGACATGAGCCCCGGGTCCAGGAAAAGACCGGTCTGCTGCTCGATCCTTATTTTTCCGCCACCAAACTGGCCTGGCTGCTCGACAGCGTTCCGGGTGCACGGGCACGGGCGGAGGCGGGTGAGCTGGCCTTTGGCACCATCGACACGTGGCTGCTGTGGAAGCTGTCCGGCGGACAGGCACATGCCACCGATGCCACCAATGCGTCGCGCACCTTGCTGTTCAATATCAATACGCAGGTCTGGGACGACGAGCTGCTGGCGCTTTTCCGCATTCCGCGCGCCATCCTGCCCGAGGTGAAGGACTCCAGCGCCGACTTCGGCCGGACCTCGGCGGATTTTCTCGGTGCGCCCATCCTCGTGGGCGGCATGGCCGGTGACCAGCAGGCAGCGCTGATCGGCCAGGCCTGCTTCATGCCGGGCATGGTGAAGAGTACCTACGGCACGGGTTGCTTCATGGTGATGAACACGGGCGACAAGCTCGTTCGCTCACAGAACCGGTTGTTGTCCACCGTTGGGTACCGGCTGAAGGGAAAGACCACCTATGCCATCGAGGGCAGCATCTTTGTAGCAGGCGCGACCATCCAGTGGTTGCGCGACGGCCTCAAACTCATTGGCAAGGCATCCGAAACCGAAAGCATTGCCGAGCAGACCGGTGATGCGCGCGGTGTCTATCTCGTGCCGGCCTTCACCGGACTCGGCGCCCCCTACTGGGACCCGCATGCACGCGGCGCCATCTTCGGTCTTACACGTGACACCGGCATCGGTGAAATCGTCACGGCCGGTCTTCAGTCCGTGTGCTTCCAGACGCGCGATCTCATGGAGGCCATGCGTCGCGACGGGGCAGATGCCGTCCGCACGCTTCGTATCGATGGAGGTATGGTGGTGAACAACTGGGTGTCGCAACGGCTGGCCGACATCATCGGCGTGCCCGTCGATCGTCCCACGGTGACGGAAACCACGGCGCTCGGAGCGGTGTATCTGGCGGGATTGCAGGTGGGCTTGTTCGAGTCGCTGGAGCAGATTGCCGAGCTCTGGAAGTGTGAGCGGGAGTTTGCGCCTGCCATGCGGGCAGAGCAGAGGGAGTCGCTCTATCAGGGATGGCTGGATGCCGTGCGGCGGGTCGCCTCGCCCTCCTGATCTTTTGCCCTGACTCGAATCATTGTGTTAGCGGCCGTCTGTGCTTTTCGGGCTTGAGGACGGGGGCTCCCTGCGGCAGGAACTTCCTCCTTCTCTACCCGGGCACTTTCCGTTGTGCCCCGGCTGAATTCACAACCCCTGGCTGAAGGCAGCGGCGTTGCCTCGAAAGGGCCATCGCTGCAGCTCGGGGACGCAGCGCCCATACGTCGCGAACAGTCGTGACGAAGCAGATCCGTCCATGAAAGGCGGGAAGGAAGCGATCCCCCCCGCGAACTTTACTGACGAAGAAAATCAGGCCGCCACGGCGTCAGCTTCGTTTGACACCCGACGGCCCGCCCAGCAGAAACTCCATCAGCGCCTTCTGCGCATGCAGCCGGTTCTCTGCTTCATCCCACACTACCGCCCGAGGATCATCCAGCATGTCTTCGGAGATCTCCTCGCCACGGTGCGCCGGCAGGCAGTGCATGAACAGCGCATCGGGCGATGCCATGTCCATCAGGCGCGGATTGATCTGGTACATGCTGAAGCGGCGCTTGCGCACGCTCTGCTCGGACTCCTGCCCCATGCTGGTCCACACGTCGGTGGCGATCAGGTGGGCACCACGGGCGGCATCCTCGGCCGTCTTCACCAGTTCCACGTTGCGCTTGTACGTCTCGAGCAGCTCGGGGTCTGGCTCGAAGCCGTAGGGGCAGGCAATCCGGAGATGGAAGTCGAACTGGTGCGCGGCATGAATGTAGCTATTGCACATGTTGTTGCCATCGCCCACCCAGGCAAATTGCTTGCCCGCCAGCTCACCGCGATGTTCCAGGAAGGTCTGCAGGTCGGCCATCAGCTGGCAGGGGTGGTGATCATCCGTCAGTGCGTTGATCACGGGCACCCGCGAATACTCTGCAAAGCGCTCGATGATGTCGTGGCCGAAGGTGCGGATCATCACGATGTCGACCATGCGCGAGATCACGCGCGCCGCGTCTTCAACCGGCTCACCGCGACCGAGCTGGGTGTCGCGCGGGGACAGGAAGATGGCTGAGCCACCGAACTGCGCCATGCCGGCTTCGAACGACACGCGGGTACGGGTCGAGGACTTCTCGAAGATCATCCCCAACACCTTGTTCTTGAGCGGCTCGTAGATGACGCCGTCGTAGTGCATCTTCTTGAGGACAATGGCGCGGTCGAGCACCTGCCGCAATTCTTGCGGGGTGAAGTCCAGCAATGTCAGGAAATGCCGCACGCTCATGCCTTGGCCCCTTCCGTGAGGAAGTCGCGCACCAGCGCGGAAATGCTGTCGACCATCAGGTCGGCCTCCTCGGCCGTGATGACGAGCGCCGGCAGCAGCCGGATGCGGTGTTCTGCGCTGACGATGAGCAGGATGCCTGCCTCGCGCGCGCGGGCGACCAGCTCGGTGCAATTGCGCGGCAGCACCACCCCGATCATGAGGCCGGCCCCTTCGACGGTCACGCCGAGATCGCCGAGCTTCGTCAGGAAGCCGGCACGGATGCGTTCGCCCATGAGGCGTGCGTTCTCGATCGGCCCTTTGCGGAGCTCGCCAACAGTGGCGAGGGCCGCTCGGCAGGCCAGCGGCGTGCCTCCGTAGGTCGTGCCATGGTTGCCCGGGCCGAACAGGTCACGCGCTTTGCCGCGGACCAGGCAGGCACCGATGGGAAAACCGTTGCCAAGCCCCTTTGCCGTTGTCACGACGTCGGGGAGGATGGCGGAGTGCTGGTAGGCGAAGTATTTGCCGGTACGCCCGTTGCCCGTCTGGATTTCGTCCAGCATCAGCAGCCAGTCGTGTTTGTCGCAAAGGGAACGCAGGGCGCCGAGATAACCGGCAATGCCGTTGCGAGGGGCGCGGACGCCACTTTCACCCTGGATGGGTTCGACGAGCACCGCCACGATGTTCGGATTCTCGGCCGCCGCTTTTTCAATGGCTGCAATGTCGTCGAAGGGCACGCGCACAAAGCCGGACACCAGTGGCTCGAAGCCTTCCTGGATCTTCTTGTTGCCCGTGGCCGAGAGCGTGGCCAGGGTGCGACCGTGGAAGGAGTTTTCCATCACGATGATGGCGGGGTCAGCGATGTGACGGTGCTTGTGGGCAAACAGGCGGGCCAGCTTGATGGCTGCCTCGTTGGCCTCGGCGCCGGAATTGCCGAAGAAGCACAGGTCCATGCCGGACACTTCGCGCAGGGCACGACCGAGTTCTTCCTGCAGGGGGACCTGGTAGAGGTTGGACGTATGCACCAGCGTGCGCGCCTGGTCGGCAATGGCATCGGCCACGACCGGGTTGGCATGGCCCAGCCCGCACACGGCGATTCCCGAGGTGGTATCGAGGAAGCGTCGGCCCTCGGTGTCATAGAGCCATACCCCTTCGCCACGGGAAAAGCCGACGGGCTGCCGAGCATAGGTCGGCATGAGCGCGCTGGTCATAGGATTACCTGCTGAGTGTCGATCGGCGGATTCAAGTGCCCGCCCTGCAAACAAAAAAGGCAGCGTTGCTGCCGGACTCCGATGGTAGCGGGAAAGGGGAGGGAGCGGCAATTTGCCGGCAGGGGGCATGGTCCTGAAGATTCGGCTGGCCGGACGGCGGGAGGTCGCCAATACCCGACCAAATTGGTAGAATTTCGGCAAGTCCTTTACCCGCTATGGTGCAGTTCCATGGATATCGAAGCCCTCATCAAGCAGCAGATTGCTGAAAACAACGTGCTCCTCTACATGAAGGGCACCCCGCAGTTTCCCCAGTGCGGCTTTTCCGCGCGGGCGGTCGAGGCGCTGGTCCAGATCGGCAAGCCGTTTGCCTACGTGAACATCCTGGAAAACCCGGAAATCCGGTCGACGCTGCCCCGTATCGCGAACTGGCCGACCTTTCCCCAGCTGTGGGTAAAGGGCGAACTCATCGGTGGCTGCGACATCATGATGGAGATGATGCAGAAGGGCGAACTTGCTCCGCTGGTGAACGAGGCGGCTGCCCCGGCCCAAGCCTGATCGCCAACGCGCGTTCCTCCGGAAGCCCGGCCTGTGTGCCGGGCTTTTTCATGGGCGACGCCCGCCCGTAAAGCGAAATGAGAATGATTTGCATTTATAAATTACCCCCGATATAGTTCGATCCGCATTGGGGCGGGGTATTTCCGCCCTTTCGGGGGAGTCGATGTCAAACTTGCGATCGGGTGCTGTCGGCCTGCAGGCCTGTCGTCACGTCATGGCCATCGGCATGTGCGGTCTGCTGTCAGCCTGCCTTCCGACGGATCAGCCAACGCCTGCCGCGACGGCAGAAACACCCCCCGCGCTGGTCCAGCTCGGCGAATTGCTCTTCAGCGATGCCACTTTGTCGTCCAATGCCGACCACAGTGGGCCAGGCGGGCAGTCCTGTGCCAGTTGCCATCTGCCTGCACAGGCATTCACGGACCCCGATACGTCTCGCCCGGTATCGGCGGGATCCGTCGCAGGTCGCTTCGGGCACCGGAATGCCCCCACGGTGGCCTATGCCGCCTTTGTTCCGCCGCTCAGCGCAACCCTCGAGGACGGTGACGTGTTGTGGACTGGAGGTCTCTTCCTTGACGGACGGGTCGACTCCCTCGAAGCCCAGGCCACGCAGCCCTTCCTCAATGCCAGCGAGATGAACAACGCATCGCCCGCTGAGGTGGTTGCGCGGCTGCGCGCCAGCCCGTCGGCCACGCCGTTCCTGCAGGTGTTTGGTGCCGATGCACTCGATCCCGGCCACGAGGAGCAGGCCTTCGCCCGAATCGCCAGCGCCATTGCGGCCTATGAGCGTACGCCGGCGGTCAGTCCCTTTTCATCGCGCTTCGATGATTATCTGGCGGGCAGGGGGAAATTGACCGCAGAGGAGCTGGAGGGAATGGCCGTCTTTGTCCGTGCCGACAAAGGCAATTGCGCCGCCTGCCATTCGATGGCCCGCGGTCCGGCCGGACAGCCACCGCTGTTCACGGACTTCAGCTATGACAACCTGGGCGTTCCCCGCAACGCTGATCCGACCTACTTCCCGCCCGACTTCGTGGACGAAGGGCTGGGGGCGACACTTGCGGCTCGTGGCGTCGCGAGCGCCGACCGATTCCGGGGAAAATTCCGCGTGCCCACCCTGCGCAACATTGCCCACACGGCGCCCTACATGCACAACGGCGTCTTCACCTCGCTGCGCCAGGTGATCGAATTTTACAGCACCCGTGACAGCGATCCCGGCCGTTGGGGGGCCACCGAAATCCCTTCCACCGTGAATCGCACCGAACTCGGCAATCTGCGTCTGTCCGATCGCGAGATCAATGCGCTGGTAGCCTTCCTGCAAACACTCAATGACCGTTGAACCGGACAAGGAGCCCTTGATGTATCGCGCCACCCTCATGACACTGACCCTGCTCGCGGCGGGCGCCGTCCATGCCGATCCCGATGTCGACGCCCTGCGCGCGGAGCTGGCCCGCCAGCAGAGCCTCATCGACCAGCAGCAGGCACGTCTCGATGCCCTGGCCGACGCGCTGGAGAAGCAGCCCATGGCGGCCAATCCGCTGGCAGGCACTACGCTAGGCATGTATGGCGAGGTGCATTACAACCACCTCAATGCGGATGATCCGGTTACCGGACGCGACAACATCCATGCACACCGCGTCGTCTTCCTCGTGGGACACCAGTTCAGTGACGATGTGAAGATGTACTCCGAAGTGGAATTCGAAGGAGCGCCCGACAGCTCGACCATCGAGACCGAGGTGGAGCAGTTCTTCGTGAATCTGCGTCTTGCGACAAACTACAGCGTGGACGTCGGCCAGTTCCTGTTGCCGGTGGGCCTGCTCAACGAGACTCACGAACCCAATGTCTTTTACGGCGTGGAGCGTAATCCGGTGGAGGAGCGCATCATTCCCTCGACCTGGTGGGAAAAGGGCGTAATGCTGCATGCGGCACCGTTGCCCGGGATCAGTGCCGACTTCGCTGTGCACAACGGTCTGCGCGGCGACATCGCCACTCTGGGCGGAGACGAAGGGCTGCGTGAGTTCCGACAGGAATTCGGCGGTTCGCGCGCGGGCGACCTCGCCTACACGCTGCGCGTCAAGTACACCGGTGTGCCCGGTCTGGAGATCGGCGCTGCTGCGCAACGCCAGGAGAACATCACGCAGACTTCGGATCTGGCCGTCGGTGGAAAGGCCCCGGCAACCCTGTACGAGGCGCACGCCGACTGGCACTGGCGGGGCATCGGCCTGCGTGGCCTGTACACGCGCTGGGACATCGACAACGCCCTGGCCCGCTCGCTGGGAACCGACAAGCTGGAAGGCTTCTATGTGGAGCCGTCCTGGCGTTTGAGCGAACGCGTCGGTCTGTTCACGCGCTACAACGACTGGAATACTGCGGCTAACATGCCGGGACGCAAGGACACGGTCCAGATCAATACCGGCGTGAACTACTGGATCGTTCCCCAGGTGGTGCTCAAGGCCGACATCCAGTCCTCCAATCTGCCGGCACGTCAGGGGGACGGATTCAATCTCGGCATGGGCCTTTCTTTCTGAGGCGCCCCTGACGGCAAGTGATGGCGGGGCAACTCACCGCCATTGCCTGCCGGGTGTGAGGAGTAATGTCCATGGGATCGCCAATCCGGTCCATGCTGCGCCAGTATGTTGCACTGGTCGTGCTGCTTCTGATGGTCGGCATCACGCGTGCCGAGATGACACTTGACGCGTTCCTGTCGGAAAGCTTTGGCGGCGCCGCGCCGCCGAGCGCCATGTTATGGCTGACGCCGGCGGTGAAGCAGCGCGTCGTGGCCATTCTCGGGCATGATTACCCCGGGCTGCGCGTGAAGTACTGGCGCAAGGGCGAGCGTACTGCGTGGGTCCTCGATGAAGTCGGCAAGGAACAGCCCATCACGATGGGCGTCGTAGTGGAGCAGGGACAGATCCTCAATGTCGAAGTGCTGGCCTACCGTGAGTCGCGCGGGGGCGAGGTGCGACAGGGATTTTTCCGGCAGCAGTTCATGCATGCGCGGCTGGCGCCGGGTGACCGCCTGAGTCAGCCCATTGACGGAATCACGGGGGCCACCCTTTCGGTGGGCGCCATGACGCGTGTCGCGCGCGTGGCCCTGGCGCTTCACGATGTCGCAGTGGGCGGCCACTGATACACTCGCGCCCTTCTTTCAGCCTTGGTGGGGAGCATTACCGTGTCCCGTCTGCATTGGCGTTTTCATGTTCGTCGCTGGCACCGGCGGCTCGGCATTGTGTCGGCCTTGTTCGTGCTGGTCTTGTCCGTCACCGGATTCCTGCTGAATCGCAGTCATGAGCTCGGCTTCGACCGCGCCCCTCTCGAGAATTCGCTGCTCCGGCGCTTGTACGGACTGGCTCCGGGTAGTGCGCAGGCGGGTGTCGTGCATGCCTTGCCTTCCGGTGACCTGCGCGCCGAGGGCGGGCAGCTTCGTCTGGCCGGGCACGCCATCGGCGCCTGCCCGCACCTGGTGGGCGTGGTGGAACAGTCCAGTCAGGTGCTGGCGGTTTGCAGCAACCGTCTGTGGCTGCTGACCCCCACCGGTGAGGTCATCGACCAGGCGGATAGTGTACGCGGCATTCCCGAGGGGCTGTCCGCCGTTGGCCAGGGCCAGGGACAGGTACTCCTGCGCCACGGCGAGGAAAGTCTGGCCGTCGACCTGGGCGATCTCAGCATCAAGCCGGCCATCGCCCCGCCATCGGTTGCCTGGAGCGGCGTGCCTGCAGCGGATGACCGTCACGACGACATCAACTGGGAGCGGGTCCTGCTGGACCTTCACAGCGGTCGCCTGTTCGGGCCATGGGGTGTCCGTCTCGTCGATACAATGGCCATCCTGTTTGCCATTCTTGCCATCTCCGGGCTGATCATTTCCTGGCGCCGCCGACACCACGCATGAGCGGCGCTGTTGCACTGTGCGGAACGCGGGGGTCGTGTATGATGTTTGGCCTCCGTGCCCGCAGCGCACATCGTCCATGAACCCCAAGGAGAAGACCCATGGCCGTCCTCGTCGGCAAGCCCGCCCCTGACTTCACCGTTCCCGCCGTCCTCGCCAATGGCGAAATCGTCGACAACTTCAACCTGGCGTCCGCCCTGAAGGGCAAGTACGGCCTGGTGTTCTTCTATCCGCTGGACTTCACCTTCGTGTGCCCGTCCGAGCTCATCGCACTGGATCACCGCATCCCTGACTTCAAGGCCCGCAATGTGGAAGTGGTCGGCGTCTCCATCGACTCCCACTTCACCCACAATGCCTGGCGCAATACCCCGATCAACGACGGTGGCATCGGCCCGGTCAAGTACACGCTGGCGGCCGACATCACCCACTCCATCGCCAAGGACTACGATGTGGAGTCCGCTGGTGGCGTGGCCTTCCGTGGTGCCTTCATCATCGACAAGGCCGGTGTGGTGCGTGCCCAGATCGTGAACGACCTGCCCCTGGGCCGTTCCATGGAAGAAATCCTGCGTCTCGTCGACGCCCTGCAGTTCACCGAAGAGCACGGTGAAGTCTGCCCGGCCAACTGGAAGAAGGGTGACAAGGGCATGAATGCCTCGCCGGAAGGCGTGGCCAAGTACCTGGCCGAGAATGCCGCCAAGCTGTAACCACGACCTTGTCTGCCCGGCCAAGGGGCAGGCATCGCGTGTCTGCCGCAAGTGCGACTTGCTGCAAATAATAAACGGCGCCGTGTGGCGCCGTTTTTTATTGCCTGCGTTATTGACTGCGTTATTGCCCCGGAAAATCCTCAGGCGTCCTCACCGCTTTCGGTCAGTGGCGGCGGACCGATCTTGCTCCACCATTTGTTGACCACCGCGCAATAGAGTTCAGCGGTGCGCTGCGCGTCGTATAAAGCGGAGTGCGCCTCGCTGTTGTTGAATGGAATGCCGGCCGCTCCGCAGGCGCGCGCCAGCACCGTCTGCCCGTAGGCGAGTCCGGCCAGCGTCACCGTGTCGAACACGGAAAATGGATGGAAGGGCGACACGTTCTTGAGATTGCAGCGGGCAATGGCGGCATTCAGGAAGCCGAGATCGAAGTGCGCGTTGTGGCCTACCAGCACCGTGCGCTTGCAGCCAGCCGCCTTCTGCGCCTTTTTCACGGCGTCGAAGATGCGTCGCAGGCCAGCCCCTTCTTCTTCGCTGGGACGTAATGGATGAAAGGGATTGATGCCGGTGAATTCCAGCGCTGCCGGCTCCAGGTTGGCTCCGGGAAACGGCGCGATGTGAGCATGGAACTGCTCATCCGGGTGCAGCAGGCCATGTTCGTCCTGGCGCAGGGTGATGGCCGCGATTTCCAGAAGGGCGTCGGTGGCGTTGTTGAAGCCCCCGGTCTCCAGATCCACCACCACGGGAAAGAAGCCACGGAAACGTTCGTGCATGGGCAGGACGGGGTGCGTCATGGCAGGACCTTCCAGGCGATGGCGCCTCCGGCACGAATGGGAACGACCACGCTTTCACCAAAAGCATAGGACTCCGGCACGGCCCACTCGTCCTTGACCAGGGTAATGCAGTCGCCATGGCGCGGGAGGCCGTAGAAATCGGGGCCATGAAAGCTGGCGAAGCCTTCGAGGCGGTCGAGCGCACCCGCGGCCTCGAAGGCCTCCGCATACAGCTCGATGGCCGCATGCGCCGTGTAGGAGCCGGCACAGCCGCAGGCGGCCTCTTTTGCGCCCTTGGCATGCGGCGCCGAGTCGGTCCCGAGGAAGTATTTCGGCGAGCCGGATGTGGCCGCCTTGATGAGCGCTTCCTGGTGGGTGCGGCGCTTCAGGATCGGCAGGCAGAAATAGTGCGGGCGAATGCCGCCGACCAGCATGTGGTTGCGGTTGAACAGCAGGTGGTGCGCGGTGATGGTGGCGCCGACAGTGGCCGGTGCCGATTCCACGAACTGCACGGCGTCGGCCGTGGTGATGTGCTCGAGAACAATGCGCAGTCCCGGAATGCGGGTGACGAGCGGTGCCAGTACCGTGTCCAGGAAGGCCTTTTCCCGATCAAAAATGTCTACATCGGCGTGGGTGACTTCACCGTGCAGCAGCAGGGGCAGTCCGACTTCCGCCATCTTCTCGAGGACCGCCTGGACCTTTTCGATGGAGGTGACACCGGAATCGGAGTTGGTGGTGGCTCCGGCGGGATAAAGCTTCACGGCCTTGATGAGGCCCGAGTCACGGGCCTTTTCGATCTCGGCCGGCGTCGTGTTGTCGGTGAGGTAGAGCACCATCAGCGGTTCAAAGCGCGAGCCGTGGGGACGGGCCGCCAGGATACGCTCGCGGTAGGCCAGGGCTTCTTCTGTGGTGCGCGCAGGCGGTATCAGATTGGGCATGACGATCGCGCGGCCGAAGTAGCGGGCAATGGCCGGTACCGTATGGACAAGGGCAGCGCCGTCACGGAGGTGGACATGCCAGTCGTCAGGGCGTGCGATGGTCAGGGTGGTGGCCATGGGGTCTCCAGGAGGGGGCGTGCGCGGGGTGCAAATCGTACCGGATAGTGATCGTGCGCACAGCCCGAAGACGTCGCACATGAACCCATGTACCACTAGTCGGAGAGGGATTGTCGACCGTTCAGCCAAGTGGCAAATTCGGCCACCTTTGAGACCTTCCGGTCACCGGAGCGGCCTCCAGCGAATCACCCATAAACAGACCCGCTTGAGCGGGCCCGCAAGGATAGCCTGATGAACCGGTCGCCAACGTCGGGTGCGATAGTCGCCGGCATGCGCGAAATTCAGGTGCTGCTGGACAGCCCACGTCCCTGGTACCGCTTTGCGCCCCGCCTCGAGTCGGCCTTTACCGATTTTCTCAGGGATCGCGTGCTGCACATGCTGCAGAGCGGGTGGTGGGTCCTGCTGCTGTTTTACTCCGTGGTCGGAATCAGCACCTTCAGCCAGGTCTACCTTCTTTCATCCGCTGGGCAGCGCGCCTCCAATGTCGAAGTCTGGAGCTCGATCTTCCTGACCGAGGGCCTGCCGATCGCCGGCCTCATGCTGCTGCCGAGAGTGCCTTTCCTGCGCAAACGTTTTCTCGAGGTGGTGGCCGTCTGTGCGGTCTTTGCCATTTCGGTCATCACCATCGGCACGTCGGCGTTCCGTGATCCCTTCTTCAACCAGCACTCCAGTTATGTGGTGATATTCATCCTGGCGCTGGTCTATGGCATCGGGGCATTCCGGCTGACCACGGCCACCCTGGTGGGCGGCAGCGCGGCGTTCATTGCCTGGGCCGTCATTGTCGCCCGCGGCCTCTGGCTGAATCCGGCCATGTTCCAGCAGTATGTACTGGTTTCGAATGTCGTCGGCATGATGCTCTGCTACATGGTCGAGCAGCGTGACCGGCGCATGTTCCTGCAGGGACAGATGTTGTTGCTCGAAAAGGAAGAGCTGGACCTGTTTTCGGCCCAGCTCGAGCGACTGTCGTGCGAAGACGGCCTGACCGGCCTCGCAAACCGCCGTCATTTCAATGAAGCCTTTCAGCAGGAGTGGGAGCGTGCCCGGCGCGAGGGGCAACCGCTGTCACTGGTCTTTGTCGATGTGGACCAGTTCAAGCCGTTCAACGATACCTACGGTCACCTTGAAGGGGATGCCGTTCTCGGGCAGGTAGGCGTCACGCTGCGCAGTTGCCTGCGTCGCCCGGGCGACATGGCGGCACGGTACGGGGGTGAGGAGTTCGTCCTGCTGCTGCCTGGTACGCCGGCGGCGGGAGCCCTGGAGGTGGCCCGCCATGCCCACGGTGCCATTGCTGCCCTCGGAATTCCGCATCGGGCATCCAGTGTCGTCCCTCATGTGACGGCCAGTCTCGGGGTGGCCACCGTGGTGCCTGAGGACGGGTTGCGCAGTGCCGACCTGCTGGCGGCGGCCGATGCGGCGGCCTATGCGGCCAAAAAGGCAGGCCGCAACCGCATCGTGCAGGGGAGGGTAGGTACGGAGGTGCCGGAGGAGGTTGTCTGACCGCCTCCCGGCAGGCAAGGTCATCGCCGGGGTGACGGACCCCTCGGCCCCCACTACAATACGCGCCGTTTTTCCCCTCCTTTTGCCCCAGCGCGAGAACTCTCCATGTCCGGCATCAAGAAAGTCGTGCTTGCCTACTCCGGCGGCCTCGATACCTCCGTCATCGTCCGCTGGCTGCAGGACCACTATCAGTGCGAGATCGTCACCTTCACGGCCGACCTCGGCCAGGGTGAGGAAGTGGAGCCGGCCCGTGCCAAGGCCCAGGCCATGGGCGTCAAGGAAATCTACATCGAGGACCTGCGCGAAGAGTTCGTGCGTGACTTCGTGTTCCCCATGTTCCGCGCCAACACCATCTATGAGGGCGAGTACCTGCTGGGTACATCCATTGCCCGCCCGCTGATCGCCAAGCGGCTCATCGAGATTGCGAACGAGACCGGTGCCGATGCCATCTCCCACGGTGCGACCGGCAAGGGTAACGACCAGGTCCGCTTCGAACTCGGCGCCTATGCGCTGAAGCCCGGCGTCAAGGTGATCGCCCCCTGGCGTGAATGGGACCTGACCTCGCGCGAGACACTGATGGCCTATGCCAAAGAGCGCAACATCCCCATCGATTTCAGCAAGGCCGGCAAGAAGTCCCCGTACTCCATGGATGCCAACCTTCTGCACATTTCCTATGAAGGAGGCGTGCTGGAAGACACCTGGACGGAGCACGAAGAAGACATGTGGCGCTGGACCGTGAGCCCGGAAAAGGCTCCCGATGCGCCCACCTATATCGAGCTGACCTACGAGCGCGGCGACATCGTTGCCATCAACGGCGAGCGCATGAGCCCGGCCACCGTGCTGGCCACGCTGAATCGCATTGGCGGAGAAAACGGCATTGGTCGCCTCGACCTGGTCGAGAACCGCTACGTCGGCATGAAGTCCCGCGGCTGCTACGAAACCCCGGGTGGCACCATCATGATGAAGGGGCACCGTGCCATCGAATCCATCACGCTGGATCGTGAGGTCGCCCACCTGAAGGACGAGCTCATGCCGCGCTATGCGAGCCTGATCTACAACGGCTACTGGTGGAGCCCCGAACGCCAGATGCTGCAGACCATGATCGACGCGTCGCAGGAAAACGTGAATGGGGTGGTCCGCCTGAAGCTGTACAAGGGCAACGTCATCGTCACTGGCCGCAAGTCGGACAGCTCGCTGTTCGATACCCGCATTTCGACCTTCGAAGACGATGGTGGCGCCTACAACCAGAAGGATGCCGAAGGCTTCATCAAGCTCAACGCGTTGCGCATGCGCATCGCCGCGAACAACGGTCGCAAGCTGCTCAAGTAAGCGCTTCGCTCCCGTACAAAAAAGGTCGCCGATGGCGGCCTTTTTTTTGACCCGGATCACGCGCGCTGGTCCTCCTTTCGGGAGGGGGCGGGAGAGACATCAGAGCCTATAATCCGGATACAAGAACAAGGGGGGGAGCGGACTGCCACCGGTCCGCCGATGCCTCGACGGTGCGTCCGTCCGGCGCGTGAACCTCCCGGATCCACTACGCTTTCCGCAATGCCGGCCTTTTGCCGGCTGCCGCAGGAGGGGACGAATGCCCGCGTCCGCCATTCTCGTGCTGTCGTCTGATGCAGGTAACCGCGATCGCCTGCGCGACTGGCTTTCCCCGCTGGGATGCGAGTGCCATCTCCTGTCCGATGAGGCCTCTCTCTGGAACCTGCTGCGGGAGCATCGCCTCGACCCTCCCGGACTGCTTGTATTCGATGCCCATCCGGCCGAGGACAGTTATTCCCTGGTGAATCGGCTTCAGGGTGAGCCGGCAGGGGCCGAATTGCCGGTTCTGCTGCTGACCGACAATCTCTCCGACGCCAGTCGCCGCTTTTATGCGGAGCTGATGTTCGGTTTTGACTGCCTGCCCAAACCGGTGGATCCGGACGCCTTGCGTGACAAGGCAAGGGCCTGCCTTGCCCTTCACGAGACCCGCGAAGCGCTGGTGGCCTCCATGGCGGGGGCTGACTGGGCACAGACATTGCGTGAGGGTCTGCTGGCCCTCGATGCGGAAGGACGCGTGCGGTATGCGAGTCGGCAGGCGGCAAGGTGGTTGCGACTGTCGCCGCTCACCCTTCAGGGAATGAGCCTGCAGAGTCTGCTCGACGTGCCGGTCAGGGAAGTCGCGGCCGCCTGGCAGACCCACGGGCTCGCCAGGGCGATGGGGGGTGAGCGGGCGCTGGAGGTGCCGCGGCTGACCTTGTGGCGCGGCGACGGGGGAAGTCTGGCGGTTCATGCCGCGCTGGTGTCGATGCAGGTGCCGGGCATTGCACAGGCCTTTGCCTTTCGTCCGCTGTCGGATGCCGAAGCCGGCGCGCCCACGCTTGCCGAAATCGCCCGTGTCGATCTCCTGACCGGATTGCCGACCCGCCCTCATCTCGAGGAGGCCCTGGCGCCGTTGTTGTCGGTGGCGCGGCCGGTTGCCCTGCTACTCATCGACATTGACCACCTGCGGCATATCAATGAGACGCTTGGCTATGACTTTGGTGACCAACTGCTTCGGGCCGCGGCGGCGCGGCTGCGCGCCGTCCGCGAGGCAGGGATGCTGGTGTCGCTGGGCAGCGGCAAGTTCGCGCTGATGGTCGAGTCGGTGGCGGATTACCGTGTGGCCGGCCGGCTGGCGCAGCGCCTGCAGGCGCAGTTTCGCCTGCCTTTTCTGCTGGCAGGCCATGAAGTCTTTTGCACGATCAGTATCGGCATTGCCTTGTCGCCTGCCGCTGGAGACGACCCCGAGCAGGTGTTGCGCGCCGCGGAGCGTGCACTGGAACGTGCCAAGGCCCTGGGGCGCGGGGTGATCCAGTTCGACGCCGCTGAACTCAACCGGTTCAGTATCGAGCGCCTTGAGCGGGAAACCGCCTTTCACCAGGCCTTGCGGGAAGAGCGGCTGTCGTTTGCCTGGCGGGTGTGGCACGACGCCGAGGGACGCTCATTGGCCATTCAGCCGCGCGCGACCTGGCCAGACCGTCCTCGCGAATCATCGGATCTTCAGCAGTTGGCGGAAGAGTGCGGACATGGTCGCGAATTCAATGACTGGCTATTCCGGCAGGCGGTTCATGCGCCGGCCCCGCCCGAGGGAGTCACCCTTGCATTTGCCGTCACGGCACCGCAATTGCTGGACCCCTTCGGTGTCGCCCGGCTGCGTGCATGGCTGCATCGCCATTCCCTGCCGCCGTCTCGCGTGTTGCTCTTTGTGCCCTGGCGTGAAGACGAGGCCTGTGTGCTGCGGCGGCGCGTGCCCGAGCTGGTCAGCGAGGGCGTTCGGCTGGCCCTCTATCTCAATGGCCAGGGATCCGGTCTGGATGCATTGACGGCCGGCCCCTGGCAGGCGCTGGTGCTGGGCCGGGAGTTTGTCCAGCGACTGCCCGGGGACGAGATCGGAAAGATGCTTCCCGCACTGGTGGCGCTGGCCCGAACGTTGGAGTGTGAGGTCTATTGCGAGAGCTTGCCCCCGGAAATGCTGCCGGCTGCAGTTTTTTCAATGGGAGTAAGGGCTTGCGGGGTGAACTTCGACCAGCTCCCGAGCAATTTGACGGATATTTCCCGATAGCACCCACCCCTTAACGGGGGTATTTTGGTTGTTTTTCGATCAATTTTCGCGCCGAGCTCGTCCGTTTATCCCCATTCCGGGATGCTTCGGGAGTAATCCCGTATCTGATTTCCTCAAAATCCCCTTATATCTACGCTGGCGTCGGTGTCTCCGGCGCGAGGCTGCCAACGCCATCACACGAATTCTGTTAACGACGAGGTAGAAATTCATGCGCGCACGAACCCTTGCAGCCCTGGCGGTCATTCTGCTGCCTTTCGTGAGCACTGCCGCCCTGGCCAAGCCCCAGCTCCAGATGAGCGTGGTGGCCGAGAAGGAGGTCACCGTGACCGAGGCCGGCAAGCAAGTCACCAAACGGGTCAAGACGGAAAAGTCCGCGCCCGGCGAAACCCTGATCTTCACCCTCAACTACAAGAATACCGGCGATGAAAAAGCCGTGAACGTGAAGCTCGACAATCCGCTGCCCAACGGTGCCCGCTACATCGCCGATTCCGCTGTTGGCGCCAATACCCAGGTGAGCTTCTCGGCTGACGGGGGCAAGACCTTTGCCACGGCCGACCAGCTGATGGTCGAGAAGGTCATGGCCGGCAAGAAGGAAAAGGTGCATGCGCTGCCGGGGGATTACACGACCATTCGCTGGATCATCGCCGAAGTCCAGCCCGGACAGGGCGGCCAGGTCAGTTTCCGTGCCCAGGTGCAGTAAGGCCTGAGTATTTGCTGTAACGCGGTAAGCCGGTCCGGGACGGACGGCGTCTTGTGTGGCTTCCTGCCACACGCAGTGTCGCCGGCGCAGGCCGACGGCGTATCGACTCAGTCGGGCTGTGCTGCCGCTGAAGCCGTTGACGGGATTCCTGAGGAGGTCGGGAGCAGGGTGGCTTTCCTGACACCAACGGAATCTTCAAACAAGAAATACCCTCGAGGGGAACCATCATGCTGAAGCAATTCAAATCCGGCAGCCTGCGTCCGCTGGCAACGGCCATGCTGGCAGCGGCGACGCTGGCCGGCGTCGGTCACGCCTGGGCGACCACCGCCGCCGACACCACGCTGCGCAATACCGTTACGGTGAATTACTCCGATGCCGCAGCGAATCCGCAAACGGCGCTCACCGCGTCAGTCGATGTGACCGTGAATCTGGTTCGCTCCAACCCGATCCTGAGCGCCCCGGCGGATATCTCGACGGATCCGGCAACGTCGGCAGTGTATGCCTACACCATCACGAATGCCGCCAACGGTATCGAAACGTTCAACATGACCGAGCCGCTGTCGCAGAGCGCGGGCATTTCGGGCTCTACGGCCACGTCCAGCCTCGGCACCATCACACTCGGTGCAACGACGGTGGCCAGTGCCACCACGATTGCGGCATCAGGCACCACCACCATCACGGTGCCGCGTGACAACACGAACGACGGCAAGATCAACGGCTTGTCGACCAACGATTATGTTGTCATCAACGGGCAGGTGTTCCAGATTGCGGGCATCGGCGCCGATACGGCTAGCCCGGGTACGACGACGATCACGGTGAACGGCAACGGCACCGCCCTGGCTGTGGCAGCCGGCACGCTGATTGCCCAGCGTGTGAACTTCACTGTCACCGTCAAGCCCGGCACAGTCAGCAACGCCACCACCGACCAAACCATCACGACGACCACGACGGCGACCGATCCTGTCGTCAATACCTTTACCAGTAACGACGTCACCGTGACCACGGTGCTGTCGGTCGGCCTGACGGTGCAGAAGCTGGTGCGCAACACCAACTACGGTGCGGGCGCGGGTGGCAATGCCGCCGGAACCGGCGCGGTGTCGTACAACGGCAGCACCTACTATGCCGGCGGTGTGACAGGTAATCCGACTGAAGTCCTCGAGTACCTCATCATCGTCACCAAGAATGCATCCACCAGCAGTGCCACGCAGGTGAAGATCAGCGATCCGATCCCGCCGTTCACCACATATGTCGGCGGCTCCATGACCCTGCAGAACAATGCCGGCGGCGTGGTTGCCCTGAACGACAGCGGCAGCAATGGCGATGCCGGCGAAACAGACGGCCTGACGGTCTACTTCTATCCGGGTACGGGCGGTTCCGACTTGCCGGGAACCGGCGTGAATGACGGCACGGGCGGCACCATGGGCGCCAATGCAGTCAGCTACGCCACATTCCGCGTCTCCATCAATTAATCAAAATAAATCCTACGTTGGGGGCAGGGATGCCCCCTGATTGGGCGGAGCGCCCGTTCGAGGACAACCAAAAATGACGCAAATGAAATCCGGTGCACTCTTCAAGCACGGCGCCAGCCTCCTGGCGTTGGTGGCGGCAATGGGCCTTGCCCAGCATGCCTCTGCCAACACCGCCGGCGGTGCCACCATTCACAACGTTGCCACCCTGAGCTATTCCGGTGGCGCTCCGGTGAAGGCGGCCGTCAGTGTCGCGGTGCAAACCGTGGCGGCCCTGCCGACCGTGGTCAAGCTCACCGCCGACCAGACCGTGGCGGCCTACACCAATGCGGACTACACGTTCACCGTCACCAGCAACTCGAACGGTAGCGACAATTATGCGTTGACGCTGAGTTCGACGGATTCCAACACGGCAGCGCCTCCGGGCATGAGCTTCCTTCTCAATGGCTCGCCCGTTACCAGCATCACGCTCGGCGCCTCGGTGACGAGTGCTGCCTCTGGCGCCGGTGTTGTCTACATTCCTGCCGGTTCCCAGAACAACCTGTCGATCAATGACGTGGTCTCGCTGGGTGGCAATCTCTACACCATCACTGCGGTCAGCGTCGGCACGCCAGCCAGCACGAACACCACGACGGGTGTGACGACGCCGGAAACGCCGTCTTCGCTGTCCCTGACACCGGTAGGTTCATCGCCGGCCATTACGGCGGGCTCGGTGCCCGTCGGAACGCAGATTGGCGAACGCGTGACCCTGATCGAACGTGTCACGGCCAGCGCACCGGCAACCCCGGCACCGGCCACCCACACGGTTTCGTTCACGGCGGTGACGTCGGCGTCCGACCTTACCGGTGCAACGCTGACCTACAGCTCGACGGCAGACGGCAAGAACACCATCACAACGGTGGTGCCGGCAACGACCAGCCTGTCCAAGCTTGTGCGAAACATCACCCGGGCAACCGGAAATGCGCTGGCGACCGGTCCTGCCACCTGCAATGGCAATACCTACTACACCACGGGCGTAACCTCCAAGCCGGGCGACACGCTGGAATATTGCCTCGTGGCCACTGTCACGACGTCGGCCTCCACACCGCTGACCAGCGCGGTCATCACGGACGATATTCCGCCGTATACCAACTACGTGCTCAACAGCACGAGCCTGAATGGATCGCCGAAGGCTGACGTGTCGGGTACCACGCCGCTGGCCTCCAGCAACTCCGGCATGCAGGTGAACGGTCCGGGCGATCCTGCCGGCACTATTGCCGTCGGCAAGAGTGCAACGGTGTTGTTCCAGGTAATCGTTCAGTAAGAGCCCGAGACTCCCGGAGTCAGCCATCGTGCTGGCGCATTACCGGCGATCCTGGGTAGCAGCCCTGCGCGGCGGGTGTCTCACGGCACTCGCCGCGTGTGGTCTCTGGCTCCTGCCCGTTTTGGCCTCGGCGGCGACGCCGGGGGCGGTGATTCTCAACCGTGCAACACTGTCGGCGATCAATTTCCCGACGGTGCAGGCCTCTGTGTCCGTGCGAATCGGCACGGTCACCTTCCTGCGCTACTCCCAGAGTGGCGCAGCGTCTTCGGCTGCCTACACGGTGGAACCGGTGCTGTGTGGCGGCAATACGCTTTCGGTGCCGTCCTTCGGCCCGGCAGGCGGCCCCGGCTCCTTGCCGACCCTCCCAGGCAGTTATTCCCTGAGTGTCGCCACGGCCTACCAGGTCGGTGAGCCCATTTTTCTGGAAGTCCAGGATCCCGCCGCCAACCTGAATCCGGGCGGGCGCGACCTGATTACGGTAACCATTCACGCGACGCAGACAGGCGATGCGGAAACGCTGCAGCTGCAGGAAACGGCCGCCGACTCGGGCGTCTTCGTGGGATTCATCAACACGACCCGCGATCCGGCGGCAAGTGATTGCCGGCTCAGCGTACAGAATGGGTCCGAGGTCTACGCCACCTACGGCAGCGAGCAGACGGATCCGCTGAAACTGTCGGACCCGTATGGTGTGGTTTTCGACAGCAGCAGTGGTGGATTGCTCGATGGCGCCAGTGTCACACTCATCGACGATCTCACCGGTCAGCCGGCGACGGTGATTGGCGATGGCGGAGAGCCTTATCCGGCCACCGTCGTCACCGGCAGCACGTTCAGCACGTCATCGCGCACGTACACTTTGCAGCCAGGCGAATATCGTTTTCCCTTTGTGACGCCAGGTCATACCTACCATCTTGCCGTGACGCGCTCCAATTACGCGTTCCCGACGGCGCATCCCGACAGTGATTTTACGAAGCCGGCATTCGCCAGCTACGTGATTACTACCGGCTCGCGAGGCGAAAGCTTTCCCGCGCCGCTCGGCTTCCCGCTACGAGTGGACCTGCCTGTCGACGGCATCACGACCGGTTTGCTACTCGTCAAGAACGCCGACCGGACGACGGCGGCCATCGGCGATTTCGTGCCTTACGACATCGTTGCCAGCAATCGCAGCGGGGGCGCACTGACATCGATACAGTTGACGGACACGCTGCCCGCAGGCTTCCGCTACCGTGCCGGCAGCATGCGTCAGGACGGCCGGATCGTTCCGGATCCACAAATCAGTCCGGACGGGCGCACACTCACGCACGCGCTCGGTACGATGAACAACAACACCGACGTGCGCCTGACCTATGTCGCCGAGGCCACGGCGGCCACCCCGCTGGGTGAGGCCCTCAATGTCGCGCAGGCGGCAAACAATGTAGTCCGCTCGAATGTGGCAAGTGCGAGCATTACGGTGCATGAAGATCTGATGCGTTCGCGTGCGCTGGTGGCGGGCCGCGTCCTGGAATCGCGTGGGTGCAGTGCTGCTGATCGCGCAGAGGCCAAGCCCCTCCCCGGTGCGCGCATCTACCTCGAGGATGGCCGTTATGTGGTGGCCGATGTACGTGGCCGCTGGCATTTCGATGACCTTCGTCCCGGCACTCATGTCCTTCAGCTGGATGAACACGGCTTGCCCGCCGGTGCGGAGATACTGGATTGCGATGGCAACACGCGTTCTGCAGGCACGGCACTGTCGCGCTTTGTCGACCTGCAGGGCGGCACGCTGTGGCAGCAGGATTTTTACGTGCGGCGTCCGGCATCGCTGCACGTGCGCATGGAAGAGATCCGCCGTCAGCTTGGCGTCCGCCTGACGAGTGAGCCCGTCGAAAGGGGGGTGGTCTACACGCTGTCCTTCGATCATCCGGATACGGAGCTGGCGAATGGTCATGTGCAGGTGCTAATGCCTCGCGATCTGCTCGTGGAGCCGGGCACGTTGCGTCTGGATGGCAATCTTCTCGCGGATCCGGCAATCGATGACAAGGGCTGGTCGCTTGACCTGCCCACGCTTCCTGCCGGTAGTCATTCGACGCTGACGTGGGGCGTGACGCTGGCGCAGGGTGCGCGTGCGGGCGAACACTCCGTGCTGGTGCAGCTCGCGGGTGTTGCATCCGGACTGCCGGTGGATTTCGACGTGATCGAAAACCGGACATCGGTGACTGTCCCGGAGAAATTGCGGCGAGTCATCGTCTTCCGTCCGCGCTTTGCCACGTTCTCCACCGATCTCACCGCGCCTGACCGGCGCTGGCTGGATGACATCAGCGAAGAATTGCGCGGGGCCGGCGACATCCGGCTCGAGGTGGTAGGCCATACCGATAACGCCCGTGTCGTGGCGCGCAAGGGCCGTGCGATCAATGACAACTACGCGTTGTCCCTGGCGCGGGCGCAGAGTGTGGCCGACTACCTGAAGCAGAAGCTGAGTCTCGCGGACGACCGCATACAGGCGTTCGGCAAGGGACCGGACGAGCCCCTGGCCGACAACAAGACGCCCAAGGGACGCGAAACCAATCGCCGTGTGGAACTCAAGGTATTTGCGCAGCAGTCCGGTGGCGCCGTACACCTCGATATTGCCAAGGGCGACTCCGGCGAGCAGCGCCGCGAATGGAGCGACTGGCACGCGCAGGATGTCGATGACGCGGCGCCGACAGCGGCGCCGGAGCCGGAAGTGCCGGAGGACAACGGATTGGGCCTGCTCTCGCATACCGAAGGTGAAGTGGTGGCCGATCGCGTCCAGGCGCTGCGAGTCCGTGTGAACGCCCAGCTGAAATCGGAAGTGACCCTGGATGGCCGCCCCATCCCTGAAGACCGGCTGGGTTTCACCAAGGATGAAGGCCGCACCATTCTGATGAGCTATATCGGTGTGGACCTCGGCGAGCCGGGACCGCATGAGCTCCGTGTGCGCGGCACCGACCCGTTCGGCATCGTGCGCATGGACCAGAAAGTAACGGTGGTGGTGGCGTCCGAAATCACGCGTATCCGCCCCGCGGCGAGTCCGGCGAATGTCGCGGACGGGCGCACACCGGTATCCGTCAAGGTTGAGCTGGTTGATGCCTCAGGTCGCGTGGTGCCCGCGGCGATTGACCTGCGCGTGGTGTCCGGCGGGGGATTGCGGCCCTGGATCACGACCGATGCGGATCGTGCGATGGCCGACAGTTCTGCCAAGGTAGCGGTAGGTACTGACGGCATCATCAAATTTGCGCCGGTGACGCGATCGGGCCTCTACACCATCGAAGTCGCCTACAACAATGCGAGCGAGCGAATTCCGGTTTACGTACGGCCCGAAAAACGCGAGTGGATTCTCGTGGCACTCGCCGAGGGTTCGCTGGCCGCGAAGTCGGTCAGCGGCAACATGCAGTCCGCCAGCGCGGCCGGTGTCAGCGATGCGCCCTTGCAGGATGGCCGAACCGCGTTCTTTGCCAAGGGGCAAATCCAGGGCAAGTGGCTGCTTACGATGGCCTATGACAGTCACCGGGAGCGCGCCACGGCCTTTGGCGGGGCCATTGATCCTGCCCGCTTCTACACGCTGTATGCTGATGCAGCCGATCCGCGGCCCGATGCGGCCAGCAAGGAAAAACTTTACCTGCGGATCGAGCGGGATGCCTTTTACGCCTTGTTCGGTGATTTTGACACCGGCATGAGCGAAGTCGACCTCGCGCGGTACAATCGCACCTTCACCGGCATCAAGACCGAATATCACGATCAGCGTTTCGATGTGAATGCCTTCGCGGCAGACAGTGCCAGCGGCTTCGTGCGTGACGAAATTCGTGGTGACGGCACATCGGGCCTCTATCACCTGACCCGTAGTCCGCTCCTGTCCGGATCCGAAAAGGTCCACATCGAGGTGCGTGACCGGCTCAAGTCGGATGTCATCCTGTCGAGCCAGCAGTTGTCACGCTGGGCGGATTACAACATCGACTATGACCGGGGCGAAATCTTCTTCAAGACACCCGTTCCGGTTCAGGACAGCAATCTCAATCCGGTGTGGGTGGTCGTCGAATACGAAACCCAGGTGTCTGGCAAGGGCGCGCTCAATGTGGGTGGACGCGCGGCGGTGAAGGTCCAGGACGGGCGTGGTGTCGTTGGTGTGACGCACGTGCAGGAGGGCAACGGCATCAACCAGGGACAAATGCAGGGGGTGGATGGCAGCTACAAGGTGACCCCCGCCGATACATTGCGGGTTGAGATTGCCAGCACTACCGTCACTGGCGTGTTGCCGCACCAGGGGGGCGCGCAGGAAGTCGAGTGGAAGCACGATAGCGGTCTTCTCAAGGGGCGTGCCTATTTCCGCGAGCAGGACGGCGGATTTGGCCTCGGCCAGCAGATGATGACCGAGGAGGGCACACGTCGCATCGGTGTAGAGGGGCGCTACCAGTATGAGCACAACAGCGCCGTCACGGCGGATGTCTATCAGCAGGACATGCTGACGTCCGGAGCGAGCCGCCAGGTGGTCGATGTGCGGGATGAAGTCAGCCACGACACGTATGGCTTTGCGATCGGCGGCCGGCACATCGATGAATCCCTTCCGAACGACAATCGCGGAGCCGATCAACTTACCCTGAATGGCCGCATGACCTTGCCGGGCAACGCGGTGAAGCTGCGCTCCACACTCGAAACCGCCTTCCTGACCGGAAGCCAGTCCATGGACTTTCCCGATCGCCTCCTCATGGGAGCGGACTGGCAGGTCAGCCGCAGCGTGCAATTGACGCTCGAACAGGAGTGGACGGCCAGCCAGTTGCGTGACACGCAGACGACGCGTGCCGGTGTGCAGGTCCAGCCCTGGAAGGGCGCCAAGATGACCAGCAGTGTCAGTGATGAAACCTCGGAGGCCGGAACGCGCCTCCGCTCTGCGCTCGGGCTCGGGCAGTCCCTGACACTGACGCCAGAGTGGACGGCCGATTTCGGCTATGACCGCTCCGATACGCTCTCGGGGGGGGCTGCCGCCGTTCCCTTTAATCCGCAATTGCCCAATACCGTCGGACCTGCCACGACCGATTTCTGGGCGGCCAATGCGGGAGCCAACTACCGCTACCATGACGTCAAGGGAGTGGGGCGGATCGAGCGCCGCGAGGCCACCGGTGAAGATCGCTGGAACGTGGTAGGCGGCTTCTATCGGGAGCTGAACCCTGAGATTGCCGTCGCGACGGGATTGACCACCACGCTGGCAGACACACAGGGAGGCAACAAGGACGACAGTACGCTGCTTCGCGGCTCCATTGCATGGCGACCGGATGATGCGCGCTGGATCCTGCTCGATCGCCTTGATCTCGGGCTCGACCATACGCGGACCGGTAACAACGATCTCGCCGGCCAACGCATCGTCAACAACCTGAATGTCAATCACCGGTGGAACGACAACGAAATCAGCCTGCAGTACGGTTCCAAATTCGTCATGGCGACCGTCGATTCGTCACGCTACACGGGCTACACGGATCTGACAGGGATCGAGTGGCGGCGTGACCTCTCACCGCACTGGGATATAGGCTGGCGGAACAGCATCCTGCATTCCTGGGGCGCCGGCGTGACTGACTACCAGTACGGACCGTCGGTGGGAATGACCCCGGCGAAAAATGTCTGGATGAGCCTGGGTTACAACGTTGCGGGCTTCAAGGATGCGGACTTCAGCGCCGGTGAGTACACAGCGCAGGGAATTTATTTCAAGGTTCGGATCAAGGTAGACCAGCACAGCATCCAGCAGATCTGGAGCGACGCGCGTGGTGTTTTCGGCAGCGGGTCGTCCACCGGAACCGAGACACCTGACGGCACAACCCCCCTGTCTTTGCCACCGGCTCAGCCCGATGCGGTCAAGGGCGCGTCGCCTGCGCGTCAGATACCGCTTGCACCGACACCCGTTAATGCCCTTGACCTGCTGGCGGCACCCGTTTCCGTCTCGGCAACGTTGGCGCCTGCCCCCGCTGCCGCGCCTGTCGCCGTGCCCACCGCGCCATCGTCTCGCTCCAATGCCTCGTCTTCGCGCAAGAAGGGAGACCGCCGGCCGACGGCCATCGCGCCATCGCGTGCGAAGCCGCAAGCGGTGCAGAAGCATCTGGTCAAGGGGTCGCCGCCAGCGGCTGAGCAGGTGTCACCCCCTGCGCCCAAGGCGCCTGCCGATGCTGCTGCCCGTTCCCCGCGTGACCGCAAGGAAGTGATCCGCGAGATTGCGCGCGCGAAGAAAGACCTGCTGGAGTTGCAGGCAGCGGAATCGTCGGCCCACAAGGAGGAGAAATCGAGACTTCATCGCGGCGAACAGAATCGTCGTCGTGAACGCATGGAGCGCAATGAACGGAAGGTGAAGAAGTTGCTGGACGAGAAGGTGACGTCGCTGCACTGACGGCGATTCAGTCGTAAACCTTTTCCCGGTATTCGCACAGATCCTCGATGAGGCATGAACCGCAGCGAGGCTTGCGGGCCACGCAGGTGTACCGCCCGTGAAGGATCAACCAGTGGTGCGCATCGTTCCGGAATTCCTTCGGCGTGAATCTTTCCAGTTTCTGTTCTACCTCCAGGACGTCCTTGCCCGGTGCGAGCCGCGTACGGTTCGACACGCGGAAGATGTGTGTGTCGACCGCGATCGTGGCATGGCCAAAGGCGGTGTTGAGGATCACGTTGGCCGTCTTGCGGCCCACTCCCGGCAACTCCTCGAGGGCCTCGCGCGATTGAGGGACTTCACCGTCGTGCAGATCCAGCAAGAGACGGCAGGTCTTCAGCAGGTTTTCCGCCTTGGTGCGAAAGAAGTTGATGGTCTTCAGATGCTCCTGGAGGCCCTCCAGTCCCAGTGCCAGCATCGCCTCCGGCGTGTTGGCCACGGGAAACAGGCGTGCCGTTGCCTTGTTCACGCCCACATCAGTCATTTGTGCCGAAAGCAGGACCGCCACGAGAAGCTCGAACGGCGTGCGATAGTTCAATTCCGTGGTGGGATGGGGATTGGCAGCCTGGAATCGGGCGAAAATCTGCTGGCGCTTGCTGGGGTTCACGGTGGCGGGCTCGTACGGGGCGTGACGTAAGTCCGCCGATTCTAGGAGAAAAGAGGTGGCGTGCCAGCGTTCCGCACGCGTCCGGCCGGTCAGCCGGTCAGGGGGGCGTCCTGCTGGTCGCCGCAGGGCGCATGAGGCAAGATGCCACCGCCAAAACTGACAATGGAGTGTGACATGCCTGCATCTCTGTCTGGACGAACGGCGCTGGTGACCGGCGCCTCTGCCGGCATTGGCGAAGCCTTTGCCCGGCTACTGGCCGCCGAAGGCGCCAATCTGCTCCTGGTGGCCCGTCGCGAGGATCGTCTACGGCAACTGGCCGACGAACTCGAACATGCCCACGGCATCCGTGCCGAGGTGGTGGCAGCCGACCTCGGGCAGCCTGATGCGGCAGAGGTTATCGTGGCAGCCGCCCAGCGCATGCGCCTCGACATCGATGTGCTGGTGAACAATGCCGGCTTTGCCGCCACGCGTGGTTTCCTCGGTAGCGAATGGCGCGAACTGCACGCCGAAATGCAGGTCATGATGGTTGCCGTCACTGAGCTCATGCATCGCTTTGCTCCCGCGATGAAGGCCCGCGGTTACGGTCGCATCATCAACCTCGCGTCGCTGGCCGCCTTTGCACCGACGGCGCCCAGCATGCTGTACACCGGCATCAAGTCCTTCGTCCTCAATGTGTCCGAGGCGGTGGACATGGAGCTCAAGCCGCATGGCGTGTATGTGACTGCGCTTTGCCCGGGGTTCACCTGGTCGGAGTTCCATGATGTCCAGGGCACACGCGAGCTGACCGACAAATTGCCGGGATTCCTGTGGCAGGATGCGGAAACGGTGGCGCGCGCCGGACTCGATGCTGTCATGGCGGGCCAACCGGTATGCGTGCCGGGTGCCGTCAACAAGACGCTGGCCTATACCTCGCGTCTGTTTCCCGAGCGTATCCGTTACCTCATGGGCAAGGCCGGCAAGATGGTGGAGTGATCCGCCGGCCCGCCATCGTTACGAATTGCTGACAGGGCAGGCGGCACAGTCCCCGTATTGTGTCGCGTTCCGGAGTCCGGCTGCCTGGCCGGGCGGACGTAACCCCCCGACCTCCAGAGACCGACATGCCTGAGTTGCAGACCTATCGCGGCACCGTGCATTACGACGAGCAGGGTAGCGGTGAGCCGCTGCTCCTGCTACACGCCAATCCCGGTGATCCGCGTGACTTTGACGCCATTTTGCCGTCGCTGGTACAGCGCTACCGGGTCATTCGTCTGGCCTGGCCGGGATATGGAACATCGCCGGCACCGCTGCCGCCCTCGTCAGCGACAGCCATGCAGTTTGCCGAATTGCTGGAACAGGTCGTACTGAAGCTGGATCTGCAGAACTTGCGCATCATCGGCAATTCCGTCGGCGCCTACGCGGCGGCCTGCCTGGCGCTGCGTCGTCCCGAACGGGTGCTGGCCCTGGTGCTGGTGTCGCCCGCCGGTTTTACCGAGCACACGTGGTGGACGCGCCTTTTCTGTCGGCTCAAGGGCAATGAAAGGGTGACCCGCTGGCTGAACGGGGTCCTTGCTTTTCTGTACCTCCGCGTCAGAACGGTCGTGACACTGGCGATGCGGGCACGAGCAAAGACGGAGCAGTCCCTTCCCGAGACCGTTGCCGTCAATGCAGCGTTGTGGCGCAGTTTCCTGCAGCCGGAGTTCGACTTGCGTGAGGCCGCCCGGTTCATCGAAGCAAAAACCATGGTGATTTCCGGCCGCAAGGATCCTCTCATCCCTGCGCGCGAAGGAGTGCGGGCCGCCTCGCTGATTCCGGCGTCCAACCTCATCGTGCTGCCCTGCGGACACGCGCCGTTTGCGGAATTGCCGGAGCTCTTCCTTTCGGTGACGCTGCCGTTTCTGGAGCGTTGTGTCGCGCCAGCGGTCATGCCCTCGCCAGATGCGGCGTAACGCCGGTCAGTGGCCGGCCTGCCGGCTCTCGATGGCCGCCAGTTCCGCTCGCAGGCTCTCTACTTCGGACCGGATTGCGTCCGTCTCTCCACCTGCCGTCATCGCCTCGGCCAGTTTTCGCTCGGCTTTTCGCAGGTTGGTGCGTGCCAGCGCTGCCGCGATGACCAGTGATTTATCCGGCGCACTCGCGGCAGCGACCGGTGCGGTGACAGCAGCGACAACGGGCGGCGAGGCAACTGCTTTTTCGGCTGCCAGCCGGGCCGTACGGGCGTCAAAGCGCCGCCGGTACTGATTCGCACGTGCCTGCCGGGCAGCGGGCTCCGTGACCTTCGGATAATCATGCATCTCGATGCAGTCTACCGGGCAGGCCGCCACACACAGATCACATCCGGTGCATTCGTCGATGAGGATCGTGTGCATGAGCTTTGCGGCGCCCATGATCGCATCCACCGGACACACCTGGATGCACTTGGTGCAACCGATGCATTCAGGTTCGCGAATGTAGGCGATACGCTGCGTTGTGGGCTCCACGCCGAAGGCCGGATCGAGTGGAAGCGCCGGTACGCCGAGCAGGCGGGAGAGGTCGGCGATGGTATCAGCGCCTCCCGGAACACAGCGGTTGATCGGCGTGCCCGCCGCGATCGCCTCGGCATAGGGCCGGCATCCGGGCGTCCCGCATTTGCCGCACTGGGTCTGGGGCAACAGGGCGTCGATCTGGTCGACGAGCGGAATGCGGACAGGGTCGGACATGCGGAGGAGGCCAGGGAGGGCAAAGAAAGGAGATTATCCGGGATCATGAAGCGTCCCGCTACGCCGAATCGCCGCGGGAGCTCGATGCGGCAGGAGGCATCCCGCGGACCAGACACCGGGAGGTGTGTGGTGCGGCCCCGGCGCCCGTGGCAGCGTCGAATCGCCCCGGCATCGGGAAGAGTTGCCGGACGCATCGCTGGCCTGCAATGACGATTGCCCGGCCCCGGATGCCCTCGGACGGTACAGGCGGATTCCGCTACCATTCCTATATTGCAGCGGGTTCCGGCCTGGTCCCCGGATCACCTTTTTCCGGAGTCGTTCATGACCTCATCCGAAACTTTTTCCTCTGAAATTCCCGTGCGTGAAGGGCGTGCCGTGGCCGGTGACGTCGAACTTCACTATGAGGACTGGGGTAACCCCGAGGCGCCGGCGTTCCTGCTGATCATGGGCCTGTCGGCGCAAATGCTGCTGTGGCCCGACGAGTTCTGCCGTCGCCTGGTTGAAAAGGGCTTTCGCGTCATCCGCTTTGACAATCGTGATATCGGCCTGTCGACGAAAGTGAAGCGGAAAGTGGCGCCCATGAATGATCTGCTGCGCATGGCCCGCTTCACTCTCGGTCTCCGGAGTCCGGCGCCATACACCCTCTATGACATGGCGCACGACTGTATCGGTTTGCTTGACCACCTGGGAATCCGCAAGGCGAACGTAGTGGGTGCCAGCATGGGCGGCATGATCGCTCAGATTCTGGCCGGCAATCACCCGGAGCGCGTCCTCTCGCTGGGCGTGATTTTTTCCAGCACCAATCAGCCCCTGTTGCCGCCGCCGGCTCCCAGGGCCATCGGCCCGCTCATGAAGGGTCCCGGCAAGGGCGCGTCGCGTGAGCAACTCATCGCACACAGCAAGAAGTTGATGCGGATTATCGGCAGCCCGGACTATCCCAATCCGGAACATGAACTCGAGGCCTTCGCGAGCATGCTTTACGAGCGCAGCTATCATCCCGCCGGAGTCAAGCGGCAGTTCATGGCGGTGCTGAGTTCAGGCAGTCTGCGCCCGGTCGCAAAGCGCATCAGTGTGCCGACCGTCGTGATTCACGGTCTTGACGATGTGCTGGTGCGGCCCGCCTGCGGGCGCGCCGTCGCCCGTGCCATCCAGGGCGCTCGCCTGCACCTCATTCCCGGAATGGGGCATGATCTGCCCAAGGCGCTCTGGCCGCTTTTCGTGGATCTGTTGTGCGAGAACGCGCATCAAGCCGGCTCGTGACGGCCGATGGAAAAAGGGCACCGCGCCGTGCTTTTTTGTTGTTCCATAGTGCAGACGCAGACGCAGACGCAGACGCAGACGCAGACGCAGACGCAGACTCGGGCTCGGGCTCGGGCTCGGGCTCGGGTGCGAACCTGAGGCTAGCCTTTAACCTGTATCTGGATTTGGGCTTGTATCAGGCACTGGCATGGGCTCGCGAACAAGCCTGAAGCCCAACCCTGGTCCGGATCTGAACCTGCATCCGGCCTTGTTCCGTATCGATGACAGTGGAGGTCAACATGAATTCCCTTCCTTCCGTGAAAACTCAGGTTTCCCCCGAGGAGTGGGAGGCGCGTGTCAACCTGGCGGCGGCCTACCGCCTTATCGCCCTTTATGGCTGGGATGATCTCATCTTCACACATGTGTCCGTTCGTGTGCCGGGTCCGGAACACCATTTCCTCATCAATCCCTACGGGATGCTGTTCGAGGAAATTACGGCGTCATCACTGGTGAAGGTAGGGCTCGACGGCAGCAAGGTGATGGATTCCCCCTACGACATCAACCCGGCCGGCTTCACCATTCACAGCGCCATTCATGCGGCGCGCGACGATGCGCTTTGCGTCATGCATACACACTCGATCAACGGCGTGGCGGTGTCTGCTCAAAAGGAAGGCGTTCTGCCCGTGTCGCAGCAAAGCACCATCGTGCTCGCATCGCTCGGTTATCACGACTACGAAGGCATCGCGCTACGGGAGGAGGAGAAGCCGAGACTGGTGCGCGACCTGGGCACCAACAACTTCCTCATGCTGCGTAACCATGGCTTGCTGACCGTGGGCGCCTCTCCGGCGGACGCCTTTCTCGCAATGTACATCTTCGAGGCGGCCTGCATGATCCAGGTGCGCGCCCAGGCCGGCGGCGGCGAGCTCGTGCGGGTGCATCCCGAGATTCTGGCCGGGGTAAAGAACATGGTGCAGCTCGTGCTGCGCGGAATGGGCAGTCAGCTGGCCTGGCCGGGACTGTTGCGCAAGCTGGACCGTCGCAATCCGGGCTACGCCAACTAAGGCGCCTGATCGCCCCCGCATCGGGGAAGGGCCGGCATCGCCTCACCCGGAGTCGACCTCGGCAGGGTCGGGGGAAAACTTCACGAACAATCACGCGGCGTCGTGGTCGCGACGCGGATACTCGACTCGCCGGGCGCTAACGCTCATTCATGTGACGACGTCCGCTAGCGAAGGGGGCCGCTCTTCATCAATGAGCTCACGAGTGATCGCGGTCCGGCAAACCCGCGGCGCGGGCGTCACGTAGCCGCATGCGGCGCAGCATGTGGCGCAGGCCCTCGGCCACGGCCAGCATGCCCATGGTTGCAGTGACAACGGCAGCGGATCCGTAGCCGGTGCAGGACAGGTCGCTTTCGCAACTGGCGCCTTCGGGCGTAACCACGGGCTGATTCGAATAGACACAGGGAATGCCGAAACGCTCCTCAGGGTCCTTCGGAAAGTTGCACTCGCGTCGTAAGCGGCGGCGCAGCTTGGCAATGAGTGGATCCCTATGTGTCCGTGTCAGGTCGTCCACGCGCAACCCGGAGGGATCCGTCTTTCCGCCTGCCGCCCCGGCAACAACCAGTGGAATGCGACGGCGTCGACACCACACGGCGAGAGAGATCTTGGCCTCGATGTCGTCGGTGCAGTCCAGAATCAGGTCGGGAGTATCCGCGAGCAGGGTGGGCAGGTTGTCCCTCGTGAGAAAGTCGTCCACCAGGGTGAGACGGCCGCGTGGATTGATTTCCCTTGCGCGCTCTGCCAGTACCTCGATCTTGCCACGGCCGAATGTACTGTCGAGGGCCGGCAACTGGCGGTTCACGTTGGAGGCCACCAACACATCCATGTCGATCAGTGTGAGATGACCAATGCCGGTGCGCGCCAGCGCCTCGATGGCCCAGGAGCCGACGCCCCCGGCACCCACCACGACCACATGGGCCCGCTCAAACAGCGCGAACGTCGCGTCGCCGTACAGGCGGGCCGTGCCGGCAAAGCGGCGGTCGTAATCCGGATCAGCAGGAGTCATGGCGTCTGGCAAAGGAGGGGGCGGCCCGGATTATAAAGTGGCGGACGAGACATCGGCCATGGCCGCCCGGCGCGACACTGGTATAGTGCGGGCAGACTTGTCCGGTACCAACGTCATGCCGCTTCCCAGTCCCGCCCTCCTGGGCTCGCCCTCTGCCAATGTCGTGAGTTACATACAGCTGGCGGTAGCTCCTGTATTCCTGTTGACTGGCGTGGGATCCATGCTGGCGGTGCTGACCAATCGCCTGGCACGCATCATCGATCGCGCCCGTGCCATGGAGGACCGGTACCAGTCCTCGGACGATATGACACTCCGGCGGCGCCTGCATGCGGATCTCCGGGTCCTGTCCCAACGATCGCGCCTCGTCAGCCGCGCAATTGCGGCCTGCACGTCCTGCTCGCTGTTTGTCTCGCTCGTGATCGCGACACTGTTTGTAGAAACCCTGTTCGATGTCTACCTGCACGGTCTCGTTCCGCTGCTGTTCATCTTCGCCATGGTCGCCTTCATCATGGGATTATTGCTGTTTCTTCGCGAAATCCAGATTGCGACGGCCGCATTGCGCATCGGCCCCCCCGATGACGAAGCATCATGAGCCATGGGCGGCCCCGACACCCCTTCGCAACAAAAGGATAAGGTGATGAACTACCTCCGACTCCTGCTTGGTATCTGGATGGCGGCACAAGCGGCAACGGCAGTTGCTGACCACTTCGATTACTACACCTTCTCCGTCAGCCTCGCCCCGGCGTTCTGCGACCAGAACCCGCGGTGGCGGGACAGTCGGCAGTGTCGCGACCGTTTGCCCCTGACCGTACACGGATTATGGCCTGATGCGGCGCGCGGAAGGGCGCCAGAGAATTGCGCCGGTGCCGACCTCGCGCTATCGCCCGCGCTTGAGCACAACCTGCGCGGCACCATGCCGGATGAAGGCCTGCGTCAATATGAATGGAAGAAGCACGGGCGCTGCAGCGGATTGTCTGCAGAGGCCTACTTCAGCCTGATTGACCGAACCTTCTCGGCAATCCGCTGGCCGGATCTGCTGAAGCCGCAGGGGCGCGACGTGATCGTGGCGCGTGATTCCGTGCTGGGCGAGTTCCGGCGCCTGAATCCGGCCTTTCCCGAGCGTGGTGTCATCCTGCGTTGCGAGTCGGGCAAACGACCGCCATTGCTTTCTGAAATCCGCCTTTGCCTGTCTGCCGACGGGCATCCAGTCGAATGCGCCGGAAGCGTTCGTCCCAATTGCCCTGTCGCAGTGAAGATCCGCGCGCCCTGACGGGCAAACGGGTTCCCTCGTCGCTGTCGGAGAGGCCCCGGACGCACGCACGTCATGCGCTGCCATGGTCCGTGATTTTTGCGTTCACCTCCTGTCACCTGCCGGCCTTTGCCGGCGAGTGGGGCGGCCGCCTCTCGCCACAGCTCCACGAGCGCTGCAGCTTGTCCGTCCGAGTTACCGCCTGCCGGCCGTTCTCCTCCTTCACCGGCCGGCCATATTGGCGCAGGCAGGCCGACCCGCTAAGGTTGGATGGGGATACCTCAGTCGTCCAATTCAACAAGAACAATCATGACTCTTTATTGCCGTTACCACGTGCTTGAGCCGGCCGAGTGGCGTTGCCAAAGCTGCCAGATCGACTTTTGTGGCATCTGTTCGCCGGACCCGCTGGAAGAAGATTCCTCCATGCCGCGAAAGTGCCCGCACTGCAAATCCCTGCTGCAGCCGCTGGCCGCTGCGTATAACGCGCCTCCTTTCTGGCAGCGGCTGACCGCTTTCCTGCGCTATCCCTTCTCGCCCATTGCCGGCGCGGTGATGTTCATTGCCTTTCTGGTGCCGCTGATAGTGCCCGACGGTCCTTTGCTCAACGCGGCGCGCCTCGGTTTCCTGGTTCCCTTGACCATTTACCTGTGGGCGGTTTTCGAGCGGGTAGCCGCCGGCGACGTTCAGCCCATCGGACCCAAGGTCTTGGCGGCCACGGCGGGGCGTACCCCCCTTCCTCTCTACCTCGGCATTCTCCTGGCGATCATGGCGGGCGGCGGCGCGTTTGCCGTGGCCTCCTGGGGGTTCAGTGGCAAAGTCCTGGTAGCCGTTCTGCTGGGGCTCCTGCCGGCACTGCTCGCGGGGGTTGCCATGAACCGCAGTGTGGGCAGCGGCTTCAGCAAGGCCGGCCTGGTGGCCGTCATTTCCGGCGTGGGCCCGGTGTATGCCGCCGTCTTTCTCATTCCCATCCTGCTGATAGGGGGATTGATGGCATTCGTCAGCCTGTTTGATGACGTGCTGCCCAATTCCGTGGGTTACGGACTGGATATGGCCGCGTTCACTTATGCGGCCATCGTGATATTTGCCCTGAGTGCCTACATGCTCTTCCAGTATCAGGAAGAATTGAATTACACGCCGGAAGGCGACAGCGGCAAACGCAAGTCGTATCGCCGGGTGGACCCGGTTCAGTCCCTGCTTGAAATGCATCTGAAAGATGGCAACTACAGCAAGGCCATCACCATTCTCAAAATGGATGTGGACAAGAAGGCCGCGACGGTTGCGCAGCACGAGCGGTATCACAAGCTTATCTGGGCCCTGAATCACGAGGACGATCTCAAGGCGCATGCGGTGCCTTATTTCAAGGCATTGCTTGCCAACGGTCGTGGCGTTCAGGCGGCGCAGGTATTCCGCGAATACCTTCAGCTTTATCCTGATTACCGCCCCGCTGAACCAGAAGTTCGCCTCGATCTTGCCCACGCATTCGAGCAGCAGGGGGATTACAAGCTCGCGGTGCATATCCTCAATGGTCTTCACAAGGACAGTGCCCAGTTCCCCGGGCTTCCCGAGGCTTACCTGCTGGCGGCACGACTGTTGGCCGAGCAACTCAACATGCCGCAGAAGGCGTTGGCGCTTGAGCAGTTCCTTCACGGGCGATACCGCAATCACCGGCTCTTTCCCGAGATCAACCGCATGGCGCAGGAGTTGTCACGCGCCGCGCCGGCAGGGTCCTGAAAGCAGGCGGATCAGGCCGCTTGCCGGTCGCCCCTGACGGGCCCTGCAAGTAGAGAGGCGTGCACTCTCGCCCGTCGTGCCATAAAAAAGGCCGCCCTGAGGGCGGCCTTTTTTATGGGCTGGGGCTTGGCGTCGACTAGGCGACCGCCTGCCTCAGGAAACGGGCACGGGCCGGCTCGCGCAGGCGTTCGAGGGCATCCGCCAGCGCCAGCGCCGTCTTCTGGATAAGGGGATGGGGCGTCTTGCGGTCCAGTACTTGCCGCATCAACTTGTCCGCCTCGATGACCTCGTTCATGCGTGTCAGCCGTGCGACCAGCTTGATGCTGGTTTCCATGTCGAGCGCCGCCTGCTTTTTTGAATACCGCAGATAATCACGGTAAGTGCGAAGCACGAGCTGATCGTTCTCTGCGGCGCTGTAGTTGAACAGTCGACGTGCCACCGCATCGTATCCGGGGTTGCCGGGCGTCAGCTTTTCGACGTTGTAGAGCTGGGTCAGTATGCGCATGTCAGACGGATTTTGCCGGATGAGGTCGCGCAGCAGCTTCTGGGCCTGGGCGAACTCCATGCGCGCCACGGCCTCCAGTGCCTGGTTGAGCTGCTGGCGATACGCCAGGTCTTTCTCGTCGACGGTTTCGTCGTCGGAAATGACCGGCATGAAATCAGCGGCATTCACGAACCATTTTGCGTAGGCGTATGCCCACAAGGGGCCCGAGGCCAGCGCTGCGACGCGTGCCACGATCTCGCTCGTGCGAAGACTGGACACCACGAGTTCGGCGCCCACCAGCACCAGCCAGAGAATGGCCAGACTGTAGGCAGGAATGTCGAAGCGGTTGAGGGCCCGGACCTTTCCGGTCTTGAAGTGCATGAAATACATGCCGGTGACGGCCGCTGCACCCACGCTGGCGCCGGTCAGGGGAAGTACGTCGCCGCCGTTGGCAATCAGGAAGGCGATGGCGCCCGTGGCACCCCCTCCCAGCAAGCTGGCGAGCACGGCGCCGCTGCCCAGCGCCAGTTCGATGCAGGCCCCGATGCTGAGCAGCAGCAGGAGCGCTGCGACCAGTTGCATCACGTCGCCCTGCACCAGACCGAAGGTGAGCAAGGTAATGGGGCGGGTGCCCTGCTGGGGATCGACACCGAGGGCGCGGGCGCTCAGCTTGCCGCGCCTGGGATCGATGGCGTCACGGGCTTCCTTCCATGCCGAAAACTGCTCCGGTGACAGATAGTCTTTGCCCTGCTGATTCAGTGCCTCGACAAAGCTGTCGTCCAGCAAGACATACAATGCCACATTGTCGAGCCGCGCCGGGTCCTCCTTGCTGGCGGAATATTCGGCCTGCAGCCTCTTGAGCATGGTCCGTTGTCCGGTCCTGAGGGCATGCGTCTCGTAGAGCGGCCATTCGGTCTTGAGGAGCTTCTGCTTGTACTCGTTCGCCAGTTCCTTCTCCAGGCTTCGGTCGGCCACATGCCAGGGGATGAATATCAGAAGCAGGAGCAG
>DASSUO010000131.1:0-7727 GCA_035706925.1 Moraxellaceae bacterium
CGATTTGCAGGCGTGTCCGTTCATTGCCAAGGGCGGTTGCCTGCGCCGTCACGACAGCAAGGTAGGACGCCGTTCCCGCCTTGTATTGATTGAATGCGAGCGTGGTGGCTTCCTCCGATGCCTGCACGGCCCGGTCCTGCACTTCGGCTTCCTGCTCGAGCAGCCGCAACGTCGACAGGTTGTCTTCGACTTCCTGCAGACTGCCCAACACCGTCTGCCGATAGGCCGCAACCTGCGCGTCATAGGCCGCCACGGCGGCGTCGGATTGTGCAGCGCGCAATCCGCCGTCGAACAGCGTGCCGGCGAGCGCGGCACCCACGGACCAGACGCGCGTGGGTGAGTCGAAGAGGTCCGCCAGCCGTGCGGCTTCGAGTCCCCCGGAACCACTCAACGTCAGCGCCGGAAAGTAGGCGGAACGCGCGACGCCGATAGAGGCGTTGGCCGCCGCCACCTGCCGTTCTGCGGCGGCAATATCCGGGCGGCGCTCCAGAAGATCGGAGGGAACTCCGTCCGGCACGGCAGGAAGCGCCGCCGGTAGCGGTGCCGGCGGCAGCTGGAACTGGCCTGGCGTTGCGCCAATCAGCAAGGCGATGGCGTGCTCGAGCTGTGTGCGCTGCACGCCGAGATCGACCGCCTGGGCCTGCGTGGTCAGCAGTTGGGTCTCTGCACGCGCCACATCGGCACGCGTACCGATGCCGACCGCAAACTGGTTCTGCGTGATCTGGAGCGAGCGTTGATAGTCCGCAACGCTGCGCTCATACAGCGCCGACTGGGCATCCACGACCCTCAACTGGAAATAGTCTTGCGCAAGTTCCGCCTGTGCACTGAGCAATGCAGCAGCCAACTCGGCCCGGCTCGCTTCCGCGGATGCATCACCGGCTTCCACGCTTCGGCGAATCCTGCCCCAGAGGTCAGGCATCCAGCTTGCCCCCAGGCTCAGGCTGCTGGTGGTGGAGTGCGATGCCACCCGCGTCCCGGTTACCGTATTGAGACTGCTGCTGTGCTGCTGGCTGGTGCCGGCGCTCGCGGAAACAACCGGAAAAAAGCCGGCGCGCGCCTCCTGCGCCAGTGCGCTCGCCTGCCGGTAGCGGGCCTCTGCCTGCCGTACGTTCAGGTTGTCGACCTGCACCTTGTCCATCAACGCATTGAGCGACGTGTCGCCGTAGACCTCCCACCACTTTCCCCGTGGCTCGCCATCACGTGGCCGCGCCGGCTGCCAGCCAGCATCGGCGGCAAATTGCGCGGGCATGTCGACCTTCGGGCGCACATACTCGGGACCGACGGCACAAGCCCCCAGGCTCGCCGCCAGAATCGCCACGGCAATGGCGCGCCGGGAGTGACCCCACGGAGTCTCGTTGAGTGCCGCTGTGGTTCGCGTGCTTTTCATAACAATCGCCTTCAATTTTTCCGGCCCGCCCCTCAGGGCACCGCCCGCGCATCAAAGTCCCGCGCCAACCACGCCCGCATGATCAGGCTTTCCCATCCGGCGCAGGCACCAGCGCCGGAAATTGTCGAGCCCGACAAACACGATCGGAGTGGTATACAACGTCAGCAACTGGCTCACCAGCAGACCGCCCACCACGGCAATGCCCAGCGGCTGGCGCAGCTCCGCGCCGTCGCCGTGGCCAAGCGCGAGCGGCACCGCTCCGAACAACGCCGCCATGGTCGTCATCATGATCGGGCGGAAGCGCAGCAGGCAGGCATGTCGGATCGCCTCTTTTGCCGCCAGCCCCTGATGACGCTGCGCGTCGAGGGCGACGTCGATCATCATGATCGCGTTCTTTTTCACTATGCCCACGAGCAAGAGCACGCCAATGAGCGCAATGATGGAAAATTCCGTATGGAAGGCCATCAGCGCCAGGAGAGCTCCTACTCCGGCCGAGGGCAGCGTGGAGAGGATGGTAACGGGATGGACGTAGCTCTCGTAGAGTACGCCCAGCACGATGTACATCGTCAGCAGCGCGGCAAGGATGAGCAAGGGCATGGTGGCCAGTGACTCCTGGAATGCCTTCGCATTGCCCTGGAATCCGCCGTGCACATTGGCGGGCATGCCGATGCGGGCAGCCGTTTCGTCAATGAGGCGCCCCGCTTCGGTTAGCGATTTTCCGGGAGGCAGGTTGAACGACAAAGTGGTCGCGACGAATTGCCCCTGATGATTGACCGACAGCGGGGCAAAGGCCGGCGCCGCACGCGCCACCGCTGCCAGGGGAACTGCCGTACCGTTCTTGCCAGCCAGATAAATGTCGTTGAGAGATTCCGCGCGCTGGGTGTGGGCCGGCGCCAGCTCCATCACCACATGGTACTGGTTGAGCGGCATGTAGATAGTCGACACCTGGCGCTGCCCAAAGGCATCGTTGAGCGTGGCATCCACTTGACCGACCGTAAGCCCCAGCTGCGCCAGCATGTCGCGGTCGTAGGTCAGCCGGGTCTGCTGCCCGCCTTCCTGCTGGTCGGAATTGACATCGAGAAGCACGGACGATTTCTGCAGGGCCTCCGTCAGACGGGGCGCCCACTCGTTGAGCGAGCCCAGATCATCCGATTGCAGGGTGTATTGGTACTGCGCCTGACTCGGTCGTCCGCCCATGCGGATGTCCTGCACGGTTTGCAGGAAGAGACGGGCACCGGGCTCTCGCGCGGTCCTGGCACGGAGACGGGCAATGACGGCATCCGCACTGTCGCTACGCTCCGACAGCGGTCTGAGCGCAATGAACATGTTGCCCGAATTGGTCTGGCCGCCCCCGGTAAAACCGACCACCGACGCGACATCCCGGTCGTGCGCCACGAGTCCCATGAAATCCTTGAGTTTCAGCTGCATGGCCTGGAAGGAAATACCCTGGTCCGCCTGGATGCTGCCCATGAGCCGGCCGGTGTCCTGTTGCGGGAAGAACCCCTTGGGCACGATCACATACAGGAAAATATTGAGCGCAATGGTGGCCATCAGCACCACAGTCATGAATACCGAATGACGCAAGGCCCAATCCAGAGAACGGCGATAGCCGGCATGCAGCGACGTGAACAGGCTTTCGCTCCAGCGCTGGAATCTCCCCTCTTGCACGCCCTCGCCGCCTTTGAGCAAACGCGAACACATCATCGGCGTCAGCGTCAGTGACACCACCAGCGACACCAGGATGGCCGCCGACAGCGTGACGGCGAATTCGCGGAACAGGCGACCGATGATGCCTCCCATCATCAGGATGGGGATGAACACCGCCACCAGCGACAAGCTCATCGAGATCACGGTGAATCCGACTTCGCGGGCGCCCTGCAGCGCGGCGGCCATTGGCTTCATTCCGCCTTCGATATGCCGCGTGATGTTCTCGAGCACCACCACGGCGTCATCGACCACGAAGCCGGTTGCCACAGTGAGGGCCATGAGTGACAGGTTGTTGAGGCTGAACCCGGCCAGGTACATGACACAGAAAGTTCCCAGCAGCGACACCGGCACCGCCGCCGACGGAATCAGCGTGGCCCGGCCGTGCCGCAGGAACAGGAATACCACCATGACCACCAGGGCGATGGAGATCATCAGCGTCCGTTCGACATCGCGCAGCGAGGCACGGATCGTCGGCGTGCGGTCATTAGCGATATCGATGTCGATCGCGGCCGGCATCTCGGCCCGAAGCCGGGGCATGGCCGCGCGGATGCCATCCACCGTGTCGATGATGTTCGCGCCCGGCTGCCGGAACACGATCAGCAGGACGGCGGGCTGCCCGGACGACATGCCGGCATTGCGCACGTTCTCGACCGAGTCCGATACCGTGGCGATATCAGAGAGCCGCACGGGTCGCCCGTTGCGGTAGGCCACCAGCAGCGAGGGATAGTCCGCCGCGTGCAAAGCCTGGTCGCTGGCCAGTATCTGCCAGTGACGATCGCCGAATTCGATGCTGCCCTTGGGCCGGTTCGCATTGGCACTGGCCAGCGCGGTGCGTACCTGCTCCAGGGAAATGCCGTAGTGGTTCAGCGCCGTCGGATTGAGGGCCACGCGCACGGCCGGCAACGCACTCCCTCCTACCGTTACCTGCCCCACCCCCTTGAGTTGCGCAATCTTCTGCGCCAGCACGGTCGAAGCCGAATCGTACATCTGCCCCCGCGTCAGGGTCCGGGACGTCAGCGCCAGGATCATGATGGGCGCATCGGCGGGATTCACCTTGCGGTAGGTCGGATTGGCCGGCATCCCGCTCGGCAACAGGCTGCGTGCCGCATTGATGGCCGCCTGCACGTCACGTGCGGCGCCATCGATGTCGCGATTGAGGTCGAACTGCAGCGTGATGTGCGTGGAACCCAGCGAACTGCCGGAGGTCATTTCCGTGACGCCGGCAATGCGCCCCAGGGCGCGCTCCAGCGGCGTCGCCACCGTGGATGCCATGACCTCGGGCGAGGCCCCGGGCAGCGAGGCCTGAACCGAGATGGTAGGGAAGTCCACTTGCGGCAGCGGTGACACCGGCAGCAGCCGGAAGGCCATGACGCCGGCGAGCGCCACACCGATGCTGAGCAAGGTGGTGGCAACTGCACGCCGGATGAACGTGGCCGAGACATTCATGGCGATGACGGATCCCCGTTTCCGGCGTCCGCATTCGCCGCCGTGCGCCGCGCGGCGAACCGTTGCCCCAGACGGTCGAACGCGAGGTAGATCACTGGCGTGGTGAACAATGTCAGGACCTGGCTGACGAGCAGGCCGCCCACCATGGTGAGGCCGAGCGGATGCCGCAGTTCGGAGCCCACGCCGGTCCCCAGCATGAGCGGCAAGGCGCCAAGCAAGGCCGCAAGGGTGGTCATGAGGATGGGCCTGAAGCGCAGCAGGCACGCCTGGTAGATGGCCTCACGTGGCGACATGCCATGCTCGCGCTCCGCCTCCAGCGCAAAGTCGATCATCATGATCGCATTCTTCTTCACGATGCCGATGAGCAGGATGACGCCAATGATGGCGATCACGCCGAGCTCGGACCGCGCGACCATCAGGGCAAGCAAGGCGCCGACGCCCGCCGAAGGCAACGTGGAAAGAATGGTGACGGGATGGATATAGCTCTCGTAGAGCACACCCAACACGATGTACATGGTGATGATGGCCGCAACGATCAGCCACAACTCATTGGCAAGCGCCGCGCGGAATGCGAGGGCCGCCCCCTGGAAACCCGTCTCCACGCTGGCCGGCAGGCCGATGTCGCGCTCGGCCGCCTCGATGCGCTGCACGGCCTCGCCAAGCGACGTGCCCGGCGCCAGATTGAACGACAGCGTGGCCATCGGGAACTGGCCCAGGTGATTCACCGTAAGGGCCGTGGGCCGTTCGACAATGCGCGCAATGGCGGACAGCGGCACCTGGGGTGTACCCCCACTGCCGGTGGCCGCCGCTGGCGCAGCCACATACAGATTGGCCAGCGCTTGCGGACCCGGTGCCGGCGGTGTCTGTGCTTCCAGCACCACGCGGTACTGGTTGGACTGCGTGAAAATCGTCGACACCAGGCGCTGTCCGAACGCACTGTAGAGCGTGTTGTCGATGGCCGCGGGCGTGATGCCGAGGCGGCCGGCACGGTCGCGATCGATGTCGACATAGGCCTGCAATCCCTGGTTCTGCAGGTCGCTGGTCACATCCGACAACCCGGGCACCTGCTGCAACCGTTGCTCCAGTCGCGTCGTCCACTCCTGCAGCAGGGCCGGATCAGCCGCCTGCAAGGTGAACTGGTATTGCGTACGGCTGACGCGATCCTCGATCGTGAGATCCTGCACCGGCTGCAGATGCAGTGAAATGCCGGGCACATCGGACACCGCGGAATCGAGCCGCCGGATCACGTCGCTCACGGAAGACTGCCGCTTTTCATGCGGTTTGAGATTGATCAGCAGGCGGCCGCTGTTCTGCGTGGCATTGGTGCCATCCACGCCGATGAACGACGACAGGCTGGCCACGTCCGGATCCCGCAGGATGATGCCGGCCAGCGCCTGCTGACGCTCCGCCATGGACGCAAAGGACACCGACTGCGTGGCGTCCGTAATGCCCTGGATGACTCCCGTGTCCTGCACCGGAAAGAATCCCTTCGGAACGACGACATACAACAACACCGTCAGGAGCAGCGTACCCACCGCCACAACCAGCGTTGCCGACTGGCGCTCCAGCACCCAGGTGAGCGCCTTGCCATAGTGAGCGATCATGCCGTCGATGAAGCGCCCGCTGGCCCGGTGGAACCGCGCCTGCTCCGCCTCCGGCACATGCCGCAACAACCGGGCGCACATCATCGGGGTGAGCGTCAGCGAGACCACCGCCGAAATCAGGATGGAGACGGCCAGCGTGATGGAGAACTCACGGAATAGCCGCCCGACCACATCGCCCATGAAGAGCAGCGGAATCAGCACGGCAATCAACGAGAACGTCAGGGAGATGATGGTGAAGCCGATCTGGCCCGCCCCCTTGAGCGCCGCCTGAAGGGGCGGCTCGCCCTCCTCGATGAAGCGCGAGATGTTCTCGATCATGACGATGGCATCATCCACCACGAAGCCGGTCGCAATGGTGAGCGCCATCAGCGTCAGGTTATTGATCGAAAAGCCGGCCAGGTACATGACGCCAAAAGTACCCACCAGCGAGAGCGGTACGGCCACGCTCGGAATCAGCGTAGCCGGCAGGTTGCGCAGGAAGAGATAGATCACCATCACGACCAGTGCCACCGCCAGCATCAGCTCGAATTCCACATCGCGCACCGATGCGCGAATGGTCGTGGTACGGTCGGTCAGCACGCGCACATCCACCGCTTCCGGCAGACCCGCCTGCAGACCGGGCAAAAGCTGCTTGATGCGATCAACCACCTGGATCACGTTGGCACCAGGCTGGCGCTGGATGTTCACGATGATGGCCGGTGTGCGGTCGGCCCAGGCGGCCATGCGGCTGTTCTCTGCACCATCGATGATGGTCGCCACATCGGCCAGCCGGACCGGTGCGCCGTTGCGGTAGGCCAGAATCAGGTCCTTGTATTCGCCCGCCGATTTGAGCTGATCGTTTGCATCAATGGTCGACGCGCGTAGCGGGCCATCGAAGCTTCCCTTGGCCTGATTGGTGTTGGCACTGCCGATGGCCGTGCGGACGTCGTCAATATTCAGGTTGCGTGACGCCAGCGCCACCGGATCGACCTGTACCCGCACGGCCGGCCGCTGCCCGCCCGACATCGACACCAGGCCGACGCCGGGAAGCTGCGAGATTTTCTGGGCCAGCCGTGTGTCGACCAGGTCCTCGACCTGCGGCAACGCCAGGGTGCGGGAGGTCACGGCGAGCGTGAGGATGGGTGCGTCGGCCGGATTGACCTTGTTGTAGACCGGCGGCATCGGCAGGTCGGCCGGCAGCAGATTGCTGGCTGCATTGATGGCCGCCTGCACTTCCTGCTCCGCGACATCGAGGCTCAGGTCCAGATTGAACTGAAGCGTGATCACCGACGCCCCACCGGAACTGGTGGAGGACATCTGGCCCAGCCCCGGCATCTGCCCGAACTGGCGCTCCAGCGGCGCTGTAATGGACGACGTCGTGACATCCGGACTCGCGCCCGGATAAAGCGTGACGACCTGAATCGTCGGATAGTCCACCTGCGGCAGCGCCGACACGGAAAGGAACCGGAACGCCATGAAGCCGGCGAGGAGGATGGCGACCATCATCAGCGAGGTCGCCACCGGCCGCAGAATGAACAAGCGGGACGGATTCATCCCTGTCCCGCCGCGATGCCCTCACCCGGCGACGGCGAACGCCGGTGGTG
>DASSUO010000132.1:0-7581 GCA_035706925.1 Moraxellaceae bacterium
TTGCCTACAGCAGCATCGAGGAAGCATTTTCCTATGTCGCCAAGAGTGAAAAGGAAATCGACGAGAAGTATTGGCTGGATCTGACGCCGGCTGACAAGGACAAGTACCAGCGTCTGCTGCGTGATGCGCGCCTGATGCTGACGCAGGACGGCACCTATGATCCGCAGATGATGAAGGTGCTGAAGCGCGTCCGTTGCAAGGCCGAGCCCGAAAACTTCGAGTGCGCGCTCAAGGACGAGTAAGTCGGCGCCGCGCTACGCGGCCCTTTCGCTGCATCCCGCCGCCCGGCCAGCACTTGCTGCCGGGCGGTTTCTTTTTGGGCGCCTCCGCCCACCTCTCCGATCCAGGGTATCTGAATAAATGCCCTGCCGACAGCTTCATCGCATACCGCAACCGCTCAGGTGGTCAATCGCAAGATTCCTTCACCTGAAATTGGTGCTTATCACTTTTCGCTACTAGGCTGATTTGGCATCGGGCATCGGGCATCGGGCATCGGGCATCGGCTGAGCTTGTCGCGATGTCAGTGATGTCCGTTGTGGATGTCGTGTCGATTGCTGTCGGCCTTCCGCAGGCCGCCATCGTGCTGCGTTTGCCCTCACCGGACGCTTTCGGCGTGGCGGGTAAACGTGCCGAAGGTCTGCAACTCAACATTTGATCGGTATCAATATTGTGTTTTGGAGAATCCTTACTATCAATTTATGAGAGCGGCAGACGCTGCTGAGGCGACAAGCCAGGAACGCACCGTCGAGCTTTCGTAAACCGGCCGGCCGGCGTGAAACGGGACGGAGCGCTGATCCGCTCCCCGCGGCACGGAGAATCCGCCCACCCAGTGGAACCGGGTTGGCCCGGGTTACTGAAAAGTCTTTTTGACCAAGGAGTTACACCATGAAGAACCTCGCAAAAGCCACCCAGAAATTCCTCCGGAACGAAGAAGGCGTCACCGCCATCGAGTACGGTCTCATTGCCGCCCTGATCGCACTCGTGATCATCGCCACGCTCATCCTTGTGGGTACCGACCTCAACACCGTTTTCGTCAAGATCGAGCAGGCGCTGGCCAAAGCCACCACGTGATCGATGCCCGATCGAGTGTCGGGTTGACGGTGGGGTAATCAGGCCCTGCCAAAACTAGCAAGCTTGATCTTCGTCTGCGGCGCTTCTCTCGGGAAGCGCCCGAGGGTAAGGCTTGCCTGGTGAACGGGTGGTTGAATGGACACGTGGTTGAACACAGGAACGTTGATGGCCCTGCTGGTGCTGGCTGCCTGGCAGGACTGTCGCACCTACCGGATCTCCAATGTCCTGACTTTCGGCGGCGCTGTTCTTGCCGTCTGCCTGTCTCTCCTCCTGCCCGTGAGTCACGGCCCTCTGTCCAGTCTGGCGGGTTGGGGGGTGGGCCTCCTGTTCCTGCTCCCGCTCTACGCCCTCGGCGTCATGGGGGCCGGAGACGTGAAGCTGCTGGCGATGGCGGGGGCGTTTACCGGCGCTGCCGCCGTCCTGGTCATCGGACTCTACACATTGCTGGCCGGCGGCATTCTTGCCGTGATGGTGGCGGTGTGGCGAGGACGACTGAACCAGACCCTGCGGAATGTGCAGTCAATCATGGTGCTGAGTGTGGCGCTGGTTCCCCCATCGCTACCAGATGAAAAAGTTGCGGCAGGCCGATTGCCTTACGGCGTCGCCATCCTGGCCGGGACGCTGGTGTGGTGGTGGCGCACGGCGGCGTGAGCCAGTCCGTGCAACAACCGAATTCTTTCTGACTTACGGGACGAACATGAAAAACACGAGAGCGCTGGCCATGCTGGCCCTGTCAATCCTGGTCGGCGTCCTGGCCGTCACAATGGCGGTTCGCCTGATGAACGAGCGGACTCGCGTGTCGACCACCGACGTCGTCGTCGCTTCGCGGGACATCCAGTTGGGTACCCGTCTTGAGGCCGAAATGCTCAAGGTGGTGCGCTGGCCCAGTGCCAGTCAGCCGAGTGGTGTGTTCCACAGCGAAAGCGAACTGTTGGGGCGCGTCGTGAACTCCAGCGTGATCACCGGCGAGCCGGTGGTCGAGCCCAAGCTGGCTCCGCCTGGCAGTACGGGTGGTCTGTCGGCGCTGATTGCCCCGGGCACGCGTGCCCTCACGGTCAAGGTCAACGAAGTCGTGGGCGTTGCCGGCTTTGCCTTGCCGGGCAATTACGTCGATGTACTCGTTCATGCCGAAGATGAAAACAACCATCCGTTCTCGCGCATCGTCCTGGAACGCATCCTCGTTCTGGCAGTGGCGCAAGACACCAACGCCGATCCGTCCAAGCCCAAGGTGGTGAATGCCGTCACCCTGCAGGTCACCCCGGAAGAGGCCGAGAAGCTCGACCTTGCCCGCGGCATCGGCCAGCTCTCCCTTGTATTGCGCAACCAGGTCGACAGCGAAGCCGTCATGACGAAGGGCGCCAAAGTGTCCGACCTGGCGGGTGGCAGCAATCTGCCCACTGCCCAAACGGTTGCGGCAGCGCCCACCCAGACCGCTGCACCGGTTCAGGAAACCCGCGCGAAGCCGGCCCCGACCCACAGGGCTGCTGCGCGTCATGCAGCGCCGCGACGTGCCGTGGCAGCCAAGAGGGCGCCTGCACCGGCCGCTCCCGCCGCGGCGCCGGCCCCAGCCCCCGAAGTCAAGCGTCCGAGCTACATCGAAGGCGTGCAGGTCAGCGAATAACCCGAGGAAGCGATCGTGAGCCAGAACATGACAACCATTCCGTTCCGTAAAAAGCTCATCGCTGCGGTACTCCTGGCCTCCGTGGCCACGAGTCCCCTGGCGAGCAGCATCAGCGTGGCGCAGGAAGCTCCCGCCAATGCCCTCGTGGGTGAAACGGTGAACTATCCCGCCATTACCATGGCCATTGGCCAGTCGGTTCCGCTGGACCTGTCCAGCATCGGTGCCGTGAACAAGGTCTTTCCGGGAAACCGCACGCTGATCGACGTGTTCCAGGAAACGCGCAGCGGTGAACTCTTCCTGCGCGGCAAGAAGGTCGGGACCAGCGAGCTCATGATCTGGGCCGCCAACCGTAAGCGCTACCGCATTCCGGTCCTGGTGACCCTTGACGCATCGAGCCTGCAGGCAGACGTGAATCGCCTGCTGCCGCAGGAAAAGGACATCAAGGTCACTGCCGTTGCGGACTCCATTGTGCTGTCTGGCAGCGTCTCCGACGGTCCTGCAGTAAAGCAGGTCGTGGCGATGGCTGAAGCCTTCGTGCGCAGCCTGGATCAAGAGCTGCAGGGAGACACCAAGGTATATGAGGCCCCGGAAAACGAGACCGGCACCATGGTGAAGGTCAAGGGTACCGGCGGCACCGTTGGCATGGAGAATCCGGCAAACCAGCAGACTGCCAGTCTCGGGGCCAATCGTGTCATCAACCTCCTTCAGGTTCGTGCGGCGCAGCAAGTGATGCTGGAGGTGAAAATCGCCGAAGTGTCCAAGACCCTTCTGAATCGCCTCGGTGCTGAGTTCTCCGGTACCACGACCAATGGCAGCTGGACCTACGGCATCCTCAGCAGCCTGCTGTCCGGCTCCGGCAGCTCGGACAACGCCCTGATTACCGCGCTGAAGACCAATGGAACGTCCATCTCTGTTGATGCGCAAAAGAAGGACGAACTGGTGAAAGTGCTGGCGGAGCCGACCATCGTCGCCATCAGCGGGCAAGAGGGCAGCTTCCTGTCGGGAGGAAAGATCTACATCCCGACAGGTCGCGACCTGAGTGGCACGGTGACGCTGGAAGAAAAGGAGTATGGCGTCGGCTTGCGGTTCCTGCCGACGGTTCTCAGCAACGGTCTGGTAGACCTTCAGGTGACGCCGGAAGTGTCTGAGCTGGCGAAGGACGGATCGGCATTCACTGTCGGTGGCATTACCAGCATATTCCCCTCTGTGACGACGCGCCGCGCATCAACGGTGGTGCAGCTGCATGACGGGGAAACCTTCGCCATCGCCGGCCTTCTGAAAAACAACGTGATCGAAACGGTGAAGCGGGTGCCCTTGCTGGGCGACATTCCGCTCCTCGGCGTGCTCTTCCGCCACAACGAGTACCAGAAGGAACAAACCGAGCTGCTGTTCATCGTGACCCCGCGCCTGGTCAAACCCACCATGGCACCGGTTGCCTTGCCGACAGATGCCTTCAGGGAGCCCAGCCAGTGGAATTTCATGCTGAATGGCCGGATGGAAGCGTTCGAGTTCTCCGACGACGCAAAGAAGGATGACAAGAACAGCGGAAAGACTTCCACCACTACCACCAAGCCGGCGGGAGAGAAGAAATGAAAAAGTTGATGTTGGCGACCGTCGTCTGTCTTGCCATGGCTGGTTGCACGACTCCTTACTGGAGCAAGCACTTCGGTGACGCGAAGGCGCAGGCACAAGCGTCGCAAACACTGAACCCGACGCCGGCCAGCCTGCCGCCTGCAACTACCGAGGGGCAGATCATGAATGCCTCGCAGGATCGCTATCACAACTCCTACGGAAAGCCGCAGGCGCCGAGCAATGTCTACAAGATTGGCGTGGGCACAGGCACCTCGACGCGGTAAGTGCTGAACGATACCAACTCATCGGCGAGAGAAGGAAGCGACGTGAAAATTCTGCTGTTGTCCGCAGAGCCAGCCCATCTGGAAGAACTCCGGACGGCTTTGGCTGACAAGCCCGAACACCATGAAATCACGGGTGGCCCCCTGGCGCTGCTCGGTAATGGCGCCGAGCTGGTCAAGGAGGGACCGGAACTCGTCCTGGTGGAAGTAAAAGGCACCGAGCACGGTATCTGGCAGCAGTTGGAGCACCTCTCGCAGCTGGCGCCCCAACTGGTCATTGCGGTGATTTCGGATAACCAGACGGCCGACTTCCTCCGCACTGCCATGCGGGCGGGCGCGCGCGAGGTCCTGGTTCCTGGCAGCGGCGAGCTGGTCCGGTTTGTCACTCGCGTCGAGCAGCAGATGCAGCGTTCGCGGGCCCACGAGAAGGGGCGGGTGCTGGCCTTTCTGCCGACCAAGGGATCGAGCGGGGCGACCTTCCTTGCATGCACGCTAGGCTATGCGCTCAGTAACAGCTTGAACAGGAAGGTACTCCTGATTGACCTCAATCTGCAGGTCGGCGATGCGGCGTTCTATGTCAGCGACAAACAGCCCACGTTCACACTGGCGGACGTGTCGGAGCAGATTCATCGCCTGGACTCGTCGTTCCTGGCGGCCAGCGCCATGCAGGTTCACCCCAACTTCAGCATCCTGGCATCACCCAACGATCCCGAGAAGGCGATGCTGGTCAAGGCAGAGCATGTCGGACAAATACTGAAGGCAGCCGTTCAGCATTACGATTTCGTGATTCTGGATGTCGACCGGTCACTGGATGCCGTCAGTATCGCCGCGCTGGACAATGCCGATCTGATCTTCCCGGTATTGCAGCAAAGCCTTCCTTTCCTGCGCGATGCCGCCAGGCTGCAGAAGATTTTCTCTTCCCTTGGCTACGGTGCCGACCGCATCCGTCCCATCCTCAACCGCTTCAACAAAGGGGAGGAGGTGGCGGTCGAGGACATAGAGAAGAGCCTCGGGATCAAGGTGTATCGCAAGGTGCCAAACAGCTATCACTCGGTCGTGTCGGCCGTAAATCAGGGTGTTCCGCTTGCCGTGCTGGAAAGTGCCGGACACCCCGTCGTGCAGGCAGTCAATGAAATGGCGGGCGAGCTGACGGGGGCACGCGCCAGCCAGGAAAGCTGGGTCAAGCGCCTGCTTCATCACTGAATCATTCCGGAGACGCACGCATGTCACTTCGTGACCAGTTCAACAAAAGCACCGTCGCCCCGGTCATGGAACGCGAGAGCCGAAATGATCCGGCTTACTTCGAGCTGAAGAACCGCATTCACCGGCAGTTGCTTGAAAATGCGGACCTGACGGCCATGGAAAGCATGTCGGCCGAGCGGCTGCGCGACGAGATCCGCAGTATCGTGCAGGGCTTGCTCCAGAAAGAGCACGCGCTCGTTAATGATGCGGAGCGGCGGCAGATCGTCAGCGACATCCAGAATGAAGTGCTTGGCCTGGGTCCTCTGGAGCCATTGCTGGCAGACCCGACCATTTCCGACATTCTGGCCAATACGGCCGATGCCGTATTTGTGGAGCGCCGGGGTCGGCTGGAAAAAACGGACATCCGCTTCACCGACAATGCCCATCTTCTCAAGATCATCGACAAGATCGTGTCGCGTATCGGGCGCCGCGTCGATGAATCAAGCCCCATGGTCGATGCGCGTCTGCCGGACGGATCGCGCGTCAACGCCATCATTCCGCCGCTAGCCATCGATGGACCCATCCTCTCGATTCGTCGCTTCTCGGTGACGCCGCTGATGATGCACGACCTCATCGGGTTCAAGAGCCTGACCGAACCCATGGCCAAAGTACTTCACGGCCTGGTGCAGGCCAAGGTCAACATGCTCATATCGGGCGGTACCGGCTCGGGCAAGACCACCTTGCTGAACGCGATGTCGGCTGCCATTCCGCACAACGAGCGCATTGTCACGATCGAAGACGCGGCGGAACTGCAGCTGCAGCAGCCCCACGTTGTCCGGTTGGAAACCCGTCCGCCCAATATTGAGGGGAAGGGTGAAGTAACGCAGCGTGCATTGGTACGAAACTCCCTCCGCATGCGACCCGACCGCATCATCGTTGGCGAAGTGCGCGGCGCTGAAGCGCTCGACATGATGCAGGCCATGAACACCGGTCACGAGGGGTCGCTGACCACCATCCACGCGAACTCGCCGCGCGATGCGCTGACCCGACTGGAAAACATGGTGAGCATGGCCGGCCTCAACCTGCCGACCCGCTTCATGCGTCAGCAGATCGCCTCGGCCATCTCCGTGGTGGTGCAGGTGTCGCGTCTGTCCGACGGACACCGCCGGATCACAAGTATCCAGGAAGTGACTGGCATGGAAGGGGACATCGTCTCCATGCAGGAAATCTTCACCTACGAGCAGACCGGTGTTACCGAGAAGGGTGAGGTCCAGGGCTATTTCCGGGCGACCGGGATCCGTCCCAAGTTCATTCAGCGCCTGCATACGCGCGGGGTGGATATCGAGGACACGATCTTCGATCCGTCCAAAGCCTATTCCTGAGGTGCGCCATGTTGTCGACCTATTATCTCTTCATCATTCTCGGTGTATTGGCGGTGGTTCTCGTTCTCGAGGGCGCGTACCTTGCCTGGACAGCGCGTCGTGGCGCCAAGGCACGCAGCATCGTCCGCCGACTGGAAACGCTGTCGGCAGGGGAGCATGCGGAAGCCGTCCGGAAGAACTTGCTGAAGAGCCGGGCACTGAGCGAAGTCGGCTGGATCAATACGCTGCTTCTCGCCTTGCCGCGAGTGCATTCGATCGATCGCCTGCTGGTGCAATCCGGGCTCGACTTGTCAGTCGCCAAGTTGCTGGGAATGACCTTGGTGGCGTTCGCCGCGGGGGCACTTTTCCTGTTCAGGATTGTGCATCTCAACACGATGTTCGCCCTGATCGGTGCGATCGCATTTGGCGCCCTGCCGACCCTGTATGTGACGAATGTCCGGTTCAAGCGGATCGAGAAAATCGATAGCCAGTT
>DASSUO010000133.1:0-2362 GCA_035706925.1 Moraxellaceae bacterium
GGTCAGCGTCTTGATCACGGCCTTGATGGAGTCGCCCACGAACTGCGTCGGGTCGTACACGATGGTGTAGTCGACGTCGGCCGGGAAGTCCTTCTTGAGCTCGTCCATGGTCTTGCGCACATCGGCCGACAACTGCAGCGCGTTCGAATTGGGCGCCTCGAAGATGCCCATGCCGATGGCCGGCTTGTTGTTGAGCAGCGAGCGCAGTGCGTACTGGTTCGAGCCCAGCTCGATGCGGGCCACGTCACGCAGGTGCGTCACGCCGCCATCGGCACTCGTCTTGACGATGATGTTGCCGAACTCCTCTTCCGTACTCAGGCGACCGGACGCATTCACGGACAGCTGGAAAGGTGCCTTGGTATCGGGCGGTGCACCCACCACGCCGGCGGCCACCTGCACGTTCTGCTCGCGGATCGCCGCCACCACATCGCCGGCCGTCAGCCCGCGCTGCGCCACCTTCTGTGGGTCCAGCCACACGCGCATGGCGTAATCGCCGGCACCGAAGATCTGCACGTCGCCCATGCCGGGCAGACGCGCCAGGCGGTCCTTCACATTGAGCGTGGCGTAGTTGCGCAGGTAGACATCGTCATACGTGCCTTTGGGCGAGAGCAAGTGCACGACCAGCGTCAGGTTGGGCGAACTCTTGACCGTCGTCACGCCGATCTGGCGCACTTCCTCGGGCAGGCGTGGCAAGGCCCGCTGCACGCGGTTTTGCACCTGCGTCTCGGCCTGCTCGATGTCCGTGCCGATCTTGAAGGTGACCGTCAGCGTCAGCGCGCCATCGGTGGTCGCCTGCGACGACATGTAGAGCATCTTCTCGACGCCGTTGATCTGCTCCTCTAGCGGCGCGGCCACGGTCTCGGCGATCACCTTCGGGTTGGCGCCCGGGAACTGCGCGCGCACCACGACCGAAGGCGGCACCACTTCCGGGTACTCGGAGATCGGCAGACGAAAGATCGCGATCAACCCGGCGATGAAGATGAAGATGGACAGCACGGCCGCGAAGATCGGCCTGTCCACAAAGGTTCTGGATATGTTCATGTCCTCACTCCGTGGTGATTACGGCTTGGCGGCGGGAGCCGATGCGGCAGGCGCCTCCATGGGCACCATCTGCGGCGCGACCGGCGCACCGGGGCGCACGCGCTGCAGGCCATCGACGATCACGTGCTCACCCGGCTTCAGGCCCGACAGCACCACGCGCAGCTCGCCCACGCTCGTGCCCAGTTGCACCGGGCGGTACTCGGTCTGATTGGCGGCGTTCACCACATAGACGAACTTGCGGTTCTGATCGGTGCCGACGGCGCGCTCCAGCACCAGCGGCGAGGCCTCGCCGTTGTGGGTATCCGTGCCCAGCTGCACCTTGGCGAACAGCCCAGGCGTCAGCACACCGTCTTTGTTGTCGACCACGGCGCGCATGCGCACGCTGCCGGCCTGCGGATCGATCTGGTTGTCGACGAACTCGAGCTTGCCTTCATGCGGAAAGCCCGGCTCATTGGCCAAGCCCACATGCAGCTTGAGCGCACCTGGATTGCTGCGCACCAGCTTGCCCACCTGCAGGTACATGGACTCGTCGCCATTGAAGCTCACGTACATGGGGTTGGCCGACACGACCGTGGTCAGCACGGTGTTGCCGTCCACCAGGTTGCCTGCCGTGATTTCGGCCTTGCCCACGCGACCATCGAAGGGCGCACGCACGCTGGTCCATTCGAGATTGAGCCGTGCGGTCTGCAGCGCAGCCTGATTGGCCTGCACGGCCGTCTCGAGCTGACGCGCATTGGCCGAGCGCTCGTCGTAATCGCGCTGGGCGATCGCGTTGTCATCGAGCAGGCGCTTGGAGCGCGCCAGCTCGGTCTGCGCCAGCTCCAGCTTGACCTTGGCGCTCGCCACCGCCGCCTCCAGACGCGCCCTCTCGGCCTGATACGGACGCGGGTCGATCACGAAGAGCACCTCGCCCTTCTTCACGAGGCTACCGGGCTGGAAGCGCACGCTGTCGATCGTGCCCGACACACGCGGCCGCACCTGTGCTTTGTCGATGGCCTCGACCAGCCCGGAGAACTCACGCAGCTCAGCCACGGGGCGCGCGATGACCTCGGCCACGCTCACTGGCATGGCAGGCGGTGCGCCACTGGGGGCCTGGGCGGCATGCGCATCCTGGTCCTGACCACAACCGGCCAATGAACCGATCACAGCCAGCGACACCAGAGCGCCCAGCAACCAGGCCGACCGCGAAGCAGGGAACAAACGGAGCCCCGCAGCGGGCGGGCGCAAGAGGGGGGACAGGTTATTCAGGTTCATGGCAGTTACCTCGGACGCGGAAAAAACGCAGACAAGACGGCACCTTCGCGCCCCGGTACTCGGTGGG
>DASSUO010000134.1:0-5373 GCA_035706925.1 Moraxellaceae bacterium
GGAAATCGGTGACTTCCGGCACGGTGGCCAGCGAGGACCCCAGCGCCTGCATCACGCGCTCCGTTTCTTCCAGCGGCGTGCCGGCGGGCATGTCGACCACCACCTGGAATTCCGACTTGTTGTCGAAGGGCAGCATCTTCAGCACGACGAGCTTCACCACCGCGAGCCCCATCGACAGGAGAATCGCAATGATGATGCCGCCGAGCAGTTTTACGCGGGCGCTGCGGCCTGCACGACCCTTGAGGAAAGGTGTCATGCGGGCACGGAACGTGTCGAGCAGCCAGCGGTCGAGCCGGCCTTCTTCATGTCCGTGATGGGCCGCGGCACGCCCCAGCAGCTTGAGCGCCAGCCAGGGAGTCAGCACAAAGGCCACCGCCAGCGAAATCAGCATGCCCATGCTGGCGTTGATGGGAATCGGGCTCATGTAAGGCCCCATCAGCCCGCGGACGAAGGCCATGGGGAGGAGGGCCGCAATCACCGTGAAGGTGGCGAGGATGGTGGGACCACCCACTTCATCCACGGCCAGCGGAATGGCCTCGCGCAGGCTCTTGCCGCCCCTGACCAGATGCCGGTGGATGTTTTCCACGACCACGATGGCATCGTCCACGAGAATGCCGATGGAAAAGATGAGCGCGAACAGCGACACGCGGTTCAGCGTGAAGCCGGCAGCCCAGGAGGCAAAGAGGGTGATGGTCAGAGTGATGAACACCGCAGTGCCCACGATCACGGCTTCACGGCGCCCCAGCGTCAGCAGCACCAGCAACACCACCGAGCTCGTGGCGAAAACCAGCTTCTCGATGAGCTTGAGGGCCTTGTCTTCGGCCGTCTGGCCATAGTTGCGCGTGATGCGCAGCGCCACATTGTCCGGAATGGCAATGCCGTGCAGGGCATCAAGGCGCGCCTCGAGACCATTGGTGACGGCGACGGCGTTCTCGCCCGCCTTTTTGGTGACGGCGACGGTCACGGCCGGACGACACTGCCCGGCACTGCCCGTCGTGCAGTCGTTCACGTAATGCTCAGGCAGGGCGGTCGTCAGTTTGACGTCGGCCACGTCACGCAGATACACCGGGCGACCCTGGAACAGGCCCACCACCAGCGCACCTACCTCTTCCGGCCGGGTGAGGAAGGTTCCGGCCTGCACCTGGATGGCCGTATTGGCAGATACGACACTGCCTGCATCGGTCGACTGGTTGGTGGCCTGCAGGGCATCGCGCAGGTCGCGCGGGGAGAGACCGAATGCGGCGAGACGTTGCGCATTCAGTGCCACCTGGACAATTTGCTCGGGCCCACCGAGGGTATACACGTCTCCCGTTCCGGGCACGCGCTTGAGCTCGGTTTCCAGCAGGCGTGCCACTGCCAGCGGCAATTGCGCACCGGCCGCCGGATCCTTGTCCGTGAGGGTCACGGCAAACACCGGAACGTCATCGATGCCCTTGGGCTTGATCAGTACCGGTCCCGCATTCACGCCCTTGGGCATCCAGTCCTGGTGCTCATAGAAGGCGTTGTAGAGACGCACGATGGCATCGGTACGCTTCTGTCCCACCTCGAAGCGCACACCCAGTACCGCCATCCCGGGCATCGAGTTCGAATACACGTGCTCGACACCCGCGATCTGCATGGCGACCTGTTCGGCGTTGTTCGTTACCAACTGCTCGACTTCCTTCGCGCTGCCCCCGGGATAGGGAATGAACACGTTGGCGAAGGTGACGTCGATCTGCGGCTCTTCCTCGCGCGGCGTCACGAGCACGGCAAACACGCCCAGCAGGAGGCCGACCAACGCGAGCAGCGGCGTCAGCTGTGACTCCTGGAAGAAGGCCGCAATGCGGCCGGAAATTCCCTTGGGGGATTCGCTCATGTCACTTCCTCTCGGGAACCACGGCAGCAGCGGCCGCCTTGGGATCGCGGGCCACCTTTTCGCCGCTACCGAGGCCTGACAACACCTCTATGCGGTTGTCGGCGAGTTCACGTCCGGTGCGCACGGCACGGAACGCAATGTGGCCGTTGTCCTCCTGGATATAAACACCGGTGATTTCACCGCGCTGCACGAGCGATGCGGAGGGAATCGCAATCGTTTCAGCCTCGCCCACGGCAAACACCACCTTGGCGGCCATGCCGGGAAAGATGCCGTCGTTCGCGCGCGGTGGCAGGTCGGCACGAACCCGCACCGTCTGGGTCACCGGATCCGCGTTGGGGAACACGGTCACTTCAGTGGCGTCGATGCGACGGCCATCCGCGAGCAAGACGGTCGCTTTGCCCGTGCGCCGCAAAGCGGCCGCCATTTGCTGGGTGACGTCGACCACGGCGCGCATGGCGCCCGGGGCCTGAATCACGAGCAGCGGTTGGCCCGGCATCACCGCCTCGCCGACCTGCACGGGACGCGACGTCACGACGCCGGCGAACGGCGCGCGCACCTCCGTATAGGCCAGCTGTTCGGCCGCGCGATTGCGGGCGGCCTCGGCCGCATTCAGCGCCGCACGCGCCGCATCATGCTCGGCCGTGGCGGCATCCATCTGGGCGGCCGCCACCAGGTGACGCGAGTAGACCTCCTTGATGCGCGCCCAGGTCTTGTCCGCTTCCACCATGCGTGCCTGCGCTGCCCGCAGGGCGCCCTCGGCCTGCTCGAGCCCGGCCCGTTGCTCGGTGTCGCGCAGGCGCGCCACCACCTGGCCCGACTGGACCTTGTCGTTCACATCCACCGGCAACGCGATCAGGCGTGCGCTGGTCTGGGCCGACACGGTCGCCTGGTTGACCGCTTCCAGGACGCCGTCGACCTGCTGCTCGCGGGCAGCAGGGCCGGCGCCGACAGCGATCGTGTCCAGTTTGACCGGAGTGCCGGTGGCAGGAGCGGCGGCCTCCTTGCTGCACGCGGCAAGCGCCAGGGCCAGCAGGGAGAGGGCAAGGACGGAAGCAGGGGTGCGCATGGCGGGAATCTCGTCAGGCCTGGGAACGGGGGCAGAAGGCGGCGCCGGACTTCACGCCGAGGCGGGCCAGGATGGCGGCAAGGGGGCAGAAGCCCGTGAAGGACGCCTGCAGCATGTTCAGTCCCACAAAGGCCGTGAACCACAGCCAGTAGATGCTGTGCAGTTGCGACAGCGCCAGGGACAGCAGCACAAAGAGGCCGGCGATGCGGAACACCAGTTGGTCAATCGAGGCGGACGTATTCATGTTTCTCTCCTGTCTACTACAGTCTAGTGAGGGTTAGCCGAGTAACTGGACCACGAGCGGTTCCAGCGCCTTGAGTCCGGCGGCACGGCCTTCGGCCAGCGCGTCGGCGGACGATTTGCCATCGACAAAGCGGGCTTTCATGGCCATGAGTGCCCCGACACGATTGCCGCTGGCGCAGTGCAGCAGGACCGGGTGACCAGGGCTGTGTTCGGCCATGGCGGCGGCGAGCTGGCGGGCCTTGTCGACAGTAATGTCGGCCGGGCCGGCCACGGTGATGTTGATGTAGTGCATGCCGAGTCCGGTAACGGTGGCCGCTTCGTCATAGTCGCAGGCCTCGGTGGGCGGGCAGAGGTTGATGACCGTGCGTACGCCCTTGTCCTTCGCCTGCTGGAGGTGCTCGGGGCGTGGGCGACCGCCGGTGCAGAGACCTGTGCCGGGGGTGCAGCAGTTCGGAATGTCCAGCCACAGCTCATTGGGAGGGGTCATTTGCTAGCTCCTTTGGTGGATTTGGGCGCCGACGCGGCCGCGGGCGTGGCGCAGTAAGTGCCATAGAGTACTTCCAGTACGCGCAATGCCGGGCCATCGGGAACGCTGTAGAAAACGGCGTGTCCGTCACGCCGGCTGGTCACCAGGCTGTCTTCCCGCAGCACGGCAAGGTGTTGCGAAAGGGCGGACTGGGAGAGCGGCACCACGGCGTTGAGTTCGCCGACCGACATTTCGCCGGCTGAAAGGGCACACAGCACCATCAGGCGGTTGGGATTGCCGAGCGAGCGCAGCAGACGCGCCGCCTCTTCCGCATGGCTCTCCATGCTCAGGAGGTCGGCCATCCGGGTCGGAGAGGGGGATCGGGTCATGTCGACCTCCTGTTTAAATTAGATATTGCTAAATTAGCAAACGCTAATATAAAGTCAAGGCACCGGATGAACAGCATGAACCGGCCGTCACCGCCGTCCTTGACCAGGGTCAAAAAAGCATCGGTGGTGAAGGCGCAGCATTACGGACAGATTGGCACTGGCGCTAAGGAACCGCCTGCAGGCGAAAGGAGAGACGGACATGGCACACATCGTGGTAATCGGCGCGGGCCTGGGTGGCCTGCCAGCGGCATACGACCTGCGCAAGGAGCTGGGCAAGGGTCACCAGATCACCGTGGTCAATCCGGTCGATCACTTCCAGTTCACGCCTTCCAACCCGTGGGTGGCCGTCGGCTGGCGAACTCCAGGGCAAGTGGTGGTGCCCCTGGAAAAGCCCCTGGCAAAGAAGGACATCCGTCTTGTCGTGCAGGCCGTCAACGCCATCGAACCGGAAAAGAACCAACTGGTGCTCGCCGATGGCAGCACGCTGGCCTACGACTATCTCGTCATTACGACCGGTCCCCGGTTGGCATTCGAGGAAGTGCCAGGCCTGGGTCCGGAGCAGGGGGGCTCGCAATCGGTGTGCAACACCCCGCATGCCCATCATGCGCGCGAGGCTTACGAGAAATTCCTCGAGAATCCGGGGCCGGTGGTCATTGGCGCGGCCCAGGGTGCCAGCTGCTTCGGTCCGGCCTATGAATTCGCCATGATCCTTGATACCGACCTGCGCAAGCGCAAGCTCCGCCACAAGGTGCCGATGACCTTCGTGACCAGCGAGCCGTACATTGGCCACATGGGCCTTGGCGGGGTGGGTGATTCCAAGGGTCTGCTCGAATCCATCCTTCGCGAGCGCCACATCAAGTGGATCACCAACGCCAAATTGCTCGAGCTCACGCCCGACATCGTCAAGGTGGCCGAGTACGATGCAAAGGGAGAAGTGCTGCAGGAACACAGCCTGCCGCAGAAGTTCAGCATGTTCATTCCCGCCTTCAAGGGCGTGGATGCCGTGGCGAAGGTCGAGGGTCTGTGCAATCCGCGTGGATTCGTGCTCATTGACGAGCATCAGCGCAGCCCGAAGTTCAAGAACATTTATTCGGCCGGCGTATGCGTGGCCATTCCGCCGGTTGAAGTGACACCGGTATCGACCGGTGCTCCCAAGACGGGCTACATGATCGAATCGATGGTTACGGCGATTGTGGAGAACATCAAGGCCGACATCGAAGGGCGCGAGGGGACGGCACGAGCCACATGGAATGCACTCTGTCTTGCCGACATGGGCGATGACGGCGCCGTGTTCGTGGCCTTGCCGCAGATTCCGCCGCGCAACGTGACGTGGAGCCGCCAGGGTTACTGGGTC
>DASSUO010000135.1:0-4825 GCA_035706925.1 Moraxellaceae bacterium
CAGTCATGCACGACAACGCTTTCCCGGCCTGCCGTCATCTGGCGCACTGATTGAAGAACGAAGAACGAAGAACGAAGAACGAAGAACGAAGAACGAAGAACGAAGAACGAAGAACGAAGAACGAAGAACGAAGAACGAAGGTGCCGGAAATAGCGCCCGGAACCTGAAACGAGAGTCCCTCCCGCGGTCACGCGGCAGGTGAAGCCACAACGGAGAGCATCATGGGAGTGTTCTTTAGCGAGACCCGCGTGGTCCGCCAGCTCAAACAGTCGATGCCGGGCAGTGCCGGTTTGCCGGTCGTGGGCCACAGCATCGACCTGATCACCGATCCCGTCCGCATGGGGCTCTCGCTGTCCTCGCAACTCGGACCGGTGTTCTGGAACCAGGCCTTCGGGCTCACCATGGTGTCGATGATCGGTCCCGATGCAAACCAGTTCGTGCTGCGCAACAAGGGCGACCTGTTCTCCAATAACCAGGGCTGGGATTACTTTATCGGCAAGTTCTTTCGCCGCGGCATCATGCTGCTGGACTTCGAAGAGCACCGGCATCATCGCGGCATCATGCAGGCGGCCTTCAAGCGCCCCGTCATGGAGCGCCATCTCGCCCTGATGAACCCGGCCATCGAGCGCGGCATTGCCAAATGGCGGCCCGACAACCGCTTCGAAGTGCTGCCGGCCATCAAGCAGCTCACGCTCGACATCGCCACCGAAATCTTCATGGGCGAGGAACTGGGGCCCGAAGCCGATCGCATCAACCACGCGTTTGTCGATTGCGTGCGTGCCGGCACGGCACTGGTACGCTTCCCGGTGCCGGGCGGACGCTGGCGCAAAGGGCTGGAGGGGCGACGGGTGCTGGAGGAATTCTTTTCCTCCCGCATTGCGCAGAAGCGCGCCCATCCCTCGGACGATCTTTTCTCGTTACTGTGCCAGGCAGAAGACGAACTCGGACGACGTTTCAGCGATGAAGATGTCGTCAATCACATGATCTTCCTGATGATGGCAGCGCACGACACGTCCACCATCACCTTGTCCGCCATTTTCTACTATCTGGGCAAGCATCCCGAATGGCAGGAGCGGTTACGTGCGGAGGCACTGGCGCTCGGCAAACGCGATCTGGACTATGACGATCTGGAGCCGCTCAAGGACGCGGGGCTCGTGATGAAGGAGGCCTTGCGCCTGTACTCGCCGGTGCACGTGATTCCCCGCAAAACCGTGCGCGATGTCGAGTTCAAAGGCTATGTGATTCCCAAGGGCGCCTATGTGGTGATCAGCCCCAGCATCACCCATCATATGCCACAGTGGTGGAGCGATCCGGAGCGCTTTGATCCGGAGCGTTTCAGCGAGGGGCGGGCCGAGCACAAGCGGCACCCTTACCAGTACGCGCCCTTCGGTGGCGGGGCGCATATGTGCATCGGTTTGCATTTTGCCGAAATGCAGGTCAAGACCGTCCTGCATCATGTGTTGCAGCGATTTGCCTGGAGCGTACCGTCGGGCTACCGCATGCCGACAGACTTCACCACATTGCCGGTGCCTGCGGACCGACTTCCCGTCCGCCTCCAGCGCCTGTAACGCTGACGCTGCGTGTCCCCCCGGCGGGACACGCCCTTACGCCACGTCCCGCCGGCCTCCGGCGCGATCGACTTCGCCGCTTTCGCTGGTTCGACGTCAACGTACCGGCGTGTTCGACGTCGCTCCTTTGACGCGTCCAACGCCGACGCCCTCTGGCTCGATCGATGTCGCCGCGTGGGCCTCTCCCGCTCGCAGGAGGGGCTTCAGCCCCACTCAGACCTCAGGGCCGCATCCACTCCGTCAGCGCCTGATAAACGCGCTCGTCCTTCAGCATCTGCATATGTCCCAGCGACTCGAACTCCACTCGCGTCACATCCTTTGCATGCAGCGCCCGGTGCGCTTCCACATGCTGTCCCAGCGCACTGCGTACGGGAACCAGCCCGTCACCCAGAAAATGGCGCTGGCCCTCGCGACCCATGTGGCCCGCGAGCAACAAATGACGCGCACTGTTCACAAGACGATAAGGGTTGGCCTTGTGGTCGGGCACCACACGGCCTTCACGCAAATCGCGAATGCCGTGGCTGCGGATGTTGCCGAGCGACATGAAGCCTTTGGTGTAGGGCGTGAGCGCCAGCAGGCGGTTGGCCGCGTCGCCCAGTTTTTCGAGCGGTGCCCCGTGATGCGGCGTGCCGAGATAGGCCGCATGACGCAGCTGCTTCACCCACCCGGCGCCACGGATTTCTGCTTCATAGCCGGCGGCACGGATCACCAGGCCGCCCATGCTGTGACCAATCAGGGTGAGCGGGAGTTCCTGCCGCGGCAGGGACTCCAGCAGGTCGGACAGCGTTACGCCATTGTCAGCAATGGCATGGCCGGTGTTGTAGCGCAGCCAGGCAACACCGTAGCCGAACTCGCGCAGTTCGCGCACGAAACCGGCATGCGCATGGCTCTGCCAGTCGTGTTCGGAAAGACACAGGCCGTGCACGAACAGCACACGGCCCCGGCGGGCATCGCGTGTCCAGGTGGCGGCGTCCAGCACGTTGCCGAATTCGTCGCGCAGACTCATGCCCTGGGCGAGCGGGCTGTCGATCTCCGCCAGCGTATGGCCGACAACCCCGTTCAATGCGCTGGAAAGGCGACCTTCGTCGGCCCGGGGAAGCGTGCGCCCCAGGCGCTGGGCGAGACTGGCCAGCCAGAGGAAGCTGCGCGCGACCAGCGAGTACGGGAGTGGCGCCTGCTCGGCCGGTGCCGGCTCGACCTTCTTCCAGGGCAGCGGCGCGCGGACGATGGTGGCATGCGTACTGGCCGCCAGGCGGGCAATGCCGCTGGCAGCGACAAGGCCGACCTGGGCCAGGGCGAGGCCACCGGCGGTGGCAACCAGCAGGGGCGAGGTGGCGGCGTCCGTGGATTCCGGGTGCTCGGGCGTCGCTGACGGCAGGGGTTCGCTCATGGGGGTGACTCCATGTGAACAAGTGTTCACATGGTGGGCGCCAATGACAGGGAAATCAATGCCATCCGTCGCTGACAGGATCGAAATTGTAGGACAACTTTGTCAGGAGCGAATATCGCTATCGGCCTCTTCGATCAGGCGATCGCGCTGGGTGAGTTCAGGGAACCACCACATCCACAGACCGGTGACGATGAGGGCGCCGACGCCGCCGATGATGATCGACGGCACCAGTCCCATCCACGCGGCACTGACGCCCGAGCGGAATTCCCCGAGCTGGTTGGAGGCGCCGATGAACAGGAAGTTCACGGCATTCACACGGCCGCGCATGGCCTCGGGCGTTTCCAGCTGCACCAGCGAGGAACGGATGACCACCGACAGCATGTCGGCGCCACCCAGCAGCAGCAGCGCGGCCAGCGACAACCAGAGGTGGGTGGACAGCCCCAGCACGATGGTGGCGAGGCCGAAGCCGGCAACGCCCGCAAACATGACGTGCCCGGTACGCCGCGTGATGGGGTGGCGGGCCAGCCAGAACGACACCAGCAGCGCACCCGCCGCGGGCGCCGAGCGCAGCAGGCCGAGCGCCTCGGGGCCGGCGTGCAGCAGGTCTTTCGCGATTACCGGCAGCATGGCCGTGGCGCCCCCGAGCAGCACGGCGAACAGGTCCAGCGAGATGGCGCCGAAGACCGCCGGACGGGACCGGATGAAGCGCAGGCCCGCAAACACGGAATTATCGTCCGCATTGGCTGGGGCGGGGCGCACGGCCTCGCGCGTGCGGATCAGGCTCAGCATCACCACGGCCGCGACAAAGAGCGCTGTTCCCGCGGTGTAGACCGCCGTGGGGCCCGCCACATACAGGAAGCCCCCCACGGCCGGGCCGAGGATGATGGCGGTCTGCATGGCGGCACTGGAGGCACCGACGGCGCGCGGCAGCTCTTTCTGCGTGACCAGCCCCGGCAGCATGGCGGCCAGTGTCGGTGCGGAGAACGCCTTGCCAATGCCAAGCAGGAAGACCCCGATGAAGATTTGCGTCACTGACACCCAGCCCTGAGCCGATCCGAGCGCGAGCACCAGGGCCACGAGCGCCTCCAGCGCATGTCCGGCCTGCACTACGCGCCGCCGCTCGAAGCGGTCGGCAACGTGTCCCACAACGAGGACGAGCATCACGGCGGGCAGGAAGCCGACCAGACCGATGTAGCCGAGGTCGAGCATGGAGCCGGTGAGGTCGTAGACCTGCCAGCCGACCGCCACGGCCAGCATCTGGAAGGCCATCATGGAGGCAATGCGCACGCCCCAGAACAAGGCGAAATCACGGTTGATGAAAAATTCGCGTACGGCCGCGGGGAGCATGGGGCATTCCGGAGGAAGGATCAGGGAGGTTGCCGAGTCTAGCGGGCATCCTGTTCGGATAGCAGGCCCTTGTCGAGGTAACGACATGTCTTCGGGTGACTGGCGAGGTCCGGGAGCACTTCCCCTGGCTCCAGTCTGCCGCGCGAAAAAGACACGATCCGGCGACAGGGGTCACTGACATCCCCGTCTGCCGCTGCGGTGGCAGAGGCAGGTGGACAAGCGCGGGTTCCGTAGGGGTGTCACAGGAAATCGCCTATTATCCCCCGCGGTGGCGGCGCCTGAAGTCGCCGCCCCACCTGCCCTTACAAGGAGTTCGTCATGCAAGTCCATTCCCGGCGCTGGATCTTTGCCGCGGTGCTGTATTTCTGTCTTGGTGTTTCCCTCGGCCTGTTCATGGGGGCGAGCCATGATCACACCCTCTTCCCTGTCCACGCGCACATCAACCTGCTGGGTTGGGTCTCGCTCACGCTGATCGGGGTGATCTATCACTTCTTTCCGGTTGCCGGAGCGAGCCGCATCG
>DASSUO010000136.1:0-12218 GCA_035706925.1 Moraxellaceae bacterium
CCTGCATGCGTACGACGGCGACGGTCGCGAAGGCCAGCCAGGAAAGGAACAGGGCGAGGCCGGCGCTCAGCGACAGGATGGCGAGGACACGGCGTTGCAGGAGGCGCTTGCGTGAAATCATGGCTGGCCCCCCTGAACGGAGTACGCCAGTTGCAGCATGCGGGCGGACAACTTGAGTCCGGCGCCCTGGGCCGCGCCGAGGTTTACGGAAAACTGGACACGATTGGCAGCGACGAACAGGCCGATCATCCCGCCTTCTTTCGGGAAGGCGCCGCTGTCGCCAATGGTGAGGATCGCGCTGCGGCCGATGGCCTGCAGGAGTTGATTGCGGTCGCCCGCCGGAATGTCGCCCAGGACGAGAATATGGCAGCCCTGGACGGCGTCGCCGCTGCCGACGGACCGGACATGAATGGAGCGGCCCTGTGCCTCGCGCCCCGCCAGCTGCTGCAGCCGACCCTCGAGGACGGCGCCGGACACGCAGATTTCCAGCGGACTGCGTGCATCGGCAAAGGTGCCGCTCGGCCACTCGACGAACTTGGCGAAGTTGTAGATGAAGGCAGCCTTGATGGCGGCGGCACTGGTGTCGGCAAAAGCGGGCGCGGAGGTCAGCAGGGCCGCAAGGCCAAGCGTCCTGAGCGCCTTCGTCATGCCTGTCCTCATGGAAATCCCTTGCCGCAGTGAAAACCGGAACTGTCCGCCGGCCATCGTCCATTATTAATGATGAAGGGCGTTTTCTGCCAATACCCTTGCCCTACAACCGTCAGCCGGGCGGCCGGGCGGTCCGACCGCAGCCGTGTTTTCCCGGAAAGCATGGACAGGGGGGGATGTCCTCCTATAATCGGCCGCCTGTCATTTGTTTCCGGCGGATCAGCCATGTTCGACAACCTTACCGATCGTCTCAGTCACAGCCTGCGCAACATCACCGGCACCGGCCGCCTGACCGAGGACAACATCAAGGATACCTTGCGAGAAGTGCGCATGGCACTTCTCGAGGCCGACGTCGCCCTGCCGGTGGTGAAGGATTTCGTCGAGCGGATCCGCGAGCAGGCCCTGGGGCAGGAGGTCATGAAGGCCCTTTCGCCCGGCCAGGCGTTCGTGAAGATTGTCCATGACGAGCTCGTGCGGACGATGGGCGAAGCGAATGAGTCCCTCAATCTCCATGCGGCACCTCCGGCCGTCATCCTCATGGCAGGTCTGCAGGGGGCGGGCAAGACCACGACTGTCGGCAAACTGGCGCGTTACCTGAAGGAGCGCGAGAAGAAGAAAGTGCTGGTCGCCTCGGCCGACGTCTATCGTCCTGCGGCCATCCGGCAGCTCGAAACGGTGGCTGGCGACGTGGGCGCGATCTTCTTTCCCTCCACCCCGGACCAGAACCCGGTGGATATCGCCCGCGAGGCCATTGCCGACGGCAAACTGAAGTTCGCCGATGTCGTCATCATCGATACGGCCGGTCGCCTGGCGATCGACGACGAGATGATGGACGAGATCAAGCGTCTGCATGCGGCCATCAACCCGGTCGAAACGTTGTTCGTGGTGGACGCCATGACCGGCCAGGATGCGGCCAATACCGCGAAGGCGTTCAATGAGGCGTTGCCGCTGACCGGCGTCATCCTCACGAAGGCGGACGGTGACTCTCGCGGTGGTGCGGCCCTCTCCGTGCGCACGATCACCGGCAAGCCCATCAAGTTCCTCGGGATCGGCGAGAAATCCGAAGCCCTGGAGCCCTTCCATCCCGAGCGTGTGGCATCGCGAATCCTCGGCATGGGCGACGTCCTGTCGCTGGTCGAAGAGGTCGAGCGCAAGCTCGACAAGGAAAAAGCCGAGAAGCTGGCCAAGAAGCTGAAGAAGGGCAAGGGGTTCGATCTTCAGGACATGCTCGACCAGTTCCAGCAGATGCGGAATCTGGGCGGCATGGGCGGACTGCTCGACAAGTTGCCCGGCATGAACTCGCAGGCGGTCCAGCAGGCGATGGCGGGCGGCGCGCCGGACAAGATGATCAAGCAGATGGAAGCCATCATCCTGTCCATGACGCCCACGGAGCGCCGCAAACCAGACCTCATCAACGGCTCGCGCAAGCGTCGCATTGCGTCAGGGTCCGGCACCCAGATCCAGGATGTGAACCGCGTCCTCAAGCAGCACGCGCAAATGGAAAAGATGATGAAGAAGCTGGCCTCGCCGGGCGGCATGCTGAAGATGATGCGTGGCATGTCCGGCCTGATGGGCAAGGGCGGCATGCCTCCGGGCATGGGCGGACCGGGCGGTACGCCGGGTGGTCTGCCGCCAGGCATGGGTCCGGGAGGAATGCCGGGTAGCGGCATGTCGGGGCCGGGCGGCATCAAGCTGCCTGAAGGCTTCAACAAGAAGAAGTGAGTGGCGGCCGGGTCATGCATCCGGTGACAGCTCTCGTGAAAGGCCCGCACACGCGGGCTTTTCTGTTTTGAGGCGGCCGCTTCGTCCCGGAGCAACGTGATGGGCCTCCAATACCCGATTAGCGAATGACGACGCGGTCCCTCGCCGGTTGTCCCCGCCGCCACACCGCACAGGAGCCGCTTCCGTCCAGCACGACGCAGGAGCAGCGTCAGCCCCGATCCGCCTCATGAGAGAGCGGGGGGATGCCTGCGCCACTCAGCCGCGGCGCAGGCTTATCAGGGAGGCGGTGAAAATGAGGGCGGTTCCCGCCAGCGCGAAGCCGTCAGGCCGCTCACCCCAAAGAATCCAGGCATAGGCGCCTGCCACCACGATGGCGAGATAGGTAACGGGACCAATGCGGTTCGCCGGGGCAAGCGCATACGCGCGGGTCAGACAGAGCTGGCTCAAGGTCGCCAGAATGCCGACTGCCGCCAGCAGACCGAATTCCGGCAGCGACACCTGGCGCCCCGCCCAAGCCAGAGGCACGGCAGAGACCACGGTGGAAAGCAGGGCGAAGTAAAAGACGACGCGCGTGGCAGGCTCGGTGGCGCCCAGCGCGCGAACGGTCACGAAGGCCGTAGCGGCCAGCAGGCTGGAGCCGATGCCGATCAGGGCAAAGTGGTTGAGCAGGCCGCCTGCCGGCTTGCAGACGAGTAAAACCCCGATGAATCCGACCAGGGCGGCAATCCAGGCGCGCCGGGTCATCGGCTCCTTGAGGAAGACCCAGGCCACCAGCGGGATGAAGACGGGCGATGAATAGGTAAAGATCATCGCGCTGGAGAGCGGCAGTTGGGCGATGGCATAGAAAAAGCCGTACATCGCGGTCAGGCCGGTCATCGCTCGCCAGAGGTGGCGATAAAAGACGGTGGTGCGGAATCCGGTGCCGCGGTGCAGCAGCATGACGGGCAGCAGGAGCAGCAGGCCGGAAAGATTGCGGGCAAACACCACGATCTCGTTGCCAACCGTATGGGACGCCAGGCGGATGAAAACGCCCATGGTCGCGAACAGCACGGCGGAGACCGCCAGCAGGGCGGCGCCGCGAAAGACGGAGGCGTGCGGCAGGGGTGCTGGGGCTGGTGGCATGGGGGCTCCCGGGAAGGCCGCGAAGCATAGCGGAAACCCCGTTTCATTACCGGGGGATTTCGCGTAGACTACGCGGCCTTTCGGGGTGGCCCCGCGTTCCGGGCTGCCCGCAAAGCCGGTTTCTACAAGGCATACGCCTTAAATACTGCAGGTAAAGCAAACATGGTGACCATTCGTCTCGCTCGTGGCGGCGCCAAGAAGCGTCCTTTCTACCAGGTCGTGGTGACCGACAGCCGCACCGCCCGTGATGGCCGCTTCATCGAGCGCGTGGGTTTCTTCAACCCGATCGCGACCGGCAAGGAAGAGCGTCTGCGCGTCAATGCCGAGCGCTACCAGTACTGGGTTTCCCAGGGTGCGCAGCCTTCCGAGCGCGTTGCCGCGCTGGTGAAGGAAGCCGGCAAGGCCTGAGATGGGTCCCGGAAGGGCGGCGATCGCCGCCGCCCCCGCGCCTGACGCGGGCGACCTGATCGCTGTCGGTCATGTGTCGACAGCGCACGGGATCAAGGGCTGGGTGTGGATTCACTCCCTGACCGATCCTGCCAGCAATATCTTCGGGTACCGCCCCTGGTATCTGCGCAGCCGTGACGGCCTGCGTCAGGTGAAGGTGGTGGACTGGCGCGAGCAGGGCAAGGGCGTGGTAGCCCTGCTCGATGTCGTGACCGACCGCAACGTGGCCGAGACCTTGCGCAACCAGGAAATCCTGGTGCCGAAGTCCGCCTTGCCGGATCTCGAAGAGGGAGACTACTACTGGTCCGACCTCATCGATCTCGAGGTGAGAACGGAAGCCGGGCAGTTGCTGGGTGTGGTGCACGGTCTCATGGAGACCGGCTCCAACGATGTGCTCGTGGTGCGGGGAACCGCCGAAAGCATCGATCGCAACGAGCGGTTGATTCCCTGGTTGCCCGGGTCGGTAGTAAAGAACGTGGATCTGGCTGCCCGCCAGATTACGGTCGACTGGGACCCCGGCTTCTGACATGTGGGTAGGGGTGATCAGCCTCTTTCCCGAGATGTTTCGGGCTGTCTCTGACAGTGGTATTACCAGTCGGGCCGTCAAGAACGGCCTGCTGGAGATGCACTACTGGAATCCGCGGGATTTCGCCGAGGATGCCTACCGTCGTGTCGATGATCGCCCCTATGGTGGCGGGCCCGGCATGGTGATGCTGATCGAGCCGCTGCGGCGGGCCATCACGGCAGCCCGAGAGGCCGCCCGTGAACAGGGCCTGGCGCCGAAGGTGATTTACCTGTCGCCACAGGGGCGGGTTCTCGACCAGCCCGGTGTGCGTGAATTGGCAGGGGAGCAGGCCCTGATTTTGCTCTGCGGCCGTTATGAAGGTATTGATGAGCGCCTGATTGCGCGCGAGGTCGATGCCGAGTGGTCGATTGGCGACTATGTGCTGTCGGGGGGCGAGCTGCCCGCGATGGTGCTGATCGACGCGGTAACGCGTCTGCTGCCGGGTGCACTTGGCAGCGAAGCCTCGGCAGAGGAGGACTCCTTTGCCGATGGCCTGCTGGACTGTCCGCACTACACTCGACCCGAAAAATATGAGGGCGATGAAGTCCCGGCGGTCCTGCTCTCCGGCGATCATGCCGCCATCCGCCGCTGGCGGCGGCGACAGAGCCTGGAACGGACATTGAAGCGTCGGCCGGAATTGCTTGAGTCGGTCACGCTCGACAAAGAGCAGCGAAAGCTGCTTGACGATATCCGTCGCGAAAGCGGCGAGGACGTGGCGGGTCGGTAAGACCGGAGCGTCTCCATGGGTCCGGCAACGGATCTTTGTGTAACGGTTGGCATGCGCCGGGCACTTCCGTGAGGGGGTGAACCCACAGCCTCTGCAGCCATTTAGAGAGGAAATGCCATGAGCGGCAAGCATCCCCTGGTTCAAGCAGTTGAACAGTCCCAGCTGAAGCAGAACGTCCCGTCCTTCGCGCCCGGTGACACCGTCATCGTGCAGGTCAAGGTGAAGGAAGGTGACCGTGAGCGTCTGCAGGCGTACGAAGGCGTGGTTATCGCCAAGAAGAACGCCGGCCTGAACTCCGCGTTCACGGTGCGCAAGATTTCCAACGGTGTTGGTGTGGAGCGTGTGTTCCAGACCCATTCCCCGCTGGTGGCTGGCATCGAAGTGAAGCGCCGCGGTGACGTCCGTCGCGCCAAGCTGTACTACCTCCGCGATCGTTCGGGCAAGTCTGCCCGCATCAAGGAGAAGCTGACGGGTTCCCGTCCGGACTGATCCGGGCCGAATCGCACGCAGCGAAGCAGAAGGCGCCTACGGGCGCCTTCTGTCATTTTCCGCCACCCCTCCCGTCCACGCTATTCCATCCCGCGCCTTCGTTCTTGCTGGAGCGGCTTCAGCCATGCCCCACGCCGCCGACATCCCGCCGCACGATCCTCCGAATTACGATATCGCGAGGCGCGAAGCAGGGACGTGCGGAGGCGGGTGTGGGTAATGCGGCGAAAGCCGCTCCCACGCTTTTGGTGGGCAGTCCGGTGGGTGTCACTGGGCATGTTGCCTCCGGTATGCTTGGCGTATGACGACCCTTGTGAAGCGGCCGAGAGGCCGGCCGCGCTCGGCGGCCAGTGACCTGCCAGAGCCTCCCGAGCTGCGCCAGTTCCGCAGCAAGCTTACTGTTGAGGGACTCAGCCGCCATTCGATTGCCGGCTACCTCTCCGATCTCCATCGATTGGCGGAATGGGCGAGGCCGAAGACGCTATTCGATCTCGATCATGCGGATCTCACCCGCTATGTCGCCGATCTCGCGGCCGAGGAAATCCATCCCCGGTCGCGGGCGCGCTTCCTGTCAGCCATCCGCCGCTTCTACCGGTTTCATCTGGCGCAGCAGCGAATCCCCTGTGATCCCACACTGAACCTGGAGGCACCACGGCTGGGCCGCCCGCTGCCCAAGGATTTGTCCGAAGGCGAGGTGGAGGCGCTACTGGCGGCGCCTCTGGTGGAAACCCCGCTGGGTTTGCGCGACAGGGCCATGCTCGAGCTCTTGTACGCCTGTGGCCTGCGCGTATCCGAGCTGGTGGGCCTGAAGGTTGATCAACCGAATTTCCGCGGCGGTTTCCTGCGAGTGACGGGCAAGGGGTCGAAGGAGCGTCTCGTTCCCATGAACGAGACGGCAATGGACTGGCTGGAACGATACCTCGTCTCGGCACGCCCTGCGCTGGTGGCAGGTGCCGCCAACGACGCGCTGTTTCCGAGTCGGGAGGGTGACTTCATGACCCGCCAGGCGTTCTGGTACCGCATCAAGGATCTGGGGCGCGCCGCCGGGATCACCAAGCCGCTGTCGCCTCATACGCTCAGGCACGCGTTTGCCACCCATCTGCTCAATCATGGCGCGGACCTTCGTGTTGTCCAGATGCTCCTCGGCCACAGCGATCTGTCGACCACCCAGATCTATACACACATCGCCAATCAGCGCCTCCAGGCGCTTCACGCCCGGCATCACCCTCGCGGTTAGCGCGGCGGCTGTTTCGCCAGACGCCGGGCCGGGATGGGTCATGCACTCCTTCCGGGAGAGGCCGGAGACCCGGCCTGTCCCTGTCGGCCGCTGAGGCCGTTTACACGCATGCAACCAGCAGAAATCGCCGGGAGGGCTTATCCTTGCGGACAATGTGTGGAGATAGAGAAATGAAGAAGTCCCTGACCCGTTCCCTTGTCCTGCTGAGTGCGCTTCTGGTGTCGCTGGCGCATGCCGGCCCGGCAGAAGACCTCATTCGGGCACGACTGAAGACGGCTGTGCCCGATGCCGAGGTCACGACCATTACGCCCATGCCGGCCAACGGCTTCCCGGGAGGCCTGTATCTGGTCGGTTTTCGCAACTATGACCCACTCATCGCGACCGGTGATGGTCGGTACCTGATCCAGGGTGACCTGCTTGAAATCCGCGATACCAACCTGGTGAGTGTGTCCGATCAGGCATTGGCAGGAGGGCGCAGTCAGGCACTGGCAAAGGTCAAGCTGGACGACATGGTCATTTTTCCCGCCAAGGGAAAGCCCCAGAAGATCCTGTACGTCTTCACGGATGTGGATTGTGGCTACTGCCGCAAGTTCCATACCCAGGTGCCCGAACTGAATCAGCGCGGCGTCGAGGTGCGATACCTTGCCTTCCCCAGGGGCGGGCCGGCGTCACCCGTGGTGGCCAAGCTGGCCAGCGTCTGGTGCGCGAAGGACCGGCAACAGGCGCTGACCGATGCAAAGAAGGGGGGCGCCTTGCCCGCTGCGCCAGCCACGTGTAAAGCACCGATCAAGAGCGAGTATGAGCTGGGCGAGGCACTGGGTGTGCGCGGCACGCCGGCCCTCTTTTCCCAGGACGGCATGCAGCTGGGCGGTTATGTGTCTGCGGCCGAGCTCGCCAAGACCCTTCAGCTGCGCTGATTCCCACGCAACAGGCCCTTCCCCGGTTTGACAAAGCCGGGGGTGGGCCATAATGTTGCGCCCCTCCGTCCGATCCGAATCCAGCCGTTCCCCCAAGGCGCAGAGCCCCTATTGTCAGCGGGCGACAGGCCTCAGCGGGCCTTCAGGCCTTTGCGGGCCGGGCGGGCTGTCGCGCAGCCGTTCCTTCCCGGCGCGCAGGCATTCCCCAACTTGAATTCTGGTGGTGAAGTGAAACCGGTCTCCGTAGGTATTGTCGGTCTTGGCACCGTGGGCGGTGGTGCCCTCAACCTGCTTCGTGACAACGCAGCCGAAATTTCCCGCCGAACCGGTCGCGACATCCGTGTCACCCACGTCGGCATGCGCCGGGACAATCCCCGCTATGACCTGACAGGTATTCGCGTGTCCCGCGACATCATGGATGTGGTCAACGATCCCGACGTCGACGTGGTCGTCGAAGTGATCGGCGGCACGACCACGGCGCGCGACGTCGTAATGCAGGCCATCAATAACGGCAAGCACGTGGTCACGGCGAACAAGGCGCTGCTGGCCGAATACGGAAACGAGATTTTCGCGGCGGCTGACAAGAAGGGCGTCTATGTCGCCTTCGAGGCCGCTGTTGCCGGTGGCGTGCCCATCATCAAGGTGCTGCGCGAAGGCCTCGCGGCCAATCGCATCGAGTGGCTGGCCGGCATCATCAACGGCACGGGCAACTTCATCCTGACGGAAATGCGCGAAAAAGGTCGCGACTTCTATGACGTGCTGAAGGAAGCGCAGGAGCTCGGCTATGCCGAAGCCGATCCGACCTTCGACGTCGAGGGAATCGATGCGGCGCACAAGCTGACGATCCTGGCCTCGCTGGCCTTCGGCATTCCGCTGCAATTCAGCAAGGCCTACACGGAAGGCATTACGCGCCTGACCCGTGAAGACGTTAGCTATGCTGAAGAGCTCGGCTTTCGCATCAAGCACCTGGGTATTGCCCGTCGCGTGGACGAGGGCATCGAGCTGCGCGTGCACCCGACCCTGATTCCCGAGCAGCGCCTGATTGCCAACGTCAACGGCGTGAAGAACGCGGTGCTGGTGCAGTCCAGCCCGGTTGGCGCAACCCTCTATTACGGCGCTGGTGCGGGTGCAGGTCCCACCGCGTCGGCTGTGGTCGCCGACATTGTCGATGTCGTTCGCGAACTGAACGCTGAAAAGTCTGCATTCGTGCCGCACCTGGCCTTCCAGCCTAGCGCCATTGCGGATACTCCCATCCTGCCGATGGATGAGGTGGTGACCTCCTATTACCTGCGCCTGACGGCGAATGACCGTCCCGGCGTACTTGCTGATGTGACGCGCATTCTTTCGGAGCGCGGGATCAGCATCGAGGCGATCCTGCAGAAGCCGGCGCATGAGGCCGGTTCCGTTCCGGTGATCCTGCTGACCAAACCGGTCAAGGAAAAGGAAATGAACCAGGCCATCGCGGCCATGGAAGCGCTGGACGACATCATCGGCAAGATCGTCCGCATTCGCCTCGAAAACCTCGACGCCTGATCGTCCCCAACTTACTTTTGTCCTGACGAGAAACACCATGAGCTTCGGCAACCGCTACACCGGCCTGATCAACAAGTACCGCGACCACCTGCCGGTGTCCGACGACACCCGCCTGATTTCCCTGGGCGAGGGTAATACTCCGCTGATCAAGCTGAAGAACATTCCGGCACTGCTCGGCAAGGATGTCGAAATCTACGTCAAGTACGAAGGCCTGAATCCCACCGGTTCCTTCAAGGACCGCGGCATGACCATGGCGGTCACCAAGGCGGTGGAAGAGGGCAGCAAGGCCATCATCTGCGCCTCGACGGGTAACACCTCCGCTGCGGCTGCCGCCTATGCGGCGCGTGCCGGCATCACCGCCTTCGTGCTGATCCCCGAGGGCAAGATCGCCATGGGCAAGCTGGCGCAGGCCATGATGTACGGCGCCATCACCCTGCAGATTCGGGGCAACTTCGACGAAGGCATGGAACTGGTGAAGCAGGTGGCGGCGCACGCGCCGGTCACCATCGTGAACTCCATCAACCCGTATCGCCTGCAGGGCCAGAAGACTGCGGCGTTCGAGATCGTCGACGAGCTCGGATTCGCGCCGGACTTCCACTGCCTGCCCGTCGGCAATGCCGGCAACATTACCGCGCACTGGATGGGCTATACCGAGTACAAGGAACGGGGCACGTCCAACAGCCTGCCGAAGATGGTCGGCTACCAGGCGGCCGGTTCCGCCCCCTTCATGCGCGGTGGCCCGGTGGCCAATCCCGAAACCGTGGCCACAGCCATCCGCATTGGCAATCCGCAGTCCTGGGACAAGGCCTGGGCCTTGCAGAAGCAGTCCGGCGGCTGGTTCGACGAGCTGTCTGATCAGGACATCCTGGACGCCCAGCGCCTGCTGGCCATTCGCGAAGGCGTGTTCTGCGAGCCGGCCTCGGCCGCGTCACTGGCCGGCGCCATGCGTGACATCAAGGCGGGCAAGATCCCTGAAGGCTCCAAAGTGGTCTGCACGTTGACCGGCAACGGCCTCAAGGATCCGGATACCGCGATCAAGCAGTGCGGCAACGCGGTGGTGCAGACCATCGATGCCACGCTGGATCAGGTGAAGTCCTCCATCCTGAGCGCGATGGGCAAGTAAGTCGCGCCAGGCCCCGCGAGAAGCCCGTGCCTGTCACGGGCTTTTTGTTTTCCCCTGCTTTTTCCCCGCGTGCCCGGCCGACCGGGCGGCAGTCAACCGGCAGGAGCGGCTTCCGCTTTGAAGCCCCGATAGTGCGGCATTTCGCCGCCAGATCCGCTCCTGTTCGTATCGCGGCTGACGCCAATCCTGCGGTGATGGCAGCCGCGACCATGCGGGCGAAGGCGGCCGAAGCCGCGATCGCGACGGCGCTTGCCGGGCGGAAGCAGTGGGCAATTGCTGCTGGCGCGGCATGATTCGGTTAGCCTTTCCTTCCATGAAGAAAATCATCCGTGCCCGCCTGATGCCGGCCGACGTAGCACCACTATCCGACATGCATCCGGTGTTGGCTCGCCTCTATGCGCTACGGGGCGTGCGGCGACCGGAAGATCTGGATCGGGGGTTGAAAGGACTGGTCCCGGCCTCGCAGCTCAAAGGGCTGGATGTCGCGCTGGACGTGCTGGAGCGCGCGTTGCGCGACGGGCGGCGTCTGCTGGTCATTGGCGATTTCGATGCCGACGGCGCGACCAGCACGACGCTTGCCGTGCTGGCGCTCCGTGCCATGGGCGCGCAAGTGGATTATCTGGTGCCCAACCGCTTTGAATACGGCTACGGGCTGACCCCAGAGATTGTGGCGCTGGCCTGCGAGACGCGCGCGCCGGACGTCATCATCACGGTCGATAACGGAATATCGAGTCTCGAGGGAGTGCAGGCGGCAAGGGCGGCGGGCCTCCAGGTCGTGATCACGGACCACCACCTGCCTGGTGCAGAGTTGCCGGCGGCTGATGCCATCGTGAATCCGAATCAGCGGGATTGTGGCTTTCCCAGCAAGCATCTGGCAGGCGTAGGAGTGATCTTCTATCTGCTGTCGAGCCTGCGTACCCGCCTCAAGGAGGGAGGGTGGTTCCTCGAAAGGGGAATTCAGGAGCCCACGATGGCCAGCTTTCTCGATCTCGTCGCGCTGGGTACCGTGGCCGATGTGGTACCGCTCGACAGCAACAATCGTGCGCTTGTGCATCAAGGGATGTCGCGCATCCGTGCGGGCCGCTGTCGTCCGGGGATCAGCGCGCTGCTCGCCATCGCGGGGAAGGTGTCGGCCCGTGTTGTCGCCAGTGACCTGGCGTTTCAGGTGGCGCCGCGACTCAATGCGGCCGGCCGTCTGGATGACATGTCGCACGGTATCGAATGTCTGCTGACGGACTCTCCTGATCTTGCGGCGCAATATGCGGCGGAGCTGGATGGGCTCAATATCGAGCGGCGCACGATCGAGGCGGGCATGCATCAGGAGGCGCTGACCACTATCCGTCAGCTGAGCTTCGACGAAGAGCGCCTGCCGCACGGGATGGTCCTTTTTGACCGTCGCTGGCATCAGGGCGTGATCGGCATTGTGGCGGGCCGCATCAAGGATCGGTATCACAGGCCGGTGATTGCCTTTGCTCCCGCAGATGCCAGCGAAGCGCGCCCGACCGTTCTGAAGGGGTCAGCCCGCTCCATTGCCGGTGTTCATGTGCGCGATGTGCTGGATACTGTGGCAGCACGTCACCCCGGGTTGATTACGCGGTTCGGGGGGCATGCCATGGCAGCCGGTCTTACCTTGCCGGCGGATCACCTGGCCGCGTTCCGACTGGCATTTGATGCTGCCGTCGAGGCAGCGG
>DASSUO010000137.1:0-3070 GCA_035706925.1 Moraxellaceae bacterium
GCGCTTGCTCATCGATATCATGAACCTCCAAGAAAAAACCATTGCCATCATCGGGCTAGGCTATGTGGGCCTCCCTCTTGCCGTCGAATTCGCCAAGCACCGTCCTGTCATCGGCTTCGATATTAACCCCACGCGGATTTCGGAACTGCAAGGCGGGCAGGATCATACGCTGGAGTGCAGTCCAGAAGAGCTGGCCCGGGCGACACACTTGCGTTTCAGTTCGGATGCGAACGACTTGAAGCAGGCGCAGGTGTTTATTGTCACGGTGCCGACGCCGGTGGATCAGGCCAACCGTCCGGATATGACTCCCTTGGTCAAGGCCAGCGCGACCGTGGGCCGGGCGCTCAAGGTCGGTGATGTGGTCATTTACGAGTCCACGGTATATCCGGGCGCGACCGAGGAGGTATGCGTGCCGGTGCTGGAGCAGCACAGCGGCTTGCGCTTCAACGAAGGCTTTTTCTGTGGATACAGTCCCGAGCGCATCAATCCTGGCGACAAGGTCAATACCCTGACCACGATCAGGAAAATCACCAGCGGCAGCACTCCCGAGGCCGCTGAGGCGGTTGACAGCCTGTATGCGCAAATCATCAGGGCGGGAACCTGGAAGGCCAGCAGCCTGAAGGTGGCCGAGGCCGCCAAGGTGATCGAGAATAGTCAGCGAGACCTGAATATCGCCTTTGTGAATGAGCTTTCCGTCATTTTCGAGCGGATCGGCATTGATACCCTGGAAGTGCTGGAGGCGGCCGGCAGCAAATGGAACTTCCTGCCCTTCCGGCCCGGCATGGTGGGCGGACATTGCATCGGTGTGGATCCCTATTACCTGACGCACAAGGCCGAGGAGTTGGGGTATCACCCTCAGGTCATCCTCGCGGGGCGTCGCATCAACGATAATATGGCCCGTTATGCTGCGCGCAATGTGGTCAAGCGCATGCTGCAGAACGGCATGGATGTCCCTCGTTGCACCGTGGGTGTCATGGGTATTACCTTCAAGGAAAACTGCCCCGATATCCGTAACAGTAAAGTTGTCGACCTTGTCAAGGAGCTGCAGCAGTGGGGGGCAAACGTGGTTGTGGCCGACCCTTGGGCTGATCCGGGGGAAGTGGCGCACGAATACGGCATCGAGTTGGGGAATATCGATCCCGCCAGGCAAGTCGATGCCTTGGTAGTTGCCGTGGGGCACAAGGAATTCCGTGAGATGTCAATTGCCCAGCTTCGGGCGTGTTGCCGGTCGGACAAGCCGGTTCTCGCGGATATCAAGTCTTTGTTTGATCGTCATGCCGCCCTTGAGGCGGGCTTTACTGTTTTCCGCTTCTAAACCTGTGGGTGCCCCCGATGCATTCTTATTCATCCATTACTGACCGGAAGGTGCGCTTTGCGCTTGTCGGCTGTGGTCGTATTGCCCAGAACCATTTCGCGGCCATGGAAAAACATGCTGACCGATGCGAGTTGGTCGATGTCTGTGATATCGAGCCCGCCGCTCTCCAGGCGGCAGTTGCCAAGACTGGCGCGCGTGGCCACGCCAGACTGGCCGATATGCTCGCGCAGACCACCGCGGACTGTGTCATCCTGACCACGCCAAGCGGATTGCATCCCATGCAGGCGGTCGAGGTGGCCGAGGCCGGCAAGCACGTCATGACGGAAAAGCCCATGGCGACCCGCTGGCAGGACGGGCTCAAAATGGTCGAGGCTTGCGACAAGGCAGGCGTCCGCCTGTTTGTCGTCAAGCAAAATCGTCGTAATGCGACGCTGCAGTTGTTGAAGCGCGCAGTGGAACAAAAGCGTTTCGGCAAGATATATGCCGTATCCGTCAACGTCTTCTGGACGCGTCCGCAGGATTATTACGACAGCGCCAAGTGGCGGGGTACGTGGGAGTTTGACGGCGGCGCTTTCATGAATCAGGCCAGTCATTATATCGATTTGCTCGATTGGCTCATTGGTCCGGTCGAATCTGTCATGGCCTACACCGCCACGCTCGCACGTAGCATCGAAGTTGAGGATTCCGGCGTTGCCGCTATCCGCTGGCGAAGCGGCGCCATGGGTACACTGAATGTCACCATGCTGGCCTACCCCAAGAATCTGGAGGGAAGCATCACCATCTTGGGGGAAAAGGGGACGGTGAGAATTGGCGGCGTCGCGGTGAACGAGATCCAGCACTGGGAATTCGACCGGATGTTGCCCGAAGATGAAAAGATCAAGGAGGCCAGTTACGCCACGACCAGTGTTTACGGATTTGGCCACCCGCTGTATTACGACAACGTGATCAAGACGCTGCAGGGCGAGGCTGAAGCCGAAACTGACGGGCGTGAGGGCCTCAAGAGTCTGGAGTTGCTCATCGCCATGTATTTGTCCGCGCGCGATGGCCGCCGTGTAGCCCTCCCGCTGGAGTACTAACATCATGTCCGTCAGTATTCATTCCAGCGCCATTGTCGATGAGGGTGCCCTGATCGGCGAGGGCTCGCGAGTCTGGCACTTTGCGCATGTTTGTGGCGGTGCCCGCGTCGGCAAGGGCGTCTCGCTCGGTCAGAACGTCTTTGTCGGGAACAGGGTTGTCATTGGCGACAAATGCAAGATTCAGAACAACGTGTCGGTGTATGACAATGTCACTCTGGAAGAGGGTGTGTTCTGCGGTCCCAGCATGGTTTTTACCAATGTCTATAATCCCCGCGCGCTTATCGAGCGTAAAAGCGAGTACCGCGACACCCTGGTCAAGCGCGGCGCCACTCTCGGAGCCAACTGCACGATTGTGTGCGGGACCGTTATCGGCGAGTACGCCTTTGTCGGCGCCGGGGCGGTGATTAACAAGAACGTTAAACCCTATGCGCTCATGGTTGGCGTGCCGGCCCGTCAGGTCGGATGGATGAGCGAATACGGCGAGCAAATCCCGTTGCCCGTGAGCGGGCATGGCGAATATGTCTGCCCGCACACCGGCAGCCGCTATCTTCTGGATGGCGATAATCTGAAGCGATCGGAAGACAGGTGAGAGCGATGGAATTTTGTGACCTGAAAACCCAGCAAGCCCGTCTCAAGGATCGGATAGATGCCGGCATAGCCCGCGTTCTGGCCCATGGCC